>NZ_JBQKDD010000008.1:0-106297 GCF_052122015.1 Collinsella sp. LCP19S3_A6
GCGACTCAGCCTAAGGACGAGAAATCGGATGATGATTCCGACACGGCCGAAGCGTCCGATTCTGGATCGAGCGAATAGGGAGGCATGTCCATGGATCTACACGAGCAGGGGACTGGCTCCCGTGCCTTTGCAATCGCCGCTATCGTCTGCGTGCTGCTGCAGGCGGGACTGGCACCGCAAATCTCCATCGCGGGCGGCCGCGTCAACTTTATGATCATCTTGGTGTGTCTGAGCGTGTTTTCGGGCGACCCTACGCGTGCCGTCGTGTGCGGCTTTTGCAGCGGTCTGTTTTACGACCTTTCCGCCGCCGTGCCGGTGGGCGTTATGTCGCTGCTGCTGACCGTGGGCAGTTTTGCTTTGGTGCACAGCGCGGCTGGTCAGACGGGCGGCTCGCCGAGCGCGCGCGGCGTTACCGTGGGCGCCTTTGCGCTTGCCATCAACGTGGTCTACAGCATCATCTTGCTGTTTATGGGTCTGGAGACGAGCTTTGTGGTGGCCATCTTTGGGCACGCTCTGCCGTCCTCGATCCTGACGGGCTTGATTGCCATTCCGTTTTTGATGTCCGGTGCCGCTCCGCAGTCTGGCTATGGGTTCTCCGCACGCGGTGGGCGTCAGACGGGCATGCGCTTTAAGCCCAAGACCCGTAAGCTCAAATAGGGGAGGCCTCAAGATGTCTTCCCAGTTGACGGTTGTTGTCGCCGGTATCGCGCTGGTCGTGGCCATTGTGGTCGCGCTGGTCATCATGCGCCGCGGCGACTCCCGCTTTACCTACGACACACAGCACGGAACGGCCCCGCGCGCCACCGAGGGCGAGGGCAATACGGCCGCCACGGCCTTCAAGGGCCGCTTCTCCATCCTCACCACGGGCGTGGGTGCCATGTTTGCCGCGCTTGCCGTTAAGCTGTGGGGCATGCAGATGGTCTCGTCGGACTACTATGACAAGCAGGCCAAGAGCAATCAGACCCGTACCGTTACCACGCCGGCCGTGCGTGGCCGCATCTTGGACCGCAACGGCGTCGCACTGGTGCAAAACCGCCCCTCGCTCGCCGTCGTCGCCTATCGCGATCTTGCCGACGACAAGGTGCTGGTGCGTCATCTTGCCAACGTGCTCGGCATGCCGTATGTCGCGGTGCTGCGCAACATCCAGGACAATTCCGAGGGCGCGCAGAGCCTGCATACGATCGCGACTGACGTGCGCCGCTCTACCGTCGCCTACATTCAGGAGCACGCCGGTGAGTTTCCCGGCGTGAAGATCGCCGAGCGCACCGAGCGCCAGTACCCGTATGGCGAGACCGCCTGCCATATTTTGGGCTATACCGGCACCATTACCTCCGAGCAGCTCGAGGCGCAGAACAAGAAGTCGTCGGACGGCAACGAAAGCGCGGCTGGCCAGATCTCGTATCAATCGGGCGATATTGTGGGTCAGGCGGGCGTAGAGATTTACTACGAAAATCTGCTGCAGGGCATTCGCGGTGAGCAGACCGTGAAAGTTGACGCCTCGGGTAACGTTACCGGTCAAGCCGGCGCCGTTCCCGCCAAGGCCGGTTCTGACATTAAGCTTACGCTCGATCTTAAGATTCAACAGGCCTGCGAGACGGCTCTGGCGAATGCCATTGAGCTTGCCAAGACTACGGGCCATAGCAATGCCGGCAACGGTGCCGTGGTGTGCCTTGACCCCAACAACGGCGAGATCTTGGGCATGGCAAGCGAACCCAAGTTTGATCCTTCTGTCTTTATCGGCGGTGTTTCCAATGACGTGTGGACCGAGCTTAACGATGACGAGGGCTCGCATCCGCTGCTCAACCGCGCCATTAGCGGCCAGTACATGTCCGCCTCGACCATCAAACCCCTCTCGGCGTTGGCTGGCCTCGAATTTGGCACGTACACTTCGAGTCAAACGACCAACTGCACGGGATATTGGACCGGCTTGGGCAAATCTTGGGGAAAGTACTGCTGGCTGCACTCCGGCCACGGCACGATGACGCTGCAGTCCGGTATCGCCAACTCCTGCGACCCCGTGTTCTACGATATGGGCAAGGCCTTTTTCTACAACGACCAGCATCCCGAAGGCCTGCAAGAGGTCTTTCGCCGTTGGGGCCTGGGCAAGACCTGCGGCATCGACCTGCCGAGTGAGGGTGCGGGCCGCATTCCCGATGCCGAGTGGAAAGAGTCGTACTTTACCGACGCCTCGGCCGAGGACCGCAAGTGGAATGCCGGCGATATGACCAACATCGCCATCGGCCAGGGCGACATTCTGGTGACACCGCTGCAGATGGCCTGCGCCTACATGGGTATTGCCAACGGCGGCAAACAGTATGTGCCGCATGTGTTCTTGTCTGCTGTCTCGCGTGATGGCGACGGCGATGCCTACAAGTACAACGGCAAGGGCAAAAAGAAGCGCCTTGAGGCCCAAATTAACAACGATGCCGATCTTGCGCTGGTCCGCAACGGCATGCACGATGTGATTTACTCGGCGTCGACTTCGACCGCCGCGCACTTTAACTCCCTGACCCCTACGGTCTACGGCAAGTCCGGCACGGGCGAGAAGAGCGGCGAGGACGATTACGCGTGGTTTTGCGCCTACGCGCCGGCCGATGACCCCAAGTACGTGATCGCCACTGTCTTGGAACAGGGCGGTGGCGGCTCCGATACCGCGCTGCACGTTGTGCGCGATGTCCTCGGTGCGATTTATGACGAGCCCGACACGTCGACGGCCACGGGCGATTCCTCGGTTCGATAGGAGGTTGCGATGGACTTTTCGCCGGCGGACCTGTTCCGCTCAACCAAAACCGGCTCTCGCAGCAGCCTGGACCGCGTCAACAAGCAGATTTCCGCATCGCGCGGAACGTTTCGCCAAAAGGTGCACGTCGGCGTGCTGTTGGCGACTGTGGCGCTCGTCACCTATGGCGCCATTATTATCTGGTCCGCCTCGCAGTTTAAAGCCGATGCCTCGTTCTCGCGTCACCTGCTGGGTATCGGTATTGGCGCGGTGCTGGCGGTGCTCGTCTGGCGCACCGACCTGCGCGGCATTTCCAACTTTTCGACGGCCCTGCTCGTCATCGATCTCATCGTGATCTTCTCGCCTAAGATTCCGGGCCTGTCCTACACGGGCGGCTTGGGAATGACGGGTTGGATCAAGATTCCCGGTATCGGTTTAACATTCCAGCCCGTTGAGCTTGCCAAGCTCATCACCATCTTCTTTATGGCCACGCTTGGCTCGCAGTACAACGGGCGCATCGATACCGCTCGCGACTACATTAAGCTCTGCGGCATGCTGTCCGTTCCGTTTTTGGCCGTCGTCGCCATGGGCGATTTGGGCTCGGGTCTGGTCGTGCTGGTGTCGGGCGCCATCGTCATCTGCATGAGCGGTGCACGCCGCGAATGGGTGCTGTCGACTTTGGCTCTGCTCGTGGGTTTGGTGGCGCTCGTCCTGGCGCTCGATTCGGTCTTCGATTCGCTGCTCGGCCACGATGTGCTCATTAAGCAGTACCAGATGAATCGTCTGACGGTCTTTATCGACCCCGACAACGCCGATTCGGACGATGCGTACAACCTGCAGCAGTCGTTGATCGCGGTCGGCTCGGGCGGTTTCTTTGGTAAGGGGCTGGGGCATGCGACGCAGTCGGCCGGCGGCTTTCTGCCCGAGTTCCATACCGACTTCGTCTTCGCCTTTTTGTCAGAGACGTTCGGCTTCTGCGGTTCCTTTTTGTTGCTGTGCCTGTACGTACTGCTCATTTTCTCGACGATCCGCGTCGCCTTTAAGTGCGAGTCTCTGTTTCTACGCTTGTCATGCGTGGGTATTGTCGGCATGTGGGCATTCCAGACGTTCGAGAACATCGGCATGTGCATTGGCATGATGCCGATTACCGGTATTCCGCTGCCGTTTATTAGCTTTGGTTCGTCGTCGATGATGATCCAGTTGTTGACGGTGGGTATCGTACAATCCATATGGCGGCATCGTTCGGGCGCCGCGTAACCGCTGGAGGGGTTTGCCATGAAGATTCCCGTGGAAAAGCTGACCCGCGCTTTTAAAATGGGCGCGACCACCAAGAGGGATTCCGATACGCCGGTACGCGTTTCGGTCTACCTGGATTCGACCGCCTCGCGTTTTTTGGTCGAGACGGTTCGCGATGCCTTTGTGCCGCAGACGACCTCGGGCATTGTGCGCGTTGAGCGCCTGGGTGAGGAGCGTATCGTCCCCAAGACCGATACCGACGTGGTGCTGGTGCTTTCGTGCGGTTCCGACCGCCTTGAGAGCGCCGTGCAGGAGCTCGTCATTGCCGGCGCGCCCGTGTGCGTGCTGGCCGAGTCCGCTGTCGAGGTGCCTTTTATCCAGGAGTCCACGCCCATGCTCGGCGTGGTGGCGGCCACCGATAAGACGTATCTGCTCGAGACGCTCGCCCGCTGGATCCTGGACCGTACGGAAAAGGAGACGGCCTTTGCGGCGAACTTTGGCTTTATGCGCATCGCCGCCGCCAACCGCATCATCACCTCGTGCGCGCTTACCAATATGGCGACGGGCGCGCTGGTGTTTTTGCCGGGGGCCGATTATCCCGTTATGGCGCTGGCGCAGGTTGGCATGCTCTTTGAGCTTGCGGCTATCTTTGGGCGCGGCATTAAGCCCGAGCGCGGCTATGAGGTCGCGGGCGTGCTTGCCGGCGGCTTGGTAATGCGCGCCGTCACTCGTGCCCTGGTAAAGCAGACGCCGCATATTGGGTTTGCCGTCAAGGCACTCTCCGCCGCCGTCGGCACCTATGGCATGGGTCGTGCGCTCGTGTCTCTCTACGAGCGCGATATCGACTACAGCCGTGCCAACGAGGTGGTTGCCGCCACGTTCTCGCGCGTCCGCGACCTGGTGACCACGGTTGCCGGCGCTACCCGTCCCATGAATCCTTTTGAGGATGCATCCGATCTCGCTGCTTAGGGGTTTCTTTTGCGCGTTCCATACCAAGACTGTTTTCATTTGATCGAGCCGCTGCTCGCGAAGGTCGAAAAGCCGAGTCGCTATATCGACCACGAGTGGGGTACGCTCTCCAAGGCCGATGCCGACTATCGTTGCTGCATGATTTACCCGGACGTGTACGAGGTCGGCCTGCCCAACCAGGGTATCGCCATCCTGTACAACATCCTTAACCAGGCCGAGGGCATCTCCTGTGAGCGCGGTTATGTGCCGTGGCCCGATATGGGCGATGCCATGCGCGAGGCCGGTATCCCGCTGCTGTCGCTCGAAGGCGCAGCGCCCGTAGCCTCGTTTGATATCGTCGGTATGCACGTGCCGCACGAGATGGCCGTGACAAACTTTCTCGAGGCGCTCGACCTCGCCGGCATTCCGCTGCTGGCGGCCGACCGCACCGAGGACGATCCCATCATCGTCGCCGGCGGACCTTCGGTTTATAACCCCGAGCCGTATGCGGCCTTCTTCGATGCCATTCTGATTGGCGAGGGTGAGGAGTCGCTGCTCGAGATCTGCCAGTTGCATCGCCGCCTGCGTGACGAGGGCGTCCCGCGCGCCCAGATTGTCGAGCAGCTCGCGACCGTCTCCGGTACCTATGTGCCGTCGCTGTACGAGGTGCGCTATGACGAACCCTGCTCACCGCACGGCTATACCGTGCCGCGTGAGGGCAAAGACG
Source organism: Collinsella sp. LCP19S3_A6 (assembly GCF_052122015.1). Lineage (NCBI taxonomy): Bacteria > Bacillati > Actinomycetota > Coriobacteriia > Coriobacteriales > Coriobacteriaceae > Collinsella > Collinsella sp. LCP19S3_A6. Next base: position 5,631 of record NZ_JBQKDD010000008.1, read on the forward strand.
TCCCGCCGGTGGTCTACAAGCGCGTCGTCGAGGACTTTGGCGCTACTAATCCGCTGTCGCAGTCGTGCGTGCCCTATGCGCAGCTCGTTCACGATCGCCTGTCTATCGAGATCCTGCGTGGCTGCGCTCGCGGTTGCCGTTTTTGCCAGGCCGGCATGACGTATCGCCCGGTGCGCGAGCGTTCGGCAGACCAGATTGTGTCCTCGGTGATCCAGGGCCTGGAAAAGACCGGCTATGACGAGGTGTCGCTTACCTCGCTTTCGACCACCGACCACTCCTGCATCCGCGACGTGCTTGGCAGGCTCAACCGCCGCCTGGAAGATACGGGCATTCGCGTGTCCATTCCCTCGCAGCGCCTGGATTCGTTTGGCGTGGATATGGCCGAGTCGGTCGCCGGCGAAAAGAAGGGCGGCCTGACGTTTGCCCCCGAGGCCGGTAGCCAGCGCATGCGCGACATCATCAACAAGAATGTGACCGAGGAGGACGTGGACCGCGCGGCGAAGGCGGCCTTCGAGGCCGGCTGGAACCGCATGAAGCTCTACTTTATGATGGGTCTTCCCGGTGAGCGCGATGAGGATATCGTGGCCATCGCCAACCTGGCCGATCACGTGCTGGAACTCGGCCGCTCCGTAGTACCCAAGGCGCGGCGCGGCTCCATCTCGGTGTCCATCTCGGTGTCGGTGTTTATTCCCAAGGCCGCCACGCCTTTCCAATGGTGCCCGCAGCTCGATTACGACGACGTCAAACGCCGTCAGAAGCTCCTCATTACGAGTGTTCGCAACCGTGCGGTCCGCGTGCACTACCACGATGCCGAGACCTCGCTTATCGAGGCGGCGCTGTCTCGTGCAGGCCGCGACATGACGCCTGTCATCATCGATGCCTGGCGTGCCGGTTCGCGTTTTGACGCCTGGGTGGAGCATTTCTCGCTCGATAACTGGAAGGAGGCCGCGGCCAAAAACGGCATCGACCTCAACGAGCTCGTGCACCTGCCCTACGAGCTGGACTGGCATCTGCCCTGGGAGCACGTGAGCCCCGGCTGCTCGCGTGGCTTCCTCGAGCGCGAGTACCGTCGCTCGCTGGAGGGTGTCACGACGCCCGACTGCACCCGCACGTCGTGCACCGGCTGCGGAATCTGCCCCACGCTCCACGCCAAGAACGTATTGGTGGGTGATCGCGCATGAGTGAGCGCTTGACCGACAACCCCACGCTCTTTAGGCTTCGCGTTCGCTACGGCAAGCGCGATCGTCTCAAGTACCTGGGCCACCTGGAACTGATTCATACCATTGAACGCATCGTGCGTCGCGCGGGCCTGCCCTATGCCGTGACGCAGGGTTTCTCGCCGCATATGCGTGTGGGTTTTTCCTCGGCGCTGCCCGTGGGCACGTCGTCGACCTGCGAGTGGTATGACCTGTTTATGACCGAGTTCGTCGCGCTCGACGAGGCCTTTGGGCGCCTGGCCGCGGCATCTCCGGCCGATTTGGCGCCCATCGAGGCCGCATACATCGACGTGCGCACGCCGGCGCTCACGGCCCAGCTCACGCGCCTGTCGTATCGTATCGACCTGCATCTGGACCCTGAGGCGCCGGTCGCTGTCGACGAGGTGCGTCGCGCAATCGACACGTTGCGCGCGGCCCACGGCATCGACTATGCGCGCGGCAAAAAGAGCAAGCGCCTGGACTTGGACCATACGCTCGTGGGTTACGAGCTTAAGGCGGGGGAGCGCTCGGACCATCTGGTGCTCATACTCGACACCCATGCCGACAACGAGGGCTCCATGCGTCCGGAAATTTTGCTTTCTGCTGCTGATGTTTTGTTGCAGGGCTTGACCCCGGGCGTCGATGCACCTATTGTTTCCACCGGTATGCAAGACCTCGTGACCATCTGCTCCTACGATGTCGAGCGTCAGAATCAAGCATGCGAAGACGACGAGGGCCGACTCGTCAGCCCCATACCTGTGCGAACTTGTGGATTTGCTCCACATACTCGTTGACGGGGGTATTATCGCCTGCTACTATATTCGGCTGTTGCACTAACTGATGCATGAAGGGCAAGTAAACATGTACGCAATCGTTAACACGGGCGGCAAGCAGTACAAGGTCGCCACCGACGATGTCATCACCGTCGAGAAGATCGAGGGCAATGAGGGCGACAAGGTCACCCTGCCGGTCATCTTCCTCAACGATGGTAAGAAGATCGTCACCGATCCCGACAAGCTGGCCAAGGCCAAGGTTACCGCTCAGATCGTTGAGCAGTTCAAGGGCGAGAAGCAGCTGGTCTTCAAGTTCCACAAGCGTAAGCGCTATCGTCGTCTGAAGGGCCACCGTCAGCAGCTCACCAAGCTGAAGATCGTGAAGGTTCAGGCTACCTCCCGCGCCAAGAAGGCTGTCAAGGCAGAGGCTGAGGCTGTTGCCGAGGCTCCCGTCGCCGAGTAGATTACACTCGTAACGAAAGAGTAGGTATACACAATGGCACACAAAAAAGGACTCGGTTCCTCCCGTAATGGCCGTGACTCCCGCGGTCAGCGCCTTGGCACGAAGCGCTTCGCCGGCCAGACGGTAACCACGGGCACGATTCTCGTCCGTCAGCATGGCACGCACATCCACCCGGGTGCGAACGTTGGCCGTGGCAAGGACGACACGCTGTTCGCGCTGGTCGACGGTACCGTTGAGTTCCACAAGGGTATCAAGCACAGGGTCAGCGTACGCCCGCTCGCGAACGCGTAATTCACCCTTCATAGAGCACATATGTGGGAGGCACTTGAGTTTTAGGATTCAAGGGTCTCCCTCTTTTTTGTAGGAGGCGATTCTGTTGTCACAGTTCACCGATATCAGCCGCATTAACGTTTGCGGCGGCGACGGCGGAGCCGGATGCATGTCGTTTAGGCGCGAGGCATTTGTTCCCAAGGGCGGCCCCGATGGCGGCGACGGCGGTCGTGGCGGCAATGTCGTCATCCAGGCCGATGCTCAGCTGTCTTCGCTGATCGATTACCGCTTTAAGCATCACTTCCGTGCCGAGCGCGGCACGCACGGCCAGGGTGCCCGTCGCAATGGCAAGAGCGGCGAGGACCTGATTTTGAAAGTTCCCATGGGCACCGTAGTCCGCGAGCTCGATCCCGAGACGCAGACCCCGATGTTCGAGATTGCCGACCTGGTGCACGATGGCGAGCGCGTTGTCGTGGCGCCCGGTGGGGCCGGCGGTCTGGGCAACACCCACTTTGTGACGTCGGTGCGCCGCGCGCCCGCGTTTGCCCAGCTGGGTGAGCCAGCCGAGGAGCACTGGATCGAGCTCGAGATGAAACTTATGGCCGATGCCGCGCTCGTGGGCTTTCCCTCGGTGGGCAAGTCCTCGCTCATCGCGCGTATGAGCGCCGCCCGTCCCAAGATCGCCGACTACCCGTTTACCACGCTCGTGCCCAATCTGGGCATGGTGCGTGCCGGCGAATATTCTTACGTCGTTGCCGACGTCCCCGGTCTCATCGAGGGTGCGAGTGAAGGCAAGGGCCTGGGTCACCAGTTCCTGCGCCATATTGAGCGCACTGCTTTGATCATGCACGTTGTCGATATGACGGGCGGTTTTGAGGATCGCGATCCGGTTGAGGACTATCGCATCATTAATCGTGAGCTCGAGCAGTATGGTGCCGAGCTCTCGGAGCGCCCGCAGATCGTTGTCGCCAACAAGTGCGATGCGCCGGGCACGGCCGACAAGATTGCCGACCTTAAGCGTGCAGCGCTCGATGACGGCCATATGTTTTTTGCCGTTTCCGCCGTTACGGGTGCCGGCCTCAACACCCTGATGCTTGCCGTGGGCGAGCAGGTGGCTAAGCTCCGCGCGGAGCTTGCGGTCTCTGATGAGCCGGTCGATTTGCGCGATGAGGAGTGGGAGCGTCGCCGCCTGCAGCGCGAGAAGCGCTTCCGCATTGTTGAGGAAGAGCCCGGTGCTTTCCGCGTGGTTGGTCGCGCGATCGAGCGCATGGTTATCCAAACCGACTGGGAAAACGAGGAAGCCGTTATCTACCTGCAGCATAAGTTTGCGCGCATGGGTGTCGACGATGCGCTCGAGAAGGCCGGCTGCCGTGCGGGCGACGAGGTTCGCATTTGCCAGCGCGCCTTTGACTTTGAGGGCGCCGAGGACTTCTCGGAATACGAGGACGAGCTCGAGGATGCAGGCGTTGAGGTTATTGACGTAGCGGCCGAGGGTGCGGACGTGGCTCATGTCACCGAGGGCTCCGAAGGCGCTACCGAAGTCGACGTTATTGAGACCCCGGAGGGCGAGTAAGCCATGTCGCTGCGCGGTGGAATCGGAATGCCTGAGCTGCCCATCAAGGATGGGCACGAGTTTCGGCTTGGCATTATGGGCGGCACCTTTGACCCGATTCATTACGGGCACTTGGTTACCGCCGAGCAGGCTCGCGAGTCGCTCGACTTGGACGCTGTGCTTTTTATGCCGGCCGGCTCTCCTGCCTTTAAGCTCGACAAACCGGTGACGCCTGCTGAGGACCGTTATGCCATGACGGTCCTCGCGACTGCCGCGAACCCGGCCTTTTTGGCAAGCCGCTTCGAGATCGATCGTGCCGGTGTCACCTATACAGCCGATACGCTGCGTGCCCTTCGCGAGTTTTACCCGCCACAGGTGAAGCTTTACTTTATTACGGGCGCCGATGCGATTATCGATATTGTGACCTGGCACAATGCTCATGAGATTGCCGAACTGGCAACCTTTATTGCTGCGACACGTCCCGGCTTTGACATCGATACGGCCCGGGCGAGGATTAAGGAATCGGGGCTGCCATTCGATGTGCGCTATATTCAGATTCCGGCGCTGGCAATTAGCTCGACCAACATCCGCAAGCGGGTTGCCCGCGGCATGAGCGTGCGCTATCTTACGAGCGAGTCCGTGCTCGGCTATATCCGTAAACGCGGCCTGTATGCCGATCTTGGGCAAGACGATTTTGATTGACGGGGGGAAACGTTGTCGGTAGAAGATCAGTTTGAGGGCGACGAGCGCGCGCTCTTGACGCGTATCCACGAGTTGCTCGATGTGCGCATGAAGGATAAGCGTAAGCGCTACGTGCATTCGCTCGGGGTTGCCGAGACGGCGCTGCACCTAGCCGAGGTATACGGCGTCGACCGCTTTGATGCCGCTGCCGCCGGCCTGATCCATGACTGGGACAAAGTACTCTCCGACGACGAGCTGGTCACGCGCGCCCTGCATTATGGCATTAAGATTGCCGGCTCTCCGTCTGCCGCGACGCCGCTTTTGCATGGCCCGGTTGCCGCCTATGAGCTTCCGCAGCTTTTTCCCGAGCTGTCGCCGGCGGTCTTTCAGGCTGTCGACCGTCACACCGTGGGCGCTTGCGACATGACGCCGCTCGATATGGTGGTCTTTGTGGCCGATGCCATCGAACCCAACCGCCACGGCGATTATGCCCATGCGCTGCGCAAGATGGTGGGGAAGTCCTCGCTCGACGAGTTGTTCTTCTCCTGTTTTGCGCAGGGTCTGGTCTATGTGATCCAGTCCGGGCGCTATCTTTATCCCACGGCTATTACGATTTACAACCATTACGCCCAGCTGCGCTAGTTCGGGCTGTCTAGAAAGAGGTATTCCATGGCCGATGAGACCATGACTGACGAGCAGATTCTTGAAGGTGCGGAGCACAAGAGTTTCGTGGCCACGTCCGACCGCACTGCCGCGACGCTCTCCGCCAGCGGTGTCGCCGCCGAGGATGTCGCCCGCGCTGCCGCGCAGGCCGCCTACGACAAGAAAGGCGAGGACGTTCAGGTGCTCGATCTGACTGAGCTTTCCGATGTGTGCGACTACTTTGTCCTTGCTACCGGCACCAACAACCGCCAGGTTGATTCCATCGTCGACGAGATTGAGGAGAAAGTCGCCGAGGCTTGCGGCGAGCACCCGTTTTCCATTGAGGGCCGCGAGCAGAAGACCTGGATGCTCATGGACTACGGTTCGGTTGTCGTCCACGTCTTCACTCCCGAGGCACGTGAGTTCTACCGCCTCGAAAAGCTCTGGGGCGACGCTCCCCAGCTCTCCCTGGACCTCCTCTAGTAGCTCATTTGGGACGGGGCTTTTTTAGCTACCCTCAAGTATTTCGCCGGGCAGTCGCGTTTTTCCGCGGCCGCCCGGCTTTCTTTTTGCCCAAAAGTAGCTAATTTGGGACGGGGCTTTTTTAGCTACTACCTACCGTTCGCCGAACATCGCGATTTATAGCCCCCAGTACGTTTTTTTCTACTCTGGCTCGGGTAACGTAATTGTCATCTGTAGAGGAGGGGATGCGTGTGACTCGGACTGCGCGAGAAATCTCTGTATATGGTTTTTACCATGTCGTCCAAAAGGGATGTGCCGACCAACTCATATTTGAGGATGACGAAGATCGGCTCTATCTGATTCGGCTGGTTGCTTCGAAATGCCAGAAGTTTAAAGTGGATGTCATCGCGTGGTGCCTTATGGATAACCATATTCATCTTCTGCTTGACGACGAGCATGTTCATCTGAGCGATTGCATGCATTCGATTACGACGGCGTATGCCATGTATTTCAACTCAAAGACAGGCAGGAAGGGGCCTGTTTTCCAGGATCGATTTAAGAGTGTGCCGATCCTCGATGATGATCAGCTGCTCAACTGCGTGAGATACATTCACGACAATCCCGCGAAGGCGAGGATTGGGACCGCTTCGCTGTATCGATGGAGCAGCTTTCGCGAGTATATGGGATATCCGGGTATCTGCAAAACGGATTGCGTTCTCGGGTTGCTCGGTGACTCTCAGAGATTTTTTGCCTTCAGCACCTCGGGTGAGCCCAATCGCTATTGCTTCCGTGACGGCGCTCATGTGAGCGACACAGATGCGCTGGAGTTTGCGCAGGCTCTTCTTAAGCCGTACGAGCCTCATCACCTTAAGGCTTTGCCAAAGGGGGCGCGCGATGCCTGCATTCGTACTTTGAAGAGCGAGGGCTTTTCGATTAAACAGATCGTCCGCCTTACGGGCATTGGACACTGCACTATACAAAAGGTCAAAGTCAAAAAATAGCTCATTTTGGACGAGGTTTGTGTTGCGACCGCGTCAGGTATGGGTTGGGTAGCTAATTTGGGACGGGGCTATTTTAGCTAACCCAACAAATCGGTTGAGTTTTATTCCGGCCCCGGGTGATTCGCTGCCAGCTGAAGGGTAGCTAAAAAAGCCCCGTCCCAAATTAGCTACCCCGTACTACCCTGACAATCTAAAGTAGCTAAAAAAGCCCCGTCCCAAATTGACTAATTAGTGGGAGGAGAAGCGTGATTGGCGGCCGAAGGATAGGGCGGTGTCGCCGAACTTGTCTCGGACTGCGTCGATGGCGACGGAGAGGTCACGGCGGTCGCTGGATTGGGCTCCGCGGTCGTCGACTTCGCAAAACAGGTCGGTCTGTATGCCGCCTTGATGATTGAAGTCACTCATGCCTATGCCGGCAAGGCGTACATGCATTCCTTCCTGCCAGATGTTGTCGAGCAACTCGATCGCTACCGCCACAAAGATGTTCTCGTCGTCGGTGGGATGGGGGAGTCGTCGCTGTGCCGAGCGACCGCTGCCGTACGAGTACTTAAGTTTGAGCGTTACCGTGGTGCCGGTAAGCCCCTGGCGGCGCAGGCGACGTCCGACGGATTCGCCCAATAGTGCAATCGCCGCTTCGATGTCCCCGCGCTCGGTCAAATCTTTCGCAAAGGTGCGCTCATTGCTTACCGACTTGACCTCACGCTCTTCATCGAGGCTCGTGACTTCGGAAACCTCGAGCCCCAACGCACGCTGGCGCATCCGCTCGCCGTTAACGCCAAAAATCGCAGACAGTGTGGATTCCGGTGCGCGCGACAGCTCGCCCAGCGTGTAAATCCGCATGCGGCGCAGCCGCTCCTCGGCCGAGCGCCCGATACCGCTCATGGCAGAAACAGGTAACGGTGCCAGAAAACGCTGCTCAGTTCCCGGGCGTACGACCGTAAGCCCAAACGGCTTGTCTCGCTCGCTTGCAATCTTGGCTACCGTTTTGTTGCAACCGACGCCGATGGAGCAGGTCACCCCCAGTGCCGCCACGCGATCGCTGATGCGTCGTACGACGAGCAGTGGGTCCTCGGGCGCAAAGCGGCCCGGCGTGATGTCGATAAAGGCCTCGTCGATGGACACGCGCTCTACGCGCGGTGTCTCGTCGGCAAGAATATTCATGACCTGTGCGCTGACCTCGTGGTAGCGGTCGAAATGCCCGTGTGTCCAAATGGCCTGCGGACAGAGGCGGCGCGCCTCGGCCGAGGGCATGGCGGAGTGCACGCCAAAGCGGCGTGCCTCGTATGAGCAGGTGGAGACGACGCCGCGCGATTCGGCGTCTCCGCCAACGATAAGCGGCTTGCCGCGCCACTCGGGATGATCGAGCATCTCCACGCTCGCAAAAAACGCATCGAGATCCATCAGACCCACCGCCGGACCCGTCCAGGGCGGCGGCGTGACGCCCGCAGTATCCTCATAACCGTATGTATGTTCGCATCTTTTCATGTCATGAGTATACCGCGCAGCTCATGTGGGGTGCGTGGATGTGCTTGCAAATCGCGAATTCTTGTCTAAGATATGGATTTGCCTTCGACTACACCGAAGAAGTTGGTCTCACGGACTTCACCTGCCCGCGTCGATGGCGTATTATGTTCAACTGTTTGTTTGTAGTTGCAGCCTAAAGCTGCTTGGTTGGAGGAGTTTCCTTTGGCAGTCAAGATTCGCCTTGCTCGTCACGGCGCTAAGAAGCGTCCGTACTACCGTGTCGTCGTCGCCGATTCCCGCGCCCCGCGTGACGGTCGTATCATCGAGGAGGTTGGCCGCTACAATCCGATGACCGCCCCCAAGACCATCAACCTCGATCTCGAGAAGATCGCCGACTGGCAGTCCAAGGGCGCTCAGCTCACCGACGCTGTCGCCGCCCTGGTCAAGGCCGCCAACGAGGGCGAGAAGACCGAGACCGTCGTCAAGAAGTCCAAGAAGCAGCTCGCCAAAGAGGCCGAGGCCGCTAAGGCTGCCGCTGAGGCCGCTGAGGGCGCCGAGGAGTAAATCGTGCCTGAGGTTGACGCTGCACAGCTCGAGGGTGAGGCAATGCTCTCAGATCGCATCGCCGATCTCGTCGAATATCTCGTTGTTCAGATCGTCGACGACCCGGATTCCGTGAGCCTGGAAGTTATCGATGGTGACGACGCCTCAACTATTGAGGTTTCGGTCGCCGAGGATGACGTCGCTAAGGTCATCGGCCGTCGTGGCCGTACCATCAAGGCCATTCGCACGCTCGCCCGTGCACTGGCCGCTCGCCTCGACACTTCCGTCGAGGTAGAGGTTCTGGGCTAGGACCTTGAGGTCCCAGTACAAAAACATCGCCCGTGTGGTTAAGCCGCATGGAAGGAAGGGGGAGGTCCTCGCGCAGCCGCTGCGGGGGCTTCCTTCTGTATTGGAGCCGGGTATGCGTGTCGCCCTGACGCCACCGGCGCTCAAGCGTGACCGCTTTTGCACGGTTACATCCGTTACCGATACGGGCGATGGCGATTTGGTTTCGTTTGAGGGCATTGACGACTTGACGGCCGCCGAGGGCATCACGGGTTGTTTCGTTCTGGCGAACCGTGATGACTTTGAGCTCGATTCACTCGATGCCGCCTATACCGACCTTATGGGTCGCGAGGTGGTTGACGATCGCTTTGGGTCGCTCGGAACGATCGTTGAGATTATGTCGACGCCCGCCAACGACGTTTGGGTTGTCGAGGGTGATCGGTACGGCGAGGTGCTGATTCCCGTGATCGAGCAAGTTGTGCTCGATCTTCCCGGTCGGGGAGCAATATCCGTCCACGTTATGGACGGCTTGATCGATATGGACGAGTAGGGAGGACAACATGCTGATCGAGACCCTTTCGGTCTTTCCCGAGATGTTTGAACCCGTCATGTCCACATCGATCTTGGGCCGTGCCCGCAAGGCCGGCCTTTTTGATTTTAAGGCGTATAACCTGCGCGACTGGACGCACGATCGCCATCGTACCGTCGATGACGAGCCGTACGGCGGTGGTCAGGGCATGCTCATGAAGGTAGAGCCTATTGCCGAGGCAATCGAGGCCATTAGCTCTGAGGGTCCCAAGCCCACCGTGGTGTTCTTTACGCCCTGCGGTGAGCCTTTTACGCAGCATGTAGCCGAGCGCCTGCTCCAAAGCGAGCGCCTGCTGTTTGTGTGCAGCCGCTACGAGGGTGTCGATGAGCGCGCGTATGCCTATGCCGACGAGCGCCTGTCGATCGGCGACTATGTGCTCACGGGCGGCGAGCTCCCCGCTATGGTCGTTGCTGACGCCGTCGTGCGTCTGATTCCCGGCGCTCTGGGAGATGAGATGAGCAACGTTGACGAATCATTCTCGACCGCCGAGGACGGAGGGCTGCTCGAGTACGCGCAGTACACCCGTCCTGCCGAGTTTAACGGCGAGGGCGTGCCTCCCGTGCTTGTAAGTGGTGACCACGCCAAGGTTGACGCTTGGCGCCGCAAGAACGCCATCGAGCGCACCTGTCGCTGGCGTCCCGACTTAATTGAGACGGCGCGGCTTACGCCCCAGGAGCGTGCGTACGCGCAGGAGATTTTGGACGCTTCGTATTCGCAGAGCGAGGAGTGAGAATGGTTCCGTCGCAGCATTCCATGCTAAAGGGCGCGTTTGAGTGGGTCGTGGTCGTCGCGATCGCACTCGTGGCCACCTTCTTGATTCGCACCTTTGTGGTCGAGCCCTTTGTGGTTCCCACCGGTTCCATGGAGTCCACGATTGAGATTGGCGACCAGATCCTGGCGCAAAAGGTGACGCTTGAGCTCGGCCAGCCTGTCAAACAGGGCGATATTGTGGTGTTCCACAACCCCGACGGCACTTCCGAGCACGATGTGCTCGTCAAGCGGGTCATCGCTACGGCCGGCCAGACGGTCAACCTGCAGGACGGCAAGGTGGTCGTTGACGGCCAAGCGCTCGACGAGGACTATACGACGGGCATGAGCTGGCCACTGTCGGTCCAGGCGCCTGGTGCTCAGGTGAGCTATCCCTACACCGTCCCTGACGGGTGCGTGTGGGTGATGGGCGACAACCGCGAGAACTCAGCCGACTCACGCTACTTTGGTCCCGTCGATCGCTCTGATTTGATCGCTGTGGCGCTTGTGCGCTACTGGCCGCTCAACCGCATCGGCGCTATCGACTAAAAACCGCTATAGTACAGTACCTAACCGTGTAATCGTTTCGACGAGGGGATATTAGAGGCATGAACGCTTCATCGCTTTCCTTCCAAGACATCATCCTGCGCCTCCAGCAGTACTGGGGCGAGCAGGGCTGCGTCATTATGCAGCCCTATGACTCCGAGGTCGGTGCCGGTACCTTCCATACCGCGACCACGCTGCGCTCGCTCGGTCCTGCCGAGTGGCGCACCTGCTATGCGCAGCCCTGCCGCCGTCCCGCCGACGGCCGCTACGGCGAGAACCCCAACCGCATGCAGCACTACTATCAGTTCCAGGTGCTCATTAAGCCCTCGCCGGTCAACGCCCAGGAGCTTTACCTGGGGTCTCTTGCCGCCATTGGCCTGGACCCCAACGACCATGACGTCCGCTTTGTTGAGGACGACTGGGAGAGCCCGACGCTCGGCGCCTGGGGCCTTGGCTGGGAGGTCTGGCTCAACGGCATGGAGGTCACGCAGTTTACGTACTTCCAGCAGGTGGGCGGCATCGAGGTCGACCCCGTGCCCGTCGAGATCACCTACGGCCTGGAGCGCATCGCAATGTACGCCCAGGGTGTCAACTCCGTCTATGACCTGGTGTGGAGCTATTTGCCCGACGGCACGCCCATGACCTACGGTGACGTGTTCCTGGAGAACGAGCGCGAGTTTAGCGCCTACAATTTTGAGGTCGCTAACGTCGAGATGATGCGTCAGAAGTTTGACGACTACGAGGCCGAGTGCCACTCCTGTCTGGAGCGCAAGCTGCCGCTGCCCGCATACGACTGCGTCATGAAGTGCAGCCATGCCTTCAACCTGCTCGATGCCCGCGGCGCCCTGTCCGCAGTCGAGCGTGCCAACTACATCCTGCGCGTCCGCGCCGTCGCCAAGGCGTGCTGCGAGGCCTATATGGCCGAGGTCGCCGGAGTTAACGAGAATGCCGACCAGGAAGGCGAGGTGGCGTAAGCCATGGCAGACGCTAAGGATTTCCTGTTTGAGATCGGTACGGAGGAAATGCCCTCCGCACCGCTGAACAATGCCGTCAAGCAGCTTGGCGATATGATCGCCAAGGGCCTCGACGAGGCCGGCCTGGCCCATGGCGAGGTCCGCGTGATCTCGAGCCCGCGTCGTCTGGCTGCGCTCGCGACCAACGTCGCCACCGCGACCGATGAGGTCCACGAGGTCAAGCGCGGCCCTGCGGCAAACATTGCCTTCGATGCCGACGGCAACGCCACCAAGGCCGCCCAGGGCTTCGCTCGCAAGTGCGGTGTGGCTGCCGAGGACCTGATCCGTCGTGAGGATACCGACGGTCGCGAGTACGTATTCGCCGAGAAGAACATTCCCTCCGTGCCGGCTACCCCTATTCTGACGGCCCTGTGCGAGAAGACGATCGCAGGCCTGCAGTGGCCCAACTACCGTAGCCAGCGCTGGGGCCACGAGCACGCTACGTTTGTGCGTCCGGTCCGTTGGATCTGCTGCCTTATGGGCGAGGACGTTGTGCCCGTGACGTTTGCCGATGTGACGAGCGGCAATACCACGCGCGGACATCGCGTGCTGGGCGCCGGTGACCATGTTGTCGCCAGCCCCGCCGTCTACGAGCAGGTGCTCGAGGACGCCGGCGTGCTCTCTGCCGAGCGTCGTCGTGAGGCCATCCTTGCCGGTATTGCCGAGGTCGAGGCTGCGCGCCCTGGCTGCCATGTCGATACGCCCAAGAAGGTCTTCGAGGAGGTCATTAACCTCTGCGAGTGGCCGACGGTGCTCGTCGGTACCTTCGACGAGGAGTTCCTCAAGGTCCCGCACGAGATCATCTGCGAGTCCATGCTCACCAACCAGCGCTACTTCCCGATCTATGACGGCGAGGGCAAGCTCACGCGTGAGTTCGTGGTCGTCTCCAACAGCAAGCCCGAGAATGCCGATCGTGTGATCGACGGCAACGAGCGCGTCGTGCGCGCCCGTCTGGACGATGCCAAGTTCTTCTACGAGGAGGACCTGAAGATCTCCCTCGACGAGTTTCGTGAGCGTCTGGCCAAGGTTGCCTTCCAGGAGAAGCTCGGCAGCGTGCTCGCCAAGTCCGAGCGCATTGAGCAGCTCGCGCTCGCTATTGCCCGCGAGGCCCATCTGGGCGCCCACCTCGCTGCCGATGCCGCTCGTGCCGCTCACCTGTGCAAGGCCGACCTGGTTTCCAACGCCGTCGTCGAGTTTACGAGCCAGCAGGGCGTGATGGGTGGCTATTACGCAACTGCGATGGGGGAGAACGACGAGGTCGCCCACGCCATTCGCGATCACTATCGTCCCCGCTTTGCCGGCGATGAGCTGCCCGAGGGCACCGCTGGCTGCATCGTGGCCTGTGCCGACAAGCTCGATACCATTGCCGGTATCTTTGCCATCGGTGAGCCCCCGACCGGCTCTTCCGACCCGTACGCGCTGCGTCGCGCCGCTATCGGCATTATCAACATCCTGCGCGATCGTCTGCCGATCGACCCCACGACGCTCATCGACTTTGCCCTTGAGCTCTATAGCGAGCAGGGCATCGAGTTCGACGCCGCCGAGGTCGCCCAGCAGGTCCGTGAATTCTTCCACGGCCGTCTGGTGAGCATGGTCCGCGACGAGAAGATTCCGGCGGATACCGTCGCCGCCGTCTCCGCGGTGCACATCATCGCTCCGTCCGTCTTCTTCGCCCGCTGCGCCGCGCTCGACGAGGCCCGCAAGAACGATGCCGAGACCTTCGACAACCTGGCTACTGCCTATGCCCGCGCCGCGCACATCTCCAAGCCCGAGCTGGGTATGGAGTACGATCGCAGCCTGATGGGTGAGGCCGAGCTCGCGCTTGCCGATGCCTCCGAGGCTGCTCAGACCGCTGTCGATGGCGCCCTTGCTGCCGAGGATTACCCGGCCGCATTTGCCGCCCTTGCCGCCCTGCGTGCCCCCATCGACCGCTTCTTCGACGAGGTTATGGTCATGGACAAGGACGAGCAGCTCCGCGATAATCGCCTTAAGCTGCTCAACCGCTTCGAGGCCGTTTTCTCTGGCATCGCCAACATCGGTGAGCTTGCCCGCAAAAAGTAAGCCAGCCTGCGCATAAGCGCAAAAGGAGCCCCGCATGGATTGCCCGGTCACCGCTCGTCCCACCGTTATCGTTATCTCCGACTCGCTCGGTGATACCGCTTGTGAGGTGGTGCTTGCGGCGTCCGGGCAATTTGATGAAGGGGCTTTTCGTCTCTTGCGCTTGCCCAAAGTGAACTCGGTGGAGCAGGTCAAGTCGTTTGTGGGCCCGCGCGTCGATGCGGACCATCGTGATATCGCCGTGTTCCACACTATCGTCGATCCGGCGCTTCGCGCCCGCGTGCTCGATTACCTGGGTATGCTGCATATTCGCTCTGTCGACCTGATCGGTCCGACCCTTGCCGTGCTGTCGTCGCTCATCGGTGTGCCGCCCAAGGGCGTTGCGGGCGTTATTCACAAAACGGATGACCGCTATTTCCACCGCATCGAGGCTATGGAGTACTTTGTCGAGCACGATGATGGACGCGGTTGCGACGACCTTTCGGGGGCCGATATCGTGCTGCTGGGCGTGTCGCGTACGTCCAAAACGCCGCTGTCGATGTATTTGGCCTATCAGGGTTACAAGGTCGCAAACGTTCCGCTGGCGCACGGCATGGAGCCGCCGAAGTCGATTTACGAGGTCGACCCGATGCGCCTGTTCGGCCTGATTTCGACCGTTGACGTAATTTCTGAGATTCGCGACAGCCGCTTGGGCGATGACTACGCCCGCGCCGTCGCCGGCTCCTATGCCGAGCCCGAGAGTGTGCGCAGCGAGCTTGAGGAAGCCCGTGCCCTTATGAAGCGCCTAGGCTGCTTTGTGGTGCGAACCGACGGTAAGGCGATTGAGGAGAGTGCATCCGAGATCATCGGTCATTTGGAGGAAATCCAAGAAGCTCGAGCCCGTCGTGCCGCTCGCCGCGCCTAACAAAAGTAGCTAATTTGGGACGGGGCTTTTTTAGCTACCCCGGCTGAGGCCGCGAGCTTTTTGGCCGATTGCCGACGGGGTAGCTAAAAAAGCCCCGTCCCAAATTAGCTACTTATGGTAAAGCGATTTAGCAAAGTTCTTGCAGTTAACCTGCAAGTCTCGTTCACAGGTATCTTCATAAGGTAACCACCTTTATCTACCGTTTACCGTCAGTTTTACCACGTTTACCAAACCTCGCACCCTCTACGCAAGCACTTCCAATACCCGCCGTATAGTACCCTCACGGCTCGCATCCGGCGGGTCGATTCGTTACCACGGTCGTGCGCGACAGCGCATGGAAGGGGAGTATCGTGAGCGATTGCAAGAGGGTTTACCGTTTTGGAACCGATGCCCAGGGCACCTGTGTCACTGAGGGCGACAAGTCCATGAACTTCGTGCTTGGCGGCAAGGGTGCAAATCTTGCCGAGATGAGCCGCATCGGCCTGCCTGTTCCCGGTGGCTTTACCATTACCTGCCAAACCTGTGTCGAGTACTCCGGTGCCGGCAACGTGTGGCCCGAAGGCGCACTCGATGAGATCGTTGCCGCCGAGGCCGATCTCGAGGCCCGCTGCGGCAGGAAGCTTGGTGACGCATCCGACCCGCTGCTCGTGTCGGTTCGCTCGGGTGCTCCGTTCTCCATGCCCGGCATGATGGACACGGTCCTCAACTTGGGCCTTAACGACGACTCCGTTCTGGGCCTCATTGCCCAGACGCAAAACCCGCGTTTTGCCTGGGATAGCTACCGCCGCTTTATCCAGATGTTCTCCAACGTCGTTATGGGTGTCGATGCCGACTTGTTTGAGAACGCCCTGACCCAGGCTCGCTTGGTCGCCGGCGTTCGCGTCGATTCCGAGCTTTCGGCCGAGGACCTGCAGGAGCTCGTCGAGACCTTCAAGGGCATCTTCTCCGAGAACGTCGAGGCTGCCCTGTATCCCGAGCTCGAGGTTGTCGACGGCAAACCCGTCTTCCCGCACGATCCGGAGCTCCAGCTGCGCCTTGCCATCCAGGCCGTCTTTGGCAGCTGGATGAACGAGCGCGCCTGCATCTACCGCAAACAGCATGGCATTTCCGACGAGCTCGGTACCGCCGTCAACGTCCAGGCCATGGCTTTTGGCAACAAAGGCGAGACCTCTGCGACCGGCGTCGCCTTTACGCGCAATCCGGCCGATGGCACCAAGGAGTTCTACGGTGACTTTTTGGTTAACGCCCAGGGTGAGGACGTCGTCGCCGGCATCCGCAACACTGAGCCCATCGCCGACCTCAAGACCACCCCGGGCCTCGAGTCCGCTGGTGAGGAGCTCGAGCGCGTTTTCCTGACGCTCGAGGATCATTACCGCGATATGTGCGATATCGAATTCACCATCGAGCAGGGTAAACTTTGGATGCTTCAGACCCGCGTGGGCAAGCGCACCGCTACCGCCGCGCTGCGCATCGCTATCGAGATGGTCGAAGAGGGCCTCATCACCCGCGAGGAGGCCGTGAGTCGCATCGATCCCGCGCAGCTCGACCAGCTTCTGCATCCGCAGTTCGATTCCTCCAAGAAGTACGAGGCCCTGGCCTGCGGCCTTAACGCCAGCCCCGGCGCCGCCGTGGGCGAGGTCGTGTTCTCGAGCGACGATGCCGTCGCGCGCGCCAACGAGGGCCACAAGGTCATTCTGGTTCGCTGGGAGACCAACCCCGATGACTTGAAGGGCATGGTCGCTGCCGAGGGCATCCTTACCAGCCACGGCGGCAAGACGAGCCATGCCGCCGTTATCGCCCGCGGTATGGGTACGCCCTGCGTCTGCGGCGTTGAGCGCTTCCATATTGACGCCGCCGAGAAGGTCGTGCGCATCGAGGGCAGCGACCGCGTGCTTCACGAGGGCGACATCATCTCCATCGACGGCACCCAGGGCATTGTCGTCGATGGCGCCGTCGATCTGGTCTCCGCTGAGCTCACCGGCGACCTGGACACCATTCTGTCCTGGGCAGACGAGATTCGCCTGGACGAGACCGACGGTCACGCCAACCACGTGCGCGTCAACGCCGACAACCCCGAGGATGCCGCGCTCGCACTCGAGTTTGGCGCCGAGGCCATCGGCCTGTGCCGCACCGAGCACATGTTCCTGGGCGACCGCAAGAACATCATCCAGAGCTTTATCCTGTCCGACGACGAGGCCGTGAAGCAGCAGGCCCTGGCCGACCTGCTCAAGGTTCAGACTGAGGACTTTCTGGCGATGTTTAAGACCATGTCCGGTCGCGATGTGGTCGTTCGCCTGCTCGATCCGCCGCTGCATGAGTTCCTGGATAATCCTCGCGAGCTCGAGGTCGCCATCACCAAGAAGGAAGCCGCCGGCGCCAGCGAGGAAGAGCTTGCCACCCTGCGTGCCCGCCTGCGTCGAATCGACGGCATGGTTGAGTCCAACCCGATGCTCGGCTTGCGCGGTGTGCGCCTGTCCGTTGTCTTTGGCGATCTGCCGCTCATGCAGGTTCGCGCCGTCGCCACGGCTGCTGCCCGCCTTATCAAGGAGGGCGTTGACCCGCGCCCCGAGATCATGGTCCCGCTCGTTTCCATCACAGCCGAGCACGTCCAGACCCGCGAGGTCATCGAGCGCGTGATCGCCGAGGTATCCGCCGAGGAGGGCGTCGAGCTCAATATTCCCGTGGGCACGATGCTCGAGCTGCCGCGCGCCTGCATGGTCGCCGACGAGATCGCCCACCATGCCGACTTCTTCTGCTTTGGCACCAACGACCTCACCCAGACAACCTTCGGCTTCTCGCGCGACGACGCCGAGGCCAAGTTCATCCCGCTGTACATGCACAAGAAGATCCTGAAGGATAATCCCTTCGAGACCATCGACGCGGCGGTGCTCGAGCTGGTGCGTATGGCAGTCGAGATGGGTCGCGCCGCCAACCCCGACATGCACTTTGGCGTGTGCGGCGAGCACGGCGGCGACCCCAAGTCCATCAAGGGCCTGTTCAACGTGGCCGATGTGGACTACGTGTCCTGCTCGCCCTATCGCGTGCCCCTCGCACGACTGGCTGCCGCCCAGGCCAAGCTCGATGCCAAGCGTTCCGCCTAGCGTTTAGTGTATAGACCCCTAGCGTAGCCCCCTTCATGCCGCCCGTCTCATTTGTGAGGCGGGCGGTTATCATGTGCGGGTTTTGTCTTTTTGTCTGCGAAAAAAATTGTTCTTGCAGCAGAAACCCGCGCGTGTATACTCGAATATGTTTGTTCAACTACGTGCCGGCCAAGGTGGTACGGCACCTCTAGAAGAGTAAGGAATTGCACATGGATTACATCCGCGCAATCGAGCGTCAGCAGATCCGCGAGGACATCCCGCAGGTCCGCGTCGCCGACAACGTCAAGGTTCACTACCGCATTAAGGAAGGCGACCGCGAGCGCATCCAGGTTTTCCAGGGTGACGTCATCCGCATGGCCGGCGCCGGTGCCCGTGAGACCTTCACCGTCCGCAAGATTTCCTTCGGTGTCGGTGTTGAGCGTACCTTCCCGCTTCACAGCCCCAAGATCGCCAAGCTCGAGGTCGTCCGTCATGGTCGCGTCCGTCGCGCCAAGCTGTACTACCTCCGCGACAAGGTGGGCAAGGCTGCTCGCATCCCCGAGAAGCGCTAAGAAGATCGCAGCGTCTGTCCACTCGTTTGGACACAAGGGTCACCTTCGGGTGGCCCTTCTTTTTATCTGATTTCCATGCAAGGAGGGCCTGGTATGGCCAATATGACGAGCTCGATTTCGGCATCGCAGGTTGCCGGCGAGCTGGCGAGTGCCACGTTCGAGGAGATTCCCGCCCTCGTGGAGCACTATCGCGAGGATCCGCGCCAGCAGGTGATCAAGGCTTGCGAACGCGCACTTAAGCGCCATGCCAAGGAACTTTCCGAGCGCGAGCGCGTCAACGGCATGTACGAGCTTATGCATGAGCTCGGCGGCGATGGCGTGGTCGTTGGCGTTGACGAGGTGGGGCGCGGCTCTGTCGCCGGCCCGCTGACGGTTTGCGCCGTCTGCCTTCCCATGGAGCCGCGCGTTTGGGGCATTAACGATTCCAAAAAGCTCACGCCTGCCCGTCGTGAGCTGCTCTCGGTGCAGATTGCCGAGGTGGCTACGGCCATTGGTTTTTGCCATATCGCTCCTGCGGATATCGATGAGATGGGCATGGCCCGCGCCATCCGCGCTGCCGTCGCGGGCGCGGTAGCCGATACGGGGCTCGAGCCCGATTGCGTGCTTATGGACGGCAACCCCTTGGGCGCCGTTCCCAACGAGCGCGATGTGGTCAAGGGAGATGCCAAAATCGCCTGCATCGCCGCTGCTTCCATTATGGCCAAGGTCACGCGTGACGAGATGATGGTCGAGTACGATGCCGAGTATCCCGAATATCATCTTGCTGAGTCAAAGGGCTATGCGAGCCCCGAGCACATTGAGGCTATTCGTAAACATGGCCTTTCTCCGTTGCATCGTGTGAGCTTCTGCGGAAATTTTTTGCAGACGGAGCGTCTTTTTTAAGGCAAATATGGAGACAGGGACTTCTGGAATTTTATAAACCAGCTGGTGGGGACCGCATGCAACGCAATTGTTGCATGCGGTCCCTTTTTTGTTTGTTTTTGGTTGGACTTTGGTTTTCTTTTGGTACTTACCCGCAAGAAAGGCGGCCCCATGATCGGGTCAATATCGTGCGCGGGAAAGGAGACCCCATGTGCGCCGCAAGTGCAAAGAGCAAGACGCAACAGCTCAAAGAGCTTTGGGAGAACGGGGAGATTGATTGCGCGTCGATTACGCCTGGGTTCATTAAGGGCCTCAGTCCTCGAGAACTGGGCATGCTGGGCGAGCTTATTGCAATCGATTACTTTCGCGAGCGCGGTTATGCCCTCTTGGAACAGGGCTACCGGTGTCCCGAGGGCGAGGCCGATCTGGTACTGCTTGATGAACTTGATGATGTCGTGGTGATGGCTGAGATCAAGACAAGGCGCGTCGCCCTAGATTGCAACACGCGGGTCTTTCCCGAGGAGGCGGTGGACGCCCAGAAGCAGCGTCGCTACCGCCGTATCGCGAGTTGTTACCTTATGGATCACTATCCCCTTAAGGCGATTCGCTTCGACGCGGTGGGCGTTACTATCCGCGGCGGTCATATTGCGGAGATTGAGCATCAATACAACGCATTCGATTGGCAGGTATCGTGATGGCGTTTGACACCTTTGCCGTCCACGCTGCATGTATTCGTGGCGTCGAGGCGATTCCCGTCACGGTCGAGGTCTCGCTTGCCGGCGGTATTCCGGGTATCCAAATGCTTGGCATTCCAAGTATGGAGGTGATGGAGTCGCGTGGCCGCATACGCTGCGCAATGCGCTCGGCGGGATTTGAGATTCCACGGGCGGGCATTACCGTCAACTTGGCTCCGGGCGACATCCGTAAAACGGGCAGTGGTTTTGACCTGCCGATTGCCATCGCGGTACTGGCGGCCGATGGGCAGATTCCCCGCGACCATCTAGACCATTGCCTTATTGCCGGTGAGCTCGGGCTGGATGGTAGCGTGCTGCCCGTAAAAGGCGAGGTTGCGTTTCAGTTGTTGGCGCGTGATATGGGCCTGTCCTTTATTGCGGGAAGGTCGGATCAACATGTGCCGCTTGCCGGTGTGGACTGTGGCTTTATCGACCATCTGTCTCAGCTCGCCCGCGGTATGGGCGAGGCGGCTCGGCATTATCTGGATTCCGAGGGTGTCGAGGCGTCGTTTGAGCCAGAACTTGATTATGCCGATGTGCTGGGGCAGGAGGTTGCCAAGCGCGGCATTGCGCTCGCGGCGGCGGGGGAGCTCGGCCTGCTTATGATTGGCTCGCCGGGTTCGGGCAAGACCATGCTCGCACGCCGCATGACGGGTATCTTGCCCGAGCTTTCTCTCGAGGATCAGCAAGAGGCGCTGTGCATCCATTCGGTCTTGGGCGAGAACATCGATGGTTTGCTGGCGGGACACCGGCCGTTCCGTAGCCCCCACCACAGCATTTCGACTGCGGGCCTTATTGGCGGCGGACGGCCGGTGCACCCGGGCGAGATTAGCCTAGCGCACGGCGGCGTGCTCTTTTTAGACGAGCTTGCCGAGTTTCCCAACAGCGTGCTGCAGACACTCCGTCAGCCCATAGAGCGCGGCTACGTCAAGATCGTACGCGTCGATGGGGCTTTCACGTTTCCCTCGCGGTTCCAGCTGCTTGCCGCGAGCAATCCCTGTCCCTGCGGCTTTTTGGGCGATCGCGAGGTACCGTGCCGCTGCTCGGCTTCGATGGTTGAGCGCTATCGGTCTAAGCTGCGTGGTCCCTTGGCCGATCGTATTGACCTTATGATTGACGTGACCCGACCCGACCCGCAGGTAATTATCGAGGGCGCCGAGGGTATGTCGTCAGCTGAACTACGTGACTATGTTGTGCGGGGTCGGGCATTTCGTGCTTGGCGCGAGTCCCGTATGGACGATGCAGATGCCGAGGCCGAGGACGATGAGTCACGTTCCATCGACGGCGTCGTTTCGACCTTTGCGCTCGATGGGGCAGCGGAAAAGTGTGTGCTCGGCCTGTCGAGGCGCACACATCTCACAGGGCGCGGCATCGTGCGCTTGGTGCGTATCGCGCGCACGATTGCCGATGTTGCCGAAAGTGAGCGGGTAACCCAAGACCACGTGCTCGAGGCGGCGATGTACCAGGGGAGGAGGGACCAGTAATGCCCGAGGAGACTTTTGAGCTGCATCCCGGTGATGCGTTGTATCCAGCTACCGTTTTGGAGCTCTCTGATGTACCCCAGACGCTTTATGTGCGTGGCGATCCCGCCGCACTGTCGACGCCCGCGCTCTCCATCATCGGCGCTCGCAAGGCCTCGCCGTACGGCCTTGCCGTGGCAGAGCTGGCCGCGAAAGTTGCGGTCGAGGCGGGGGTGACGGTGGTCTCGGGCGGTGCGGTCGGCTGCGACCAGGCCTCGGGTTGGGCCACGGTCAACGCTGGTGGCAGGCACGTCGTGGTGTTGGGTACGGGCGCCGACGTGGTTTACCCGCGCTCGAGTGCAGGGCTCATCGCGCGCACGATCGATACGGGCGGCGCGGTCGTGTCCATCTCGCCTTGGGGTATGGGGCCACGCAAGTTTGCCTTTCCGCGGCGTAACCGGGTGATTGCCGCGCTTTCGCAGGCGCTCTTCGTGTCGGAGGCCGGCATGCCCTCGGGCACGTTCTCGACAGCGGAGGCCGCCATGGACCTGGGGCGCGAACTGCTCGCGGTACCGGGCTCCATTTTGTCACCAGAGTCGCGTGGGACCAACTACCTCATCGCCAACGGTGCCTGCTGCATTGTTGACGAGGAGTCTATTGAGATGGCCATCTCGCGAATTTACGGCACCCTGCGCTATTCGCGTCCCGATGCGCCCGGTATCGCCGATCTGGACCCCACGCAGCAGGCCGTGATGCACGCGCTCATTGCCTCGCCGCTCAAGGTCGATGACATTGCCGCGCTCGTCTCCCTCGATGCCGTCGGCGTGCTCAAACTCCTGGGCTCACTCGAGCTCGGGGGACTCATCGAGCGCATGATGGATGGAAGGTATGCGCCCTCAAAGTTTGCGCTTCACGCCCAGACGCCCTTCGGTCACAATGGAAAGCGTGTCAATTAGAAAGGTGTTTGCAGATGCTGTTTGATCAAGTGACGGTTATCGGTGGCGGTCTGGCGGGATCGGAATGCGCGATTCAGCTGGCAGATCGCGGGTTTGCCGTAAAGCTGTGCGAGATGCGGCCGCTGGTGACCTCTCCTGCCCACCATACCGATCACTTGGCGGAGCTCGTCTGCTCCAATTCGTTTAAGTCGACCCGACCCGATTCCGCCGCCGGCCTGTTGAAGGCCGAACTCGAGCGTATGGGTTCGGTGCTGCTCGACTGCGCTCATCGCGCTGCCGTTCCCGCTGGTGGCGCCTTGGCAGTCGACCGTGTTAAATTCTCCGAGCTCGTCGAGGCCGAGGTTGCCGCCCGTCCCAATATCGAGGTCGTTCACGGCGAGGTCACCCAGATTCCCGAGGGCCATGTGGTTATCGCCGCGGGTCCCTTGTGCTCGCCGGCGTTGAGCGGGGAGGTCATGAAGCTCGTCGGTGGTGATTCCCTGGCGTTCTTTGACGCCGCGGCCCCGATTGTCGATGCCTCGACGCTCGATATGGATGTGCTGTTCTCGCAGTCGCGCTACGAGGAGCAGGGGAGCGGCGACTATCTCAATGCCCCGCTCAACAAGGAGGAGTACGAGGCCTTTATCGAGGCGCTTACCACGGCCGATCGCGTGGTGCTCAAGGACTTTGAGGGCGGGGACCTCTTCCAGGCCTGTCAGCCAGCCGAGGAGGTTGCGCGCACGGGCAAGGATGCCATCCGCTTTGGCGCTATGAAGCCCGTCGGGCTCACCGACCCGCGCACCGGTCGCCGTCCCTGGGCGGCGATTCAGCTGCGCGCCGAGAACAAGGAGAAGACCGCCTATAACCTGGTTGGTTTTCAGACCAACCTGACCTTCGGCGAGCAGAAGCGCGTTTTTCATATGGTTCCCGGTCTGGAGAATGCCGAGTTCTTCCGCTATGGCGTCATGCATCGCAATACCTTTGTCGATGCTCCCCATGTGCTCGATGGGACCTTCGCCGTGCCCGGCACGGGCGTGCGCCTTGCCGGACAGATTACCGGTACGGAGGGTTACATGGAAGCGGTCGCGACGGGTCTCCTCGCTGCGCTCAATACCTATGCCGAGGCTATCGAGGTTGCTCCTGTCGAGCTGCCGCGCGTGGGCGCTCTCGGCGCGCTCGTGGGCTATGCGACCGATCCTGCTACGGTCGGATATCAGCCCATGCATGTTAATTTTGGCCTGGTGCCTCCCCTCGAGGACGGTAAACGCCGCAGCAAACGTGAGCGCTATCAGGCCTATGCGGATCGTGCCCTTAAGGCCTTGGATTCCTATCTGGAATCGCGCTCCGACCTGTTTGGAGGCGACCGGTCATAGCCTTTGACCTGTACGGTGCCGTCGACTCGTTCATAGCCTATATTGCACGCGTCGAGGGGCTTTCTTCTAACACTGTTATCGCTTACGGCTCTCGTCTGGAGCGTTTTGCCACTTGGTGCGAGCGTGGGGATATCGATGCGCGCACGGCGGACGTACGTACCGTTCGTATGTATCTGGCGGAGCTGTCGCGCGAGCAGGTGGCGCCCAGGACGATTGCGGCGCACCTGTCTGCCATTCGTTCGTTCTATCGATGGATGGCTGCCGAGGGTCTTATCGATGGAGACGCTGTCTCTGCGATTGCCTCGCCCAAGCTTCCACGCGATTTGCCCGGAGTGCTGACCACCCAGCAGGTTAAGGCACTGCTTGCAGCGCCAGACGTTTCAACGCCTGCGGGACTGCGCGATGCGGCGATGCTCGAATTGCTCTATGCATCTGGGGCTCGCATCTCTGAGCTTGCGGCACTCAATGTTGAGTCCATTGCTTGGTCCGAGCGAACGCTGCGGCTTTGGGGTAAGGGGAGCAAGGAGCGTATCGTGCCCCTGTATCGGCGTGCTCTCGATGCGACCCGCCGCTATATTGAGGAAGGAAGACCGGAGCTTCTTGCTCAGGCAAAGCGTGGCGACGGTACGAACGGCGTGCATCCGCTGTTTATCTCGGCACGCGGCAACCGTATGAGCGCCGCCATGCTTAGGCGACGGTTTCATATGTTGGCGACGCTTGCGGGCATTCCTTCCGATATCGCCCCGCATGCGATGCGCCATACTTTTGCGACCGATTTGCTCGAGGGCGGAGCGGACTTGCGCTCTGTCCAGGAGTTGCTGGGGCATGCAAGCTTGTCCACCACGCAGATTTATACGCATCTCACGCCCGATCGGCTCAAACGCGCCGTTACCCAAGCTCTTCCGCGCGGCGAATAAGGCAGGAGATGGGTCCTATCCAATCGATCGCGCGTCCGTGTGTGTGGTTTTGATTTCGGGTTGGCAGAAAGATGTAATCCTGCTATCATTCATCGGGTTGCTTCACGGCAACAGGTTTTTATCACGCACGCGCGGCTACTTCATACCGTGGTGCCCGGGCTTTGGTAGCACATGTCCGGGTTGGTTTTGGAGGATGACCCCGCGCGGAGGCAAACCACAGGAGGTTTAACATGGCTACCAAGATTAATATCCGCACCCTGCTCGAGGCCGGCTGCCACTTCGGTCACCAGACCCGTCGCTGGAACCCCAAGATGAAGCCGTTCATCTTCGGTGAGCGCAACGGCATCTATATCCTCGACCTCAAGCAGACCATTCTTGACGCCGACCAGGCATACACCTTCGTCAAGAACGTTGCCAAGGGTGGCAACGTGCTGTTCGTCGGCACCAAGAAGCAGGCTCAGGAGGCCGTCAAGAACGCCGCTGAGCGCGCCAACATGCCTTACATCAACCAGCGTTGGCTCGGCGGCATGCTGACCAACTTCGTCACCATCCGCTCCCGCATCAACCGCATGGAGGAGCTCGAGGCCATGGTCGAGGACGGCCGCATGGCTGTTCTTCCCAAGAAGGAGCAGGCTGTTCTGGGTAAGGAGCTCGCTAAGCTCCAGACCAACCTCGGTGGCGCCCGCGACATGAAGGGCCTGCCCCAGGCTCTCTTCGTCATCGACACTAAGCGCGAGGAGAACGCCATCAAGGAGGCCCAGCGCCTGAACATCCCCGTCGTCGCTCTGATCGATACCAACTCCGATCCCGACGAGGTCGAGTACGGCATCCCCTGCAACGATGACGCCATCTCCGCTGTCACCCTTATGTGCGAGCTCATGGCCGACGCTTGCCTCGCTGGCTCCGGCAAGGAGCAGGTCTCCGAGGCCGAGATGGCCGCTGAGCCCAAGGCCGAGTAAATCAGTCCTAATTAAGTCTTTTTCATCTCTTTGAAAGGAACCACAATGGCCCAGATTACCGCCGCTATGGTCAAGCAGCTCCGCGAGATGACCGACTCCCCGATGATGGAGTGCAAGAAGGCTCTCGTCGAGGCTGACGGTGACATGGACGCCGCTGTTGACGTTCTGCGTAAGAACGGCCTCGCTAAGGCTGCCAAGAAGGCTGGCCGCGAGACCAACGAGGGCGCTGTCGCCGCGTTCGTCTCCGAGGATGGCAAGACCGGCGCTCTGCTCGAGCTCTCCTGCGAGACCGACTTCGTCGGCTCCAACGCCAAGTTCACCGGCTTTGCTTCCAAGGTCGCCGAGGTTGTCGCCACCACCGAGCCGGCCGATGTCGACGCTCTGCTCGAGAAGCCGATGGGCGAGGAGACCGTTTCCTCCGAGCTCACCGAGATGATTCACATCATGGGAGAGAACATGAAGATCTCCCGCTTCGCCGCCCGCAAGGCCGAGAACGGCGCTCTCGCTTCTTACATCCACATGGGTGGTAAGATCGGCGTCCTCGTCGAGTTTGCTTTCGAGAAGGCTGAGACCGCTCAGGCTGAGTCCTTCAAGACCTTTGCCCACGACGTTGCCCTTCAGGTTGCCGCTGTCGCTCCGATCTGCGCTACCCGCGATCAGGTTCCGGCCGAGACCGTCGAGCATGAGAAGCAGATCTACATGGCTCAGGCTGCCGAGTCCGGCAAGCCCGAGGCCATCCAGGAGAAGATGGCTGTTGGCCGTCTGGAGAAGTTCTACAAGCAGTCCGTGCTCACCGAGCAGGAGTTCATCAAGGACAGCTCCCTCACCATCAAGAAGTACGCTGAGCAGGTCTCCAAGGAGCTCGGCGATACCATTACCGTCGTTGCCTTCGACCGTCTGGTCCGTGGCGAGTAAATAAGCTCTTGTAGCTGGTAATGAGCAGGCTGTGGGTTTTACTCACAGCCTGCTTTTTCATGGCTCCAAGCAGAGCCTTTGATATCATATTGAGAGTCTAATTAAAGGAGGATCGCTTTGTCCGACATCCGATATAAACGCGTGCTTCTGAAGCTTTCCGGCGAAGCACTGATGGGCGATGGCCACTATGGCATCGACCCCAAGGTTACCGACCATCTTGCCAAGCAGGTCAAAGAGCTGCTCGCCGTTGGCCATGAGGTCGGCATCGTTGTCGGCGGCGGCAATATTTTCCGCGGCATGGCTGGAGCTGCCGGCGGTATGGAGCGTGCTCAGGCCGATTACATGGGCATGCTTGCAACCGTTATGAACGCGCTCGCCCTGCAGGATGCCTTCGAGCATAACGATGTTCCCTGCCGCGTTATGAGTGCCATCCAGATGAACGAGATTTGCGAGCCCTATATTCGTCGTCGCGCCATCAATCACCTGTCCAAGGGCAATGTCGTTATCTTCGCGGCCGGCTCGGGCAATCCGTACTTTACGACTGACACCGCCGCGGCCCTTCGCGCCTGCGAGATCGGTGCGGAGATTCTGATTAAGGCCACCAAGGTCGACGGTATCTACGACAAGGATCCCGTCAAGTGCGCCGATGCCGTCCGCTTTGACAAGATCACCTATCACGAGGTGCTCGTCCGCGGCCTGCAGGTTATGGATTCCACGGCTACGGCCCTGTGCCAGGATAACCGTATGCCCATTTTGGTCCTCAACATCGATGGCGAGGACAACGTCAAGCGCGCGCTTTCGGGTGAGCCCGTCGGCACGCTCGTCTATCAGGAGGATTAAGCATGGCAGAGAACATCACCGCCCACATGGACAAGTCGCTCGAGTCCCTCAAGCATAACTTCTCCAAGGTCCGTACCGGCCGAGCCAACGCTAACATTCTGTCCGACATCACCGTCGATTATTACGGTGTTCCCACGCCGGTCACGCAGGTTGCCGCCGTAAAGACCCCCGAGGCCCACATGCTGCTCATCGAGCCGTGGGATAAGGCGCTTATCAACGCCATCGTCAAGGCCATCGGCGCTTCCGATCTGGGTATTACCCCCAACTCCGATGGCACCGTTGTTCGTCTTCCGTTCCCGGCTCCCACCGAGGAGCGCCGTCGCGAGCTCGTCAAGGAGTGCCGCGAGTACGCCGAGCAGGCCAAGGTGTCTATCCGTAACATCCGTCGCGACTTTAACAACAAGCTCGAGCGCGATGAGGAGCTCACCGAGGACGACGTCCGCCGTGAGCAGGCCAAGGTGCAGAAGCATACCGACGAGTATGTCGCCAAGGTCGAGGAGCTTCTGAAGGAAAAAGAAGCCGAGGTCATGGAGATCTAAG
Organism: Collinsella sp. LCP19S3_A6; assembly: GCF_052122015.1. Taxonomy (NCBI): domain Bacteria; kingdom Bacillati; phylum Actinomycetota; class Coriobacteriia; order Coriobacteriales; family Coriobacteriaceae; genus Collinsella; species Collinsella sp. LCP19S3_A6. Next base: position 34,006 of record NZ_JBQKDD010000008.1, read on the forward strand.
GTGCAATACGACGAGAACAAACTGGTCGAGTACTTTGCCGACGCCCCTGCGGGCGTCGGTTTTTCCGACCTTGACCTCAATAATATTCCACATCATATCTCGTGCATCATGGACGGCAACGGTCGCTGGGCTACGGCGCGAGGTCTTGCCCGTACCGAGGGTCACAAGGCGGGTATCGTCTCCCTTCGTGAGATCATTACTGCCTGCGTGCGTCTGGGTGTCGACGTGCTTTCCGCCTATGCGTTTTCAACCGAAAACTGGAACCGCCCGCAGCATGAGGTTAACGTCTTGATGCATCTGTTTGCCAAGACGTTTATCGATGAGCTGCCGCTTCTGAAGCGCGAAAACGTGCGTGTTGTCTTTTTGGGTGATATTTCCGCGCTGCCCAAGAAGACCCGCGACGTTTTTGAATGCGGTCTTGCCGAGTGCGCCAATCACACCGGTATGACGCTGGCGCTTGCCGTCAACTACGGCGCTCGTGCCGAGATTACCCGTGCCGCTCGTCAGCTTGCGCTCGATGCCGCCTCCGGCAAGATCGACCCTGCTGCTATCGACGATGATATGGTTGCTTCGCGCCTGTACACCGCCGGTCTTCCCGATCCCGAGCTGGTCATTCGCACCTCTGGTGAGCTTCGCCTTTCGAACTATCTGCTGTGGCAGGTGGCTTATTCCGAGTTCTATGTCACCGATACCTATTGGCCTGACTTTGATCGTTGGGGCCTTGTCGACGCCATTTTGGCCTATCAGGGCCGTGACCGTAGGTTTGGTGGACTAAGCAAGACCGAGGAGGCTTAATCGTGTCCGATCGTCCCAAGGCATCTGCTCCCAAGACGCCTGCGCGCAAAGCTGCCACTGCGGGAGCGCCTGCAGCGAAGAGCGGCACCGGTTCGTGGCTTGCGGGCTTTATTACCCGTGCCGCCGCCGGTATCGTCTACGCCGTCGTCTTTATCCTGTGCCTGGTTTTGGGTATCGTGCCCACCGCCATTTTTGTCTCTGTCATGAGCGGGCTTTGCTGCTTTGAGTTTTTCCGTATGACGAGGCTCGATGGCAAGGTCGCCAACGAGCACCTGGGCATTATTGCCGCCGTGCTCTTTCCGTTATCGGCGCTTGGCGATTCGCTTTTGCTGAACGCCCTGCTTTTTGCACTGATGCTCGCGGTGGGCATTTGGTATGTTTGGTCGCCGCGTACCCGCATCTCTGATGTGGCCGTGACGCTCATGGGTCCCATCTACACAGGCTTTATGCTGTCGGCTATTGTGCTGCTGCGCGATGCCGTGCCCGGTTTTGCCGGCGCCCTGCTTTCAGTGGGTGTTTGCGCGTCCCTTTGGGTCTCCGATTCGTTTGCCTACATCGTGGGCAGTCGTATCGGCAAACACAAGATGGTTCCCAAGATCTCTCCCAACAAGAGCTGGGAGGGCTTTGTTGGTGGCATCTTGGGCTCGGTTCTCATCTGGCTCATTTTGTGGGTGACGCATCTCTATAAGCTGAGCTTGCCCTATGCGCTGCTTTGCGGCGTGGTTGTGTCCATCCTGGGCGTTATTGGCGACCTTATCGAGTCGCGCATCAAGCGCGGTGTGGGCGTCAAGGATTCCGGTAACCTTATCCCGGGCCACGGCGGCATGCTCGATCGAAGCGATTCGCTTATCTTCGGCTGCATCACCGCGCAGCTGATGCTGATGATCGGAGGCGTGCTGTAATGTCCTTCCAGACGACCTATGGCTCCGATGGACGTCTCCGTGTTGCCATCCTGGGCTGTACGGGCTCTATCGGTACCCAGGCGCTCGATGTTTGCCGTCAGCATGCCGATCGTCTGCAGGTGACGGCTCTTTCCGTTAATTCCAGTACCACTGAGCTCGTTGCGTTTGCCCGTGAGTTTTCGGTTCCGGCTGTTGCCATCGCAGATACCGCTCACGGGTCTGATGCCGTGCTGCAGGAGCTGCCTCAGGGCACGAACGTCGGCGTTGGTGCGCAGGCGGTCTGTGATCTCGCGTGCCGTGATGATGTCGATTGCGTGCTCGTTGCCATTGTTGGCGCGGCTGGTCTCGAGGCAAGCCATGCTGCCTTGATCTCGAATAAGCGCCTTGCCCTTGCCAATAAGGAGTCGCTCGTTGTTGGCGGTGACCTGCTGATGCCGTTGGCACAGCCCGGTCAGCTTATCCCGGTCGATTCCGAGCACTCTGCAATTTACCAATGCTATCTGGGTGAGAATCCGCGCGAGGCCCATTGTATTTGGCTTACCTGCTCGGGCGGTCCGTTCTTTGGCCGTTCGCGCGAGGAACTCGACCGTGTGACGCGCGCCGATGCCCTGGCGCACCCTACGTGGGCTATGGGTGCCAAGATCACGATTGACTCCGCTACCCTCATGAACAAGGGCCTGGAGCGTATCGAGGCGATGCACCTGTTCGGTTGCGACCTCGACTTTATCAACGTGGTCGTGCAGCGCCAGTCAAAGATTCATTCGATGGTCGAGTTTGCCGACGGCTCCGTGATGGCGCATCTAGGGGTATCTGACATGCGCATTCCCATCCAGTTTGCCTTCTCGTATCCCGAGCGCTGGGATACTCCGGCTCCGCGCATCGATTTCCGCGAGTTGGGTCGGCTTACCTTTGATGCGGCCGACATGGATACGTTCCGCTGCCTGGCGCTGGCCGAGCGTGCGGGCAAGACGGGCGGCACCATGCCGTGCGTGCTCAATGCCGCCAACGAGGTCGCCGTCGATGCCTTCCTGCATGATGGCTGCAGTTTTACCGATATCGATCGCATTGTGGAATCCTGTATGGATGCGCATGATGCGCAGACGGTTGATTCGTTTGAACAGCTTCGCGGTATCGATGCGTGGGCGCGTGAAAAGGCCGCGCAAGTGCTCGTCGCAACCCGTTCTTAACCCATAAGGATTGCTTTTTCGTTTTATGGAAACTGTTCTGAGCGTTCTCTCATCGGTCTTTTGGGGCCTGCTGATGCTTTCCGTCCTCGTGTTTTTGCACGAGGGCGGCCACTTTTTGGCGGCGCGTGCCTGCGGCGTCCGGGTGACTGAGTTCTTTTTGGGCCTGCCGTGTCGCTTTGATATCCATCATACGTCTCGTCGGATCGGCACCAAGTTTGGCGTGACCCCGCTGTTGCTGGGTGGGTATGCTGCCATCTGTGGCATGGATCCGACCGATGTCTCGTATGCCGATCGCGTGCTTGCCGCCATCTATCGCCACGGCCGTGTGACGGTGGCCGATCTTGCCGTCGAGCTTGAGCTGTCCGAGGAGGATGTGCTCGAGGCCTGTGCTTTGCTGCTGGGTTGGGGCTCCATAGCTCCTTGGTATGAAGAAGGGGAAAAGCCTTCGCCTGGTTACTATCCCACCAAGTACCAGACCCTGCCGCGTGATGCGGCGGGTTATACCACCTTTGACGGCCGTCGGTTCGATCGCGAGCACGCGACTGCCGAGGGTGATGTATGGGAACTGCCGTGCGGCGAGGCCGAATTCCTTGCACGCGAGCGCTCGCACACCTATTTGGGTCAGGTCTTTGTCAAGCGTGCCTTTATGCTGCTTGCGGGCATTATCGTCAATATCCTGACGGGCTTTTTGCTCCTTATGAGCATCTATTCCATCGCGGGTGTCACGGTGCCGGTGGACACCAATGTGATCGGCCAGGTTGACGAAGGCTCGATTGCCTCCGCGGCGGGAATCGAGGATGGCGACGCGATTCTTTCGGTCGACGGAATATCGTGCTCTACCTGGATGGACGTTTACGATGCCATTGGCAAGGCTGCCGGTAAGGACGATATCGCCATTGAGTACGAGCGTGACGGCAAGAAGCATTCGACCACGGTTGCGCTCAAAGAGGACGAACGCCTAGGTGTGTATGTCTCTACGCAGGTGGTCCGTTTAGACCCCATCACGTCGGCTCGCCTGTCGTTCTCCTATGTCGTGCAGACAGCGGAGGGCGTGATGCGCCTGCTCCAGCCTCAGCATACGATGGAGATTCTCGATCGGTCCTCTTCGATCGTGGGTATTAGCGTTATGTCCTCACAAGCTGCTGCTGCCGGCCCTGCCACGTTCCTTTCGTTTGCCGCCCTCATTTCGTTCTCGCTTGGCTTTATGAACCTGCTGCCCATCCCGCCACTCGATGGCGGCAAGTTGGTCATCGAGATCATTCAAAAGATTGCGGGCCGCGAGCTTCCGCTCAAGGTCCAGACGATTGTGAGCTATGTGGGCATCGCGCTCTTTGCGCTGCTGTTTGTCTATATGCTTCGTTCCGACATCCTTCGATTTATTCTGTAGGGGAGTGTTTGGATTGTCTTTATCCCATCCTTTGCCTCGCGAGTTGACGCGCCCCGTGCATGTGGGCGGCGTGCAGATCGGTGGAGGCGCGCCGGTGGCGGTCCAATCTATGACCTGCACCGATACCGCTGATGCTCAGGCAACGCTCGCGCAAGTGTGCGCGTTGGCGCAGGCTGGCTGCGATATCGTGCGCGTGAGTGTGCCCACCGAGGCCGCGCTTGAGGGTTTCCGCACCATCTGTGCCGAGTCTCCGGTGCCGATCGTTGCCGACATCCACTTTAACCATAAGCTCGCCATTGGTGCCGTTGAGGCCGGTGCTGCCAAGCTGCGCATCAATCCCGGCAATATCGGCGATTGGGCCAAGGTTGACGCGGTGATCGATGCTGCGGGTGCCGCGGGCTGTGCGATTCGTATCGGCGTCAATGCTGGTTCGCTTGAGCAGGATATAGCTGAGCGCGACGACCTCACGCAGCCCGAAAAGCTCGTGATGTCGAGCGAACGTTTTGTCAAGCATTTTGAAGACCGCGGCTTTACGAACATTGTGCTATCGGCCAAGGCCCATAGCGTGCAAACGACGCTCGACACCTATCGTGCCCTGTCGCGTGAGATTCCCCACGTTCCGCTCCACCTGGGCGTTACCGAGGCGGGTACCAAGCTGCAGGGCACCATCAAGAGCTCGGTGGGCCTTGGCATCCTGCTGTCCGAGGGAATCGGTGACACCATGCGCGTTTCGCTCACGGCCGATCCGGTTGAGGAGCCGCCGGTCGCCTGGGGAATTTTGCAGTCGCTGGGCCTGCGTCGCCGCGGCCCCGAGATTGTCTCGTGCCCCACGTGCGCCCGCTGTCAGGTTAACCTGATCGCAATCGCCGAGGAAGTAACCGAGCGGCTTAAGAACTATGCCGCGCCACTTTCGATTGCCGTCATGGGATGTGCCGTCAATGGCCCCGGTGAGGCTTCTGATGCCGACCTGGGCGTTGCCTGCGGACGTGGTCAGGGCCTGCTCTTTTCGCATGGCCAGATCATTGGTAAAGTAGCGGAGGACCAAATTGTCGACGCGCTTATGGCCGAGGTCGACAAGCTTATTGAGGAGAAATAAATGACCCGAGCAATGTATATGTCTAAGCTGTATGCTCCGACGCTCAAAGAGGATCCGGCCGACGCTGAGCTTGCGAGCCATCGCCTGCTGCTCCGTGCCGGTATGATCCGCAAGGAGGCCGCCGGTCTCTATTCCTATCTGCCGCTCGCGTGGCGCTCGATTCGCAAGATTGAGAACATCGTGCGCGACGAGATGGACGCCGCCGGCGCCCAGGAGCTCATGATGCCCATCATGGTCGATGCCGAGCTGTGGCGTGAGTCCGGCCGTATCGATGCCTATGGCAAGGAGCTCGTGCGCTTTGATGACCGCCACGGCCGCGAGTTCGTGCTCGGCCCCACGCACGAGGAGACCGTGACTGCCCTGGTGCGCAACGAGCTGCGTTCATACAAGCAACTGCCGGTGAATCTCTATCACATCCAGGACAAGTTCCGCGACGAGTTCCGTCCCCGCTTTGGCCTGATGCGCGGTCGCGAGTTCATCATGAAAGACGCCTACAGCTTTTCTGCCACGCAGGAGAGCCTGCAGGAGGAGTATGACAAGATGAAGCAGGCCTACGCCAATATCTGCGAGCGCTGCTACATTAAGGCCCTGCCCGTCGTCGCCGATTCCGGCGAGATCGGTGGCGACACCTCCGTCGAGTTCATGGCGCTGGCAGATGCCGGCGAGGCTTCGCTGGTCTACTGCGACGATTGTGGCTTTGCTGCCGATGACGAGGCGGCAAGCACCAAGGTCGTTGTGACCGAGGGCCCCGGCGACGGCACGCTCACCAAGGTCGAGACTCCGGGTATGGGCACCATCGAGGCCGTCGCCAAGTTCTTCGGCTTCCCCGAGAACGGTACGCGCAAGTCGCTGGCTCTCATCGACGCCGAGGGCAAGCCGGTTGTGGCCATCGTTCCGGGCGATCATGAGCTCAACGACTGCAAGGCCGAGCATGTCTTTGGCAAGGGCTATCGCATGATGACCGACGAGGAGCTCCAGACCTACGGTCTGCATAAGGGCTTTATCGGACCGGTTAACCTGCCCGAGGGCATTCGTCTGGTCTGCGACGATAGCCTGCGCGAGTCCAAGCAGTGGGCCTGCGGTGCCAACGAAGTCGACTATCACTTTACCGGTGCCTGCCCCGAGCGCGACTTTACCGTCGACGAGTGGGCCGACCTGGTTACCGTCGTTGCCGGCGACCCTTGCCCGCACTGCGGCAAGCCGCTCTCCGCTGCTCGCGGTATCGAGGTTTCCCAGGTCTTCCAGCTGGGCACCAAGTACTCCGAAGCCATGGGTGCCACCTTTATGGACGAGGACGGCAAGGAGAAGCCGCTTATCATGGGTTGCTACGGCGTGGGCGTGTCCCGCTCGCTCGCTGCCGTCGTGGAGCAGCACAACGACGAGCACGGTATCGTTTGGCCGGTCTCCGTTGCCCCTTACGAGGTTGCGGTGATTCCGCTCGACCCCAAGAAGGAGGAGTGCGCTTCTGTTTGCGATCAAATCGTCGAGGGTCTGTGCGCCGAGGGTATCGAGGTTGTCGTAGACGACCGTGACGAGCGTCCCGGCTTTAAGTTTGCCGACAACGACCTTATGGGCTTCCCTTATCAGGTGGTGCTCGGCAAGCGCGGCCTTAAGAACGGCACCGTCGAGCTCAAGGATCGTGCTACGGGCGAGCGCGAGGATGTGGCGATCGATGAGGTTGTCGCCAAGGTGGCTGAGCTTGTGAAAGCAGCACGCCGTTAATCGAGCCCGCTGCGTTTAGTGCACTTGTTAAGCGGCCCTGCGTCTCTCGAGGTAGAGATGCAGGGCCGCTTTTGCGTCTAAGGGACATTTGTTGCTAAAAGGAAAACCCCGCAGCCCATGCGAGCTGCGGGGTTTTCCTTTGTGCCTCCGATGCGAAATAAATCGCTCAGATATTACTGATAATCGACGACGTCGATCCAGTTCTTAAGGAACTCATCGTTCACGTTGCGCTTACGAGCGAGCTCGGAAGCGGCGACGATGCTCGTCCACTGACGCACGACCTGCATGGGCATGTCGGCGCGATCGCAGTAGAGCTCCAGGTAGGCCTCGGCCTGGTCCTTGCTGTTGAGGGCAAAGAGCAGGTAGGTGGTGGCAACGTCGGCAGCAGGGGAGCCCTGGGTGGCGTGTGCCCAGTCGCAGACGTACAGCTGGCCGTCGTCGCCAACGATGACGTTGGAGGGGTTGAAGTCACCGTGGCAGACCTTGAACTCCTTGGTCATGCCGTCCAGACGCTCCTGAAGATTGTAGCGCGTGGTGGCATTGAGCTGATCGAGGCTGTCGATCATGCGGGCGAACTTGTCGCGCTGACGGTTGAGCAGCGGGGAGGTGTAGCCGTGGATCTCGATCTGGAGGTCGACGAACATCTCGAGGTACTCACCAAAGCGCTGGGGCTCGGCAGTCATCTTCTCGGCAAGGGTGGTGCCCGGAACCTTCTCGGTCACGAGCGCCCAGCCGTTGGCGTTCTCGAGCTGAGAAACCTCGAGAGCCTTGGGGCTGCGGATGCCGCACTCATTGATGCGGGCAAGATTCAAAGCCTCGTTGAACACGTCGGAGACGGGCTTGGTCTCGTTAAAGACCTTGACGATCTTGTCGCCCAGGTCGTAAACGACTTTGTTGCCGCGACGGACGAGCTCGGTCTTGGATTCGGGGAGCAGCATGATTGCATCCTTTCAACGATGCGATAGAAGCAGCGGCGGGGGCGTGCGTGCGCCCGTTCACCCCCGCCGAAATAACCGTGCTAAAAACTAGCAGACGGCGTAGTCCTGGGGCTCGCGGCCATAGTAGGCGTCCAGGTAGAGCTCCTTGATCTCGCTCATGAGCGGGTAGCGCGGGTTAGCGCCGGTGCACTGGTCGTTGAATGCCTGCTCGGTCATCTCGTCGAGGGTGTCGAGGAAGTACTGCTCGTCAACACCGTAGTCGGCGATGGTCTTCTTGACACCGATGAAGTCCTTGAGCTCCTCGAGCTTCGTGATGAAGTTCTCGAAGACCTCCTTGTCGTCCTTGCCCTCGATGCCGCAGTACTTGGCCATCTCGGCGTAGTTGTGCAGCGCGTTGGGGTAAGGATACTGGGAGAACGTGCCCATCTTGACGGGGGCCTCGGCGGCGTTGTAGCGCATGACGCGAGTCAGGATGATGGCGTTGGCGATGCCGTGGGGCAGGTGATGGAAGGCACCGAGCTTGTGGGCCATGGAGTGGTTGAGGCCCAGGAAGGCGTTGGCGAAGGCCATACCGGCCATGCAGGAGGCGTTGTGCATCTCCTCGCGGGCATGCGGGTCCTTGGCGCCGTTTTCGAAGCTGGAGGGCAGGTTCTCGAAGACGAGCTTGGCAGCGCGCTCGGAGAGGCCCTTGGTGTAGTCGGAGGCCATGATGGAGACATAGGACTCGATGGCGTGGGTCATGACGTCGATGCCGGAGGCGGCGGTCAGGCCGCGCGGGGCGGTCATGCAGTTGTCGGCGTCAACGATAGCCATGTTGGGGAGCAGTGCGTAGTCGGCGAGCGGCCACTTGATGCCGGTCTCCTTGTCGGTGATGATGGCGAACGGCGTGCACTCGGAACCGGTGCCCGAAGAGGTCGGGACGGCGACGAAGTAGGCCTTCTTGCCCATCTCGGGGAAGGTGAAGATACGCTTGCGGATGTCCATGAAGTCCATGGCCATGTCCTCAAACTTGCACTCGGGGTGCTCGTACATCATCCACATGATCTTGCCGGCGTCCATAGCGGAGCCGCCGCCGACGGCGATGATGACGTCCGGCTCAAAGAGAGCCATCTGCTTGGCGCCGCGACGTGCGCACTGCAGCGACGGATCGGGCTCGACGTCGTAGAAGCAGTCGTGGGCGATGCCCATCTCGTCGAGCTTGGCCTCGATGGCGCGGGTGTTGCCATTCTTGAAGAGGAACTGGTCGGTGACGATAAAGGCGCGCTTCTTGCCCATGACGCTGCCCAGCTCGTCGAGAGCGACGGGCGTGGAACCCTTCTTGAAGTAGACCTTCTCGGGAGCGCGGAACCACAGCATGTTTTCACGGCGCTCGGCCACAGTCTTAACGTTGATCAAGTGCTTCACCCCAACGTTCTCGGAGACGGAGTTGCCGCCCCAGGAGCCGCAGCCCAGGGTCAGAGACGGCTTCATGCCAAAGTTGTACAGGTCACCGATGCCGCCGTGCGAGGACGGGGTGTTGATGACGATACGGCAGGCCTTCATGACATGCTCGAACAGGCTGATCTTATCGGCCTGGGCGGGATGCACGTACAGAGAGGCGGTGTGGCCCGGGCCACCGGCGAGTACCAGGTGCTCGGCCTTGTCGACGGCCTCCTGGAAGTCCTTGGCGTGATACATGGCCAGGACAGGGGAGAGCTTCTCGTGGGAGAACTCCTCCTTGGCGGGGTCGGTGGAGGTGACCTCGGCGATCAGGATCTTGGTCTTGGCGGGAACCTCGATACCGGCGAGTTCGGCGATCTTGGCGGCAGCCATGCCGGGGATGCGGTGATCGAGAGCGCCGTTCTTGAACATGGCGCCGCGCAGGGCCTCCATCTCGGCACCCTGCTTGACGAAGTAGCAGCCGCGCTTCTGGAATTCGGCCTTAACCTGGTCATAGATGGTGTCGATGACGGTCACGGACTGCTCGGAAGCGCAGATCATGCCGTTGTCGAAGGTCTTGGAGTGGATGATGGAGTTGACGGCGAGCAGCACGTCGGCGGTGTCGTCGATGACGACCGGGGTGTTACCGGCGCCAACGCCCAGGGCGGGCTTGCCCGAGGAGTAGGCGGCCTTGACCATGCCCGGGCCACCTGTGGCGAGGATGATGTCGACATCGCGCATGACCATGTTGGTCAGCTCGATGGAGGGGACATCGACCCAGCCGATGATGCCCTCGGGGGCGCCGGCCTTGACGGCGGCGTCAAGCACGAGCTTGGCGGCGGCGATGGTGCACTTGGCGGCAGCCGGGTGCGGGGAGATGATGATGGCGTTGCGGGTCTTCAGGCTGATCAGCGTCTTGAAGATCGCGGTGGAGGTGGGGTTGGTCGTCGGGATGACGGCGCCCACGATGCCGATGGGCTCAGCGATCTTGGTGATGCCGTAGGCCTCGTCGCGCTCAATGACACCACAGGTCTTGGTGTTCTTGTAAGCGTTGTAGATGTACTCTGCGGCGTAGTGGTTCTTGATGACCTTGTCCTCAAGAACGCCGCGACCGGTCTCCTCGATGGCCATCTTCGCCAGCGGGATACGAGCCTTGTTGGCGGCCATGGCGGCCTCGTAGAAGATCTTGTCGACCTGCTCCTGCGTGTACGTAGCAAAAAGCGCCTGGGCCTCTCGCATCTGAGCGAGCTTAGCCTCAAGCGCCTCTACGTTGTCCACAATTGCGGGAGTAGTGTTTTCCGGTGACTTTTTCACCATTTGTGTCTCCTTGCGATCGGAGATTTACCCTACGTGTTGCATGATAGCAAGAAATTATTCGGCGAACGGTAAGATTCCCGTAAAAGGCACACTAAAACGCTTCAATCTACTGAAGCGTTTTAATTAAAATATCAGCCTGGCATCGGCCCGCTCATTGGGGACAGACTTATATGAGTGCTTTCATTCATTTGGGACAGACATCGTTTTGCCATTTCGCTGTTCTGGACCTGTTATGGCGGTGCAGCTGCTCGATTATATCCATCTCAATCCTGTGAAAGGTGCGCTCGACTCACTCGAGGCGTACCGATGGTCAAGCTTCAAGGCATATCAGCTGGGCTACGATCCCTTTGACATTTGTGACGCGGCCCCTATGCTCGATATTGTCGGAGGCTCCCGTTGCTATTGCGAACATCTCAAGGAAGCTGCCGGGCGCATCTGGTCGGTGGAGGTTCTTCCACGCCGTCGGATCCCCGATGAGGAGGCCCTTTCCGTTGCGCGCGAAGTCCTGCCGAGCATAGATCCTACGCTGCTTAAGGCCCTGCCACGCCCCGAACGCGATGCCTGCCTGCTGAGGCTCCGGCAGGCACATCTCACGGTCAAGCAAATTGCCCGTATCACCGGTATCGGCGCTACAAGTGTGACCAAGGCCACCGCGGGCTGGAAGGAAGCTGCGTGAGGCAGGGGCCGGAGCTAGTCGGGGCGCCGCAGACATGCATCATGTCTGTCCCCAATGAGTGAAAACACCCATGTAAGTCTGTCCCCAATGAGCGAAAACACCCATGTAAGTCTGTCCCCAATGAGTGCAAAAAGGCGCCCTCCACAAGAGAGGACGCCTTTGGTAAGTTCTATGTGAACGCGAGGTCTTTGACCCGGAGAGTCCGAGGTACTTGTTGGTAAGACCTTATTTAGGAGCGCGCAACCTTGCCAGACTTAAGGCAGGTGGAGCAAACGTTCATCTTGCGACGGTGACCATCGACGACGACGTAGACACGCTGGATGTTGGGGCGGAACTTACGGTTGGTGACGCGGTGAGAGTGGCTGATGGAGCGACCGGCAACGGGGTGCTTACCGCAAACTTCGCAAACTTTGGACATAACTGACCCTCCTTGGGCGACAAACGAACATGTCGCGTTAACAAACAAGCCTGAACTATAGCACAGAAGCAGCTCCCTGTGCGTAATCTACACAGAGATATTTCTCTTATGGCGATAGTGCCCACGCTACGGCCCTGGACGTAGATCCGATTTGCGTGTAGCAGAGGGGATTATGCCAGCTCGCATCGACGTTTTCAAGCTTGTCCCGCAAATATATATAGGTTTATGGAGCGTTGAGTCCGTTTGCGGATTGCTTCGTATTAATGCTCGCAATTAAGCTCGGGGTTGGCTACACTATCCCTTGACCATTAAAGGGGTACGAGATACCCACATGGATTTATATTGCTGCCATAGAGCAGTCCTTCCTGTGGGTGTCTGGTCCGCTTTGAGCGGTCGGGCATCTATTTTTTTGACTGTATCAGCAGTCAAGACATGTGAGGAAGGAGATCGATGGGCACGACTTCCCCCAAGGCGGTCATCATGGACGAGACCGCCGTCAACCGAGCGATGACCCGCATCGCGCACGAGATTCTCGAGCGCAACGAGGGCTGTGAAGACCTCGCTCTGGTCGGCATCGTCACGCGCGGCGACCTTCTGGCAAAGAAGCTCGCCGAGGCGATCAAGGAGATCGAGGGTGTTGACGTTCCGCTCGGCAGTCTGGACATCAGCTTCTATCGCGATGACTATGCGACTAACTTCGCTCCCGCGATCCACGCTACCAACATTCCCTTCAGCGTCGACGGCAAGCGCGTCGTTTTGGTGGACGACATCCTGTACACGGGCCGCACCATCCGCGCCGCTCTGGACGCCGTTATGGACCTGGGCCGTCCGAGCCGCATCGAGCTGGCAGTTCTCGTTGACCGCGGTCACCGTGAGCTCCCTATCTCGCCGGACTTTGTCGGCAAGAACGTTCCCTCGTCGCACGAGGAGAACGTGCACCTATATATGAAGGAAGTCGACGGCCGTACCGCTGTCGAGATCAACGACGTCGCGCCGGGTTCCCACGTGGGCTCCGCGCCGCTGGGAGGTGAGTAGTACCGTGGCGTTCAATCATAAGCACCTGATCGACATTACCGAGTACTCCGAAGAGGACATCAAGCTCATCCTCGAGACCGCCAAGGCGTTCTCCGAGGTCAACGAGCGTGCCATCAAGAAGGTCCCCACGCTCAAGGGCAAGACCATCGTCAATATGTTCAACGAGCCCTCGACGCGTACCCGCAGCTCCTTCGAGCTCGCCGAGAAGCGTCTTTCGGCCGACAGCCTCAACTTTGGCGGCTCCTCGACCTCCACGGTCAAGGGCGAGAGCCTCGTCGATACCGTCGAGACGCTCAACGCCTACAAGATCGACTGCATCGTCGTGCGCGACAAACATGCCGGTGCCCCCTACATCGTCACGCAGAATTCGCCTGCGAGTGTTATCTGCGCCGGTGACGGTAAGCACAACCACCCCACGCAGGCTCTGCTCGACCTGTACACCATCTGGGAGCACAAGGGTGACTTCCACGGTCTGAAAGTCGCCGTCGTCGGCGACATCGCCCACTCCCGCGTTTGCGGCTCGCTGATCCCCGCGTTGAAGATCATGGGCTGCGAGACCTACGCCGTCGCCCCCGGCACGCTGCTGCCGCCGGCGCCCGAGGTTCTGGGCTGCGACCACGTGACGAGCGACCTCGATTCCGTCCTGCCCGAGCTGGACGTCGTCTACATGCTGCGCGTACAGCAGGAGCGCCTCGAGGGTGCCCCGTTCCCGACCATTCGCGAGTACCACAAGCTTTTCGGCCTGACCAAGGACCGTGAGAAGCTCATGAAGCCCGACGCGATCATTTGCCACCCGGGCCCCATCAACCGCGGCGTCGAGTTCGACTCCTATATGGCCGACCACCCGCAACGCTCCGTCATCCTGGAGCAGGTCTACGCCGGTATCTGCGTGCGTATGGCTATCCTGTATCTGCTGCTTGGAGGTGCCGATAATGGCCTTGCTTCTTAAGAATGCCCACGTCGTCGATCCGTCCGTCGAGCTTGACGGTGTCGTTGACGTCCTGATCGACGGCGACAAGATCGCCGAGGTCGGCGAGAACCTCGCCGCCGAGGGAGCCGAGGTCCGCGACCTTTCCGGTAAGTACCTTGTCCCTGGCCTGGTGGACATGCACGTCCACCTGCGCGAGCCCGGCTACGAGGTCAAAGAGGACATCGAGAGCGGCACCCGCGCAGCTGCCAAGGGCGGCTTCACTGGCGTGTGCGCCATGCCCAACACCGACCCCGTTACCGATAACGGTACCGTTGTTGAGTTCATCAAGTCCCGCGCTGCCGAGGTCGGCCACTGCCGCGTCTATCCTTCTGGCGCCATGACCCGCGGTCTTAAGGGCGAGGCTATGTCCGAGATGGGCGATATGGTCGCCCACGGCGCCGTCGCCTTCACCGACGACGGTCGCGGCGTGCAGGGTGCAGGCATGCTCCGTCGCTGCATGGATTACGGCAAGATGTTCGGCAAGGTCTTCATGAGCCATTGCCAGGACGAGGACCTGGTCGGCCACGGCCAGATCAACGAGGGCAAGGTTTCGACTCGTCTGGCCCTCGAGGGCTGGCCGGCTGCCGGCGAGGAGCTCCAGATCGCCCGCGACATCGAGATCGCAAAACTGACCGGTGCCAAGCTGCACATCCAGCACATCTCCACCGCCCATGGCCTGGAGCTCGTGCGTGCCGGCAAGGCCGCTGGCGTTCAGGTTACCTGCGAGGCCACCCCGCATCACATGTTCCTGACCGAGAACGACCTGGACGAGACCTACAACACCTCGCTCAAGGTTAACCCGCCGCTGCGTACCGACGAGGATGCCGAGGCCATCCGCCAGGGTGTCATCGACGGCACCGTCGACGTCATCGTCACCGATCACGCTCCCCACACGCCGTGGGAGAAAGCCCGTGAGTTCGAGCTCGCGCCCTTTGGCATGATCGGCCTCGAGACCTCGCTGTCGCTCGTGCTCACCGAGCTGGTCAACACGGGCAAGATGGGTATGGGCCGCATGGTCGAGCTCATGGCTATTAAGCCGCGTGAGATCCTGGGCCTCGACCAGGTTCAGGTCAAGGCGGGCTCTGTTGCCGACCTGACCGTCTTCGACGCGTCTGTCACCTGGACGGTCGGCGAGGACGGTTACGAGTCGCGCGCCGAGAACTCCGGTTTTGCCGGCCGCACGCTCACCGGTCGTGCCACCGATGTGTTTGTCGGCGGTAAACAGACGCTTGCCGACGGCTGCATCTGCTAGCATAGCCTTATCGCTTTTGCGCGCGGTGCCCTTGCGGTGCCGCGCTTTCTGTTCGTTTGGTCCATGCAACTGCATGGGGGATTGGAGCGTCTATGCCCACACCTTCCACTGCACGCGTGCACGACTTCGAGGTCGTCTCGAACCAGGAGATCGCCGACGGCATCTTCTCGCTCGTTATTTCGGCCCCCAAGCTTGCAAGTGCGCTCAAGCCCGGTCAGTTTGTGAACATCGCCGTGCCCGGCGATGCCTCTTCGCTGCTTCGCGTGCCCTTGAGCTTCTATCGCTCTGACGCCGAGGCCGGTACCGTCGAGCTGTGGTACGCCGTCGTGGGCGACGACACCCGTCGTCTGTCGCAGATGGGCCCCGGCTCCAAGTCCAACCTGTTGGGCCCTGGCGGCCGCGGCTGGCTGGTACCCGAGGGCACCAGGAAGGCGCTGCTCGTGGCGGGCGGCATCGGTGTTCCGCCCGTGCTGTGCCTCGCTGGCATGCTTGCCGAGCAGGGCGTGGCCGTTGACGTGTGCCTGGGTTTTGGCACCGCGTCCAAGGTCGTGGGCGTCGATGAGTTCCGCGCGCTGGGAGCCACGGTCAACGTGTGCACCGACGACGGCTCGTTGGGTACGCACGGCTTATGCACCGATCCTGCCGCTGAGCTGCTCGGCAAGGGCGGTTACGACTACGTCGCCAGCTGTGGTCCCGCCGTTATGATGAAGAAAGTCGCCGCCGCTGCCGCCGAGGCCGGCGCGTACTGCGAGGTGTCGCTCGAGCGCATGATGAGCTGCGGCTTTGGTGCCTGCAACACCTGCAATGTCGAGACGGTCGACGGTATGAAGGGCGCCTGCATGTGCGGCCCCGTGTTTGATGCTTCCAAGGTGGTGGTCTTCTAGTGGGTACCGTGAACATGTCCGTCGATTTCGGCGGTGTCAAGATGCAGAACCCCATCAACACCGCAGCCGGTACCTTTGGCTACGGTTGGCAGTTCCAGAACTTCTTTGATGTCTCCCAGCTGGGTGCCATCACCACCAAGGGTTGCGCTGCCGAGCCCTGGCCCGGCAATCCCGCACCCCGCATGGCCGAGATCCCCGGCGGCATGATCAATTCCGTGGGCCTGCAGAACCCCGGTGTGGCCGCTTTCGCCCGCGAGTCCGGTCCGTGGCTCGAGCAGCTCTCCAAGGACGGTTGCCAGGTCATCTGCCAAGTTGCCGGTCACTCCGTTGATGAGTTCGTGCGCGCGCTCGAGATGTATGTCGAGCTGTGCCCCTGGGCTGCCGGCTATGAGATCAACGTGAGCTGCCCCAACATTGCCGCCGGCGGTGCCGCCATGGGCTCCACGCCCGAGGGCGCCTCTTCCGTTATGGCTGCCTGCCGCAAGGTGACCGATAAGCCGCTGTTCGTTAAGATGGCTCCGGTCAACGTCGCCGAGATCGCCCGCGCCCTCGAGGCTGCCGGCGCCGACGGCCTTTCGGTCATCAACTCCATCCAGGGCATGGCCATTGACGTGCACACCCGCAAGTCCCGTGTGGCCAAGCCCAAGGGCGGCCTTTCGGGCCCGCTGTGCCACCACATCGCCGTGCGCATGGTCTGGGAGGTCGCCCAGGCCGTCGATATCCCCATCAACGGTGTCGGCGGTGTCATGACCGGCGAGGATGCGGCCGAGTTTATCCTGGCCGGCGCCACCTGCGTGTCGGTCGGCATGGCCAACTTCGTCGACCCGTGTGCTTCGCTTAAGATCGCGCACGAGCTCGAGGCCTGGGCGGAGTCCCAGGGCGTAAAGGACATCAACGAGCTGGTAGGTGCGTTCGAATGCTAGAGACCGATGCCCGCGACCGTGTTATCGTCGCCCTCGACTGCGACCGTGAGCGCGCACTCGAGCTCGCCCACGAGCTTTCGGGCCATGCCGCCTGGCTCAAGGTGGGCATGACGCTCTATTACGCCGAGGGTCCCGAGATCGTCAAGACGTTCAAGGATTTGGGCTTTAAGGTCTTCCTCGACCTCAAGTTCCATGACATTCCGCATCAGGTGCGCGGTGCCGCTCGCTCGGCCTCGCTTGCCGGTGCCGACCTGCTCTCGGTCCACGGCTTGGGTTCGGGCGCCATGCTCGCTGCCTGCCGCGAGGGTGCCGAGGAGGCGCGCGAGGACCGCGCCAAGCTCGTCGCCATCACCGTACTTACGAGCATGAATCAGGACGCGCTGGCGGAGATCGGCGTCGAGTCGCCCGTGGCCGAGGAGGCCGCTCGCCTGGCAAAGCTCGCTCAGGCCAACGGCATCGACGGTATCGTGTGCTCGCCTATGGAGGCTCACGACATGCGTGAGCTGCTCGGCCCCGCCGCGCTGATCGTGACTCCGGGTGTGCGTCCGGTGGGTGCCGCCCTGGGCGATCAATCCCGTGTGGCGACACCTTCCCAGGCTATCGAGCGCGGTGCGAGCCACATCGTGGTGGGCCGTCCTATTACCGGCTCCGACGATCCGGTTGCGGCCTTTGACGCCATCGTCGCCGAGCTGGTCGAAAACGTCGCGTAAAAGATTCCCTCAAGTCACCACTTTTGGGTCTTATTAGCACAAATTAGCCCTTGTGCCTGCGAAAACTTTCCCATCCTTTGTGTGGAATCGCAGGTCAGGGGCTCAACTTTGACCTCCGTATATTGCACTTTTCGCAGGTATCGTCTAACCTATGGAGCCGTCGATTGGGCATTTAGTGCGTTTGACGTGCTAAAATGCCAATTATTGCATCAGATATAACCCAACTATTTGGAGGTTCGAATGGCACTCCCTCAGCTTACCGACGAGCAGCGTAAGCAGGCTCTTGAGAAGGCTGCCGCCGCACGTCACGCCCGCGCTGAGCTTCGCGAGCAGATCAAGAAGGGCGAGAAGTCTCTCGAGTCCGTGCTCAACTCCGATGACCCCATCGCTTCCCGCATGAAGGTTTCCACCCTCATCGAGTCTCTGCCCGGTTATGGCAAGGCCAAGGCCGCCAAGATCATGGAGGAGCTCGGCATCTCCGCTACCCGTCGCGTCCAGGGCCTCGGCGTCCGTCAGCGCGAGCAGCTCCTCGAGCAGCTGACCAAATAAGTGAGCGCTCAGGATTCAAAGCTCTTTGTGATTTCTGGACCGTCAGGTGCAGGCAAGGGCACGCTCGTCACTCGTGTGCGCGAGCGCCGCTCGAACCTGGGCCTGACGGTTTCGGCTACCACGCGAGCGCCACGTAAAGGTGAGGTCGACGGCGTCAACTACTTTTTCCTGACGCGCGAGGAGTTCGACCGCCGCGTGGCAAACGGTGAGTTTGTTGAGTGGGCCGAGGTCCACGGTAACTGCTACGGCACGTTGGTGAGCGAGGTCGCATCCAAGCTCGCCTCTGGCTCGTCTCTGATCTTGGAGATTGACGTCCAGGGTGCCCTGCAGGTCAAGGAGCGTTTCCCCGAGGCCGTGTTGATCTTTATCAAGCCGCCTTCGCTTGAGGTGTTACGCGATCGCCTGGTCGGTCGCGGTACCGAGACGCCCGAGACGATCGAGCTGCGCATGGCAAACGCCGCCGATGAACTTGCCCTTGCCGACCGCTACGACGACGTCGTGGTGAATGACGATCTCGACCGCGCGACCGATGAGCTCGTTCGCGTTCTCGATATGCATGAAAGGATCTGAGGTCCGTGTCCGTTGTAAAGCCTTGTATTGACGATCTTCTGGAGAAGACCGATCACAACCGCTTCCTGCTCGCCTCGCTTGCCTCCAAGCGCGCCTGCGACATTAACAGCATGCTGCGCGGCCAGCACAACCGCGTGCTTGCCGTTCAGGATGTCGATGACATTACCATTGGCCTCTCCGGCGCCGATACCATCTCGATGGCTATGGACGAGATTGTCGACGGCGATATCTCCTACGACGAGGCTCGTTACAAGAAGGCGCTCGGCCACAAGGTTGCTGAAGCCTAAATGGCAGCTCGCGTCTGCCTGGTCCACTATCACGAGGTTGGACTGAAGGGCAAGAACCGCGCACATTTTGAGCATATCCTCATGGATAACATCAAGGCGGCCTTGGCCGCCTTTTCCGTGAATGCCGTGTCTCGAATTTCCGGTTATATCCTCGTGACCTTTAACGAGCATCAGGCCGACGAGGCGGCGCGTGTCATTCGCACCGTCCCCGGCGTTGCCCGCGTGTCCCTGGCATATCACACCAACCGCGACCCGCAGGAGTACTGCGCCGCCGCCGTGAAGGCGCTGCGCGAGTTTGGTCCTTTTGATTCGTTTAAGGTGCATGCCAAACGCTCTAACACCGACTACGAGCTCACCTCGATTGATATCAATCGTCAGGTTGGCGAGGTACTGTGCGAGGCCTTCCCCGATAAAAAGGTCCAGATGCACGACCCCGACGCGATGGTGCACGTACTGGTGGTCCAGGGTAGCGTTTACGTGTATGCGCGCTCCGAGCGCGGCGTGGGCGGTCTGCCGGTGGGTTCCGCCGGCAAGGTTGTGACGCTCCTGTCGTCGGGCATCGATTCTCCGGTGGCGACCTGGATGCTCGCGCGTCGCGGCGCGGTGTGCGTGCCGGTACATTTCTCCGGTCGTCCGCAGACACCCGATACGAGCGAGTATTTGGTGCAGGACATTATCCGTGCGCTTGCGCCGGGCGTCCAGATTGGCCGCCTGTACGTGGTGCCGTTTGGCGATTGCCAGCGTGAGATTTCCGTCACCTGCCCCAGCAACCTGCGCGTGATCATGTATCGCCGCATTATGTATTCGGTTGCCGAGCGCATTGCGCATATCGAGGGCGCCAAGGCTATCGTGACCGGTGAATCGCTCGGTCAGGTTGCCTCCCAGACGCTCGAGAACATTATGGCCGTCAACGAGGCCGTCAAGATCCCCGTGTTCCGCCCGCTGATCGGTTCGGACAAGCAGGAGATCATCGCGCGTGCCGAGGAAATCGGTACCTTCGATATCTCGACCGAGGCTGCTCCCGATTGCTGTACGCTCTTTATGCCGCGCCGCCCCGAGACGCACGCAAAACTCGATGCCGTGCATGAGGCGTGGGAGCTGTTCGATCACGAGGAGATGATTGAGCGCTTGCTCAAACAGACCGAGTACATCGACTTCGAGAGCAACACGTACAAGGCCCCTAAGACCTTAAAACGTAAACATCCTCAGCTTGCTCCACGTGAGATTTACCAAGATCACGAATAATGTTGTGTATAGACCGGCGGTGCATTTGCATCGTCGGTCTCAATCTATCTGGGCATTAGGCGATAAACGGTTCATTTGTCGACGTGTATCTGAATAAATGGACACTATCCTGCAAGGTTTGGGTCAGCTTTTGGTTTGACTTCGATAACCGGTGTGGGCGTGCGGAGGCTACGGCGCTCGTTTCCTGACACGATGGTGTTGGGAGGTGTTTGCTATGGCGCAACGCGAGCAACACGAACGGGTTAAACGGATGGACCGCTGGGCAGAAAAGCTGCTCGGCCATAAGGCGATGGTCGTGGCGATTCTGATTGTCATTGCCGCCGCGAGCGGCTTGGCGATGGCAAGTTTTGGTAGCCGCTCCAGCGGCGTGTCGTTTGAGCGTGGTGATGAGGCGGGCGCCTCGGATGTGCGCGGAGCCGGGGATGGGTTACCTGGTGATGCCGATGAGTCGTCTGCCAAGAGTTCTTCTGCTGCTGAGGTGTACGTCGATGTCGATGGCGCCGTTGCGAGGCCTGGCGTGTACCGGCTCAAAGACGGAGCGCGGGTGTCCCAAGCGATCGATGCCGCCGGAGGGCTTACGGCTGAGGCGGATGTGACAGGGCTTAATCGTGCGTCCAAGATCACAGATGGTCAAAAAATCTATGTTCCGATGGTGGGGGAGCAACAAGCGGCTGCGGCGGTCGGCGGGGTCGATAGCGGTGCTGCCATGACTGTTGGTGCGGGGTCTTCGTCGGGGCTTGTGAATATCAATACGGCAAGTGCGGCGGAACTGCAGACGCTTTCGGGCATCGGGCCTTCTACGGCCCAGTCGATTATCGATGAGCGGACTCAAAACGGGGCCTTTGCCTCGGTCGATGACCTCATGCGCGTATCGGGGATCGGTGAGAAAAAGCTCGCCAAAATTAAAGATTGCATCTGCGTATGAGTGTGTCCGAGTGCGAGCATGTGATGCCGCCGCGGCCCCTGATGCCGTGGACGATGGCCCTTTGTTCTGGCTTGTGTGCGAGCTGCGGCCTGGTGCTTAACGTGGCAGCCGATTTGCTGCTGGGAGAGCGGGCAGCGCCCGTCACATTGCTTATGGCCATTCCCGTTGCGGCTGCCGCGTGCATCGTATTGGCTCGGTTTTGTATGCGTCTTGTGAGGTGGAGGCGATGGCTGTATGCCGCGTCCCTCGGCCTCCTGGCGGGAGCGGTCGTGTCCGCGGGTTGGGCGATAGGGGCGCTGCGTGCTTCGACGGCACTGGATAATCGAGCTGCGAGCAGTCTCGAGTTTGTTGTACAGGGTGACCCATCCATCAATGACGGGACGTACTCCTATACCTGTGATTCATATGCGGGCGAAAAGCGCTTGGGCGAGATACGGCTGTCGTGTGATCGTGAGCTCAGCGCCGGTTCGCGTGTGCATGTTGTCGGTCGAATGTCGCGTTTTGAGAATGATGCGTATGGGCGCTCACGCGTGCTTCGGGGTGAGCTTCGAAAAGTTAAGGTCATCCGGTTGGTATCGGTTGGCGAAGGCTTTCCGGGGCCGTTGCCCTGGCTGCGAAACGAGCTCCTTGCCGTTATCGCGCCCGAGACCGATCCGGCGCGTTCGCTCATTGCCGGCGTTGTCTGCGGACGCTCCTCCGAGCTGCGTGCCCAGCCGGCGGGCGATTTGTTTTCGGTAACGGGCACCGCACATCTTATCGCCGTCTCGGGCAGCCATCTTGCCATCGTTGGGTTTGTGATTGAGAGCGCCCTGCAAAAGACTCGCCTCTCTCGTGGGCTGCAGAGAGGGCTGTTGGTGCTGGCCCTCGCTGCCTATGCCGTCTTTACGGGCGCTTCGCCCTCGGCCGTGCGCGCGTGCTGTATGGTGGCGGTGACGCTTATCGTCAACGGCGCCGGACGTCGTCGGCATGGCCTTTCGGCTCTATTTTTGACCATGACAATCTTTATGTTGCTGCGGCCGACAGTATTGTTCGAGATGGGTTTTCAGCTATCGTGCGCCAGTGTTTTTGCCATCCTTTGTTTTTGCCCCTACGCTACCTACGCCTTGGGCGAGCTGGGCGTGCCATCGGGGGTTGCCAGTATTTTGTCCGTCACGCTGTGCTCGCAGATCGCGACACTTCCCGTAACCATTCCCGCATTTGGGATGTTTTCGCTCATTGCTCCGCTTGCAAATGCCGTGATCGGTCCGGTGATAAGCGTGCTGCTCGCATCTTCGGTTGTGCTGGTGCCTTGCTCGCTTGTGCCGCTCTTGCGTCACGGGGCGCTTGTGGTGCCCATGGCTATCGCTCGCTGTGCCCTGTTCTTTGAGCAGCTCTTTGCTGCCGTTCCGGGCGCATCCGTAAGCGTGCCGCCCGATACGCCCTTGGTATACGTGGTTCCTTTTTCGCTGGTGGTCCTCTTGGTCTTGTGGCCACGCCCCAGCGCGCGGCCCATGGCAGTGGGGCTGCTGTGTTTGATGCTTGCGGCGGGCGTTCCGTATGTCTATTGGGATCGATGTGCGCCGCCTTCGGTGACAGTCCTTGATGTTGGCCAGGCCGATGCGATTCTGGTTCGTCAAGGTGGCGCCGTGGCGCTCGTCGACTGTGGGCTCGACGCGCGCGTGGTGTCGGCGTTGGTTCGCAATAACGTCCACCATATCGACGCCGTCTTCGTGACGCATTGGGATGAAGACCATTGGGGCGGTCTTCCCGACGTACTCGATCGGTTTTCGGTGGGAACCATTGCGGTTGCGGCGGATGCGCTGGGCAGCGCGCCTGCTGAGGTCCTGAATCGCCCAAGTGTCACGTATCGGCAGGTGGCTCGCGGAGACACAGTCGATATCGGCGCATTTCGGGCTCGTGTGATGTGGCCGTTTGATACGGTTGACGGTGAGGGCAATGAGGACTCGCTTGTCTTGCTGCTCTCCTATGCTCAGGAAGGCAAAAGCCTGCGTATGCTCCTCACTGGTGATGCCGAGCTCGATCAGGAGCGCGAGTTTGTACAGGAGGTGGGTGATATCGATGTGCTCAAGCTGGGGCATCACGGCTCAAAAGATTCTGTCGATACAGACCTGCTGGAAACCCTTAAGCCCGAGCTCTCTATTGCGAGCGCGGGCGAGGGCAACCGCTACGGCCATCCATCCGATGCCTGCATCGATGCCGTTAGCGATGCGGGCGGCGCGTTCGCATGCACTATCGAGAGAGGCGACATTACCGTCTCGCCGACTGCGGCCGGTTTTGCCATGCGATGTCAGCGACCGTGATGCTGCCGTTGGCGCGGGACCAACCCGTGGGATAGAATGGCACGGTACGAACAGGAGAGCCTGCGGGAGGGGAGCGCGATGTCTGAAACCGGTCTGCTGCCGGCATATCTGATCGTCGGTACCGACGGAGTCAAGCGCGACCACGCCGTCTCGCGTATGAAAGCACGTCTGGAAAAGTCGGGTATGGTCGAGTTCAACCTCGACGAGCGAGACATGACCAAGGACCCCGATATCGAGTCCATTATCGGATCGCTCAACACTTTTCCCATGGGCAGCGAGTTTCGCTTGGTAATCCTTGACGGCTGCTCAAAGCTCGCCAAGGCGGTCTCGGAGCCGCTTGTCGAGTATTTAGCGAGTCCAAGCCCCACAACGGTCTGTCTCATCATCGCCGACTCGCTTGCCAAGAACACGCGCCTGTATAAGGCGATCGCCAAGATCGACAAGAAGGCCGTGATCGATTGCTCCGGCACCAAGCGCTGGGAGCTACCGCGCCGCGTGCAGCAGATGGCGACGCAGCACGGCAAGTCGATCTCGACGGCGGCCGCCGAGGAACTCGTCTCGCGTTCGGGTGAAAACACTCGCATGCTCGATAACGACTTGGCCAAGCTTGCCCAGATGGTCGATGCGCCGCAAATTGAGCTTGCCGATGTGGAACGCTGGATCGTGCGCACGGCCGAAGTTCAGCCCTGGGATTTTCTCAACGCGGTCTCGGCTCGTGATATGCGCCGCTCGCTTGAGCTCTTTGGGCTGCTACCCGCCAAGAGCTATGTGTGGACCTACACGCTGCTGTGCGGACGCATTCGCGAGCTTATCGTCGCCAAGGCGCTCGATGCGCGTGGGCAGGGTCGCGAGCTTGCCGCGACGCTCAAGCTTCAACCCTGGCAGGTTAAGAATCACCTGACCTGGGCACGCCGCTTTTCGATGGCGGAGCTCGTCGCGGCGCTCGAGGGCGCGGTCGATGTTGAGCTCGCTCTTAAGGGTTCGGCCGATTCTCAGAACGCGCTTTTGCTCTGGATTACGAACATCTTGAGAAAATCGTGATGATACCTGTCTATTTGACAAATTCGTTCTATCCCTTTGAGGGGGAGCGTGCTATAGTAGGCGCTTGCATGACCTCACCGTGTCTCAGAGGTGTCATACATTTTTTGCAAGGAACTCGAAAGGAACTCCAGAAGTGGCAAACATCAAGTCTCAGAAGAAGCGTATCCGCACCAATGAGGCAGCTCGCATGCGTAACAAGGCTGTCAAGTCCGAGCTCAAGACGCTGACCAAGCATGTCCAGTCCGCCGTCGCCGAGGGCGACGCCGAGAAGGCCCAGGCTGCCCTCAAGACCGTCACCAAGCGCCTCGACATGGCTGCCGCCAAGCATGTTATCCACAAGAACCAGGCTTCCAACCGCAAGTCCGGTCTTGCCAAGCTCGTGAACAGCATCAACGCCTAAGTTGTAAATTTCACACCACATAGATTACGCGCATAAATGGAGCCTGTTTTATGGAACAGGCTCCATTTTTTGTACCGCTCGGGTAAGATAGTCCGCATGAATACTTCAATTGACATTTCCCACATCCGCAACTTCTCGATCGTTGCGCACATCGACCATGGCAAGTCCACGATCAGTGATCGCATCCTCGAGCTCACCCATACCGTCGACGAGCGCGACATGGAATCGCAGCTGCTCGACACCATGGATATCGAGCGCGAGCGCGGCATCACGATCAAGTCCAATGCCGTTCGCGTTTCCTATGACGCCGACGATGGCGAGACGTATCAGTTCAACCTGATCGATACGCCGGGCCACGTGGACTTCACCTACGAGGTCTCGCGTTCGCTTGCCGCCTGCGAGGGTGCGGTGCTCGTCGTCGACGCCACGCAGGGCGTCGAGGCGCAGACCGTCTCCAACGCGACGCTCGCCATGAACGCCAACCTGGATATCGTGCCCGCTATCAACAAGATTGACCTGCCGTCGGCACACCCCGACGAGGTTAAGACCGAGATCGAGGATGACCTGGCGATTCCTGCCGACGATGCCGTGTGCGTATCGGGCAAGACCGGCGAGGGCATCCATGATCTGCTGGAGTCCATCGTCTTTTTGATCTCACCGCCCAAGGGCGATGCGACGGCGCCGCTCAAGGCGCTCATCCTGGATTCGTATTTTGACGAGTACCGCGGCGTCGTCGCCACGGTCCGCGTCTTTGACGGCTCCATCAAGAAGGGCGATACCCTGCGCATGATGCAGGCCGAGGGCGACTTTTTGGTCGATGGCGTGGGCGTCAAGCGTCCCGCCGAGACTCCGGTCGACGCGCTGACGGTCGGTGAGGTGGGCTACGTGGTCACGGGCCTGAAGAACCCTGAGGCCGTTCGCGTGGGCGATACCCTCACGTGGGCGTCGAATCCCTGCCCTGAGCCGCTTCCCGGTTACCGTGAGGCCAAGCCCATGGTCTATACGGGCTTGTTCCCGATCGACAACAAGGATTATGAGAACCTGCGTGACGCTCTCGATAAGCTGCATGTCAACGACCCGTCGTTGGTGTGGGAGCCCGAGACCTCGGTGGCGCTCGGCTTTGGCTTCCGCGTTGGCTTCTTGGGCCTGCTGCATATGGAGGTCGTTAAGGAGCGTCTGGAGCGCGAGTTCAACCTGGACCTCATCGCCACGAGCCCTTCGGTGGACTACCACGTCTACAAGACCGACGGCGAGATGATTGATGTCCGCAGCCCGCAGGACCTGCCCGAGGCTACGCGCATCGAGCGCATTGAGGAGCCCTACCTCAAGGCCAAGATTATCTGCCCGCCCGAGTATACGGGAGCCGTCATGCAGCTCGCTATCGAGCACCGCGGCATTACGACCGACATGATCCACCTCACGAGCAAATCGGTCGAGATGCGCTTCGACATGCCGCTCGCCGAACTCATCCTGGACTTCTTTGACCAGCTCAAGAGCCGCACCAAGGGCTATGCGTCGCTCGATTATGAGTTCAACGAGTATCGTCCCTCCGAGCTCGTCAAGCTCGATATCCTGCTTTCGGGCGACGAGGTGGACGCGCTTTCGTTTATCGTGCACAAGGACAAGGCCTATGGCCTGGCCCGCGGATTGTGCGACAAGCTTAAGGAAATAATTCCGCGCCAGCTGTTCGAGGTGCCCATTCAGGGTGCCATCGGCAACAAGATCATTGCCCGCTCGACCGTCAAGGCGCGCCGCAAGGACGTTTTGGCCAAGTGCTATGGCGGCGATATCTCGCGTAAGCGCAAGCTGCTCGAGAAGCAGAAAGAGGGCAAGAAGCGCATGAAGGCCATCGGTTCGGTCGAGGTCCCGCAAGAGGCCTTTATGGCGATCCTCAAGGTGGACGAGTAGTTCCATGGCGCTTTCCGAATACAGTACGCGGCTGCTGGGTGCCTATGCCGAGCAGCCGTTCCTTATGGCTCCCATGGCCGGCGTGACCGATCCCGCCTATCGCATCATGTGCCGCCGCCGCGGCGCCAATCTTGCCTATAGCGAGATGGTGAGCGTGGCGGGCCTTGCCTATGCCAGCAATAAGACGTGGCGCCTGGTGCTGCCGGCCGACGAGGAGCGGCAGATCTGCGTACAGCTCTTTGGCTCCAAGCCCGATCAATTTGCGAGCGCCGTCGCTGCCGTCGAGGAACGTGTGGGCGATCACCTGTCGCTGATCGATATCAACATGGCCTGCCCGGCTCGCAAGGTCGTCACCAAAGGGGAGGGCTCGGCGCTCATGCGCACGCCCGAGCTGGCCGAAAAGATCGTCGAGGCGGCGGTGGGCGCAGCGCACGTGCCCGTGACCGTTAAGATCCGCAAAGGCTTTTACGCCGAAGATCGCAATGCCGCGACGTTTGCCCAGATGCTCGAGGGGGCGGGCGCCGCTGCTGTGGCGGTGCATGGTCGCTGTGCCACGCAGCTCTATACGGGTCAGGCCGATTGGTCGGTCGTCGATGAGGTGGCCGATGCCGTCGAAATTCCCGTTATCGGTTCGGGCGACGTGTTCTCGGCCGAGGATGCCGCGGAGCATCTGCGCAACTCGGGTGCCAGCGCGGTGTTTATCGCACGCGGTATCTACGGTAATCCCTGGGTCTTTGGTGATGCTCGCGCCCTTGCGCTCAATGGCGTACCGGTGCCGGTGCGCAGCTCTGTCGAGCGCCTGGACGCCCTGCGCGAGCATCTCACGCTGACGCATGAGCTTCTGCCGCTTATGTCGCGTGCCCGTACGTACGCGAGTTGGTATCTAAAGGGCATGCCCCATGCCGCCGCCTGGCGCGCCCAGGTGGTGCGTTGCTCCACATATGAGGAGTTCATGGCATTGGTCGATGATATCGAGCGCGATGTGGTGGCCTGCGAGGCAGCGCTTGCCGCTGGCGAGTCGGTGCCCGCTCATCCGCTGGAGGCCTAACGGTGGCCGTTAGCGCGCTGTACGTGCATGTGCCGTTTTGCGCTCAAAAGTGTCGGTACTGCGACTTTGACTCACGCAGTTTTGCTCCGTGCGACCTGAGCGCTGCACTCGATGCCTATTTTGAGCAGCTGTATGCGCGCCTTGATGCCTTTGGAGACACCGGGGCGCTTGCGCAAGTCCGCACCGTCTATGTTGGCGGCGGCACACCGTCGCTGGCGGGAGAGCGTCTGGTGGAGCTTGCCCGGCGTATTTGCATGTGGTGCAAGCCCGTTGAGTTTACCTGCGAGGCTAATCCTGAGTCGCTGACCGCCGAGCTTGCCGCTGCGCTTGCCAAGGTTGGTGTCACACGCGTCTCTCTGGGCGTGCAAACGCTCGATAACACCGAACTCACTGCCATCGGCCGCATTCACGATGCCGATCGGGCGCTCGCTGCCATCACGACGGTTAAGGACGCTGGGCTCGACGTGTCGTGCGACCTTATGTGCGGCCTTCCCGGGCAGACCGCAGCGAGTTGGAAGCGCACGCTCGATGGCGTGTTGACGGCGGCGCCGCAACATGTGTCGGTGTACCCCCTCACGCTCGAGCAAGGCACGCCGCTCTACCGCATGGCGTGTTACGACGAGTCGCTCGAGCCCGACGAGGATTTTCAGGCTGCGTGCATGGAAGCGGCGCGCGAGCGTCTGGGCGCGGCCGGCTATCACCCGTATGAGGTGGCAAGCTATGCACTCGACGGACATGAGTGCTCGCATAACATCGCCTATTGGACCGGACGGGGCTATCTGGGCCTGGGTCGCTCTGCCGCCGGTATGCTCGACGCCGAGGATTTCGATCGCTTGGCCGGGCTTTATCCCGACGTGCCCGCTCGCGGCGATGCGTATCGCGTGCGTCTGGTACAACGCGACGATGCCGCGACGACGTTTGATGCCGAGTATCTGTCGCAGCGCGAGGCGGCGGCGGAGGATTTGATGCTTGCCTGCCGCATGACGCGTGGCATTGGGCCCGACCTGTTGGTTCGCTCGGCAAGCGTGATTCCTGCAGACGAGCTGGCGGCGTCCTGCGACCGTGCGCTCGAGTTGGGCCTTGCCACCTGGGTACCCGATAATGTCGAGGGGCATGCGGGGCGCATCACCTCAAAAGATGTTGTAGCGGGTCGCGCCCGCGCCCGTTTAGCGCCCACCCACTTGGGCTGGCTCGATGGAAATATGCTGTTCGAGCTGTTTTGGGGTCTAGCTTAGGCCGCTCGGGTAGAATTACCGCAATATATACGCTGCTGTGAGCAGGAGGTTGCCGCGCATGGCGACGATGAACGAAAAAGATTACTACGAGATCTTGGGTGTCTCCAAGGACGCCACCTCGCGTGATATCCAGAAGGCCTTTCAGCAAAAGGCCCGCAAGCTCCATCCAGACGTCAACAAAGAGCCGGATGCCGAGGAAAAGTTTAAAGAGGTTTCCGAGGCCTATGCCGTGCTTTCGGACGAGCAGAAGCGTGCGCGCTATGATGCCATGCGCTCGGGCAACCCCTTCGCCGGCGCTCCTTCTGCTTCGCCCTATGGCGGCGGCTACGCCGGCAGCGCAGGCTATGGCAATCCCTTTGAGGGCGGCTTTCCCTTTGGTGGCGCCTGGGGCCAGCAGCGTCGCAGCCAGGCTGCCTATAATCCCGAGAACGGCGCCAACGTGGTCGTCGATATTAGGCTCGACGCCAAGGAGGCCAAGGGCGGTGCCCGCAAGACCGTCCGCTATACGCGCTTCGATACCTGTGGTCATTGCGGAGGCTCGGGCTCTGTCTCGTCCGAGCATGCACATACCTGTCCGAGCTGCGGCGGTCGCGGCCACATCGACGTCGACCTGTCCTTCCTGTTTGGTGCCGGCACGTTCCAGTCGGTCTGCCCCGAGTGCGGCGGTTCCGGTAAGGTCGTCGCCGACCCCTGCCCCGATTGCGGTGGCAGCGGGCGGACCCGTGTGACCTCCGAGCAGACGATTGAGTTTCCTGCCGGCACGCATGATGGCGACGAGGTCCATATTGACGGCATGGGTCACGCCGGCACCAACGGTGCCTCGGGCGGCGATTTGGTCGGGCGCGCCCATGTCGAGGCCGAACGCCTGGAGGGCAAGGCTCGTACCGGTTTTTACCTGATGGGCATCGTGGCGCCTTTTTTGGTGCTGTCGGCCATCTCGGGCGTGTTCTCGGCCTTTGCCATGATGTGCTTTGTTCCGTTTGCTATGGGCTTGTTCATGGTGCTCTCGGACGGCGTGCTTCACCGCAGCCTGCTGTGGTGGAAGCGCGGCGCGATGCAGTTTGCCAACGGTTTTGCCAACGGATTTATGTTTGCTCTCGTGTCG
The DNA here is from genome assembly GCF_052122015.1 of Collinsella sp. LCP19S3_A6. NCBI lineage: Bacteria > Bacillati > Actinomycetota > Coriobacteriia > Coriobacteriales > Coriobacteriaceae > Collinsella > Collinsella sp. LCP19S3_A6. The sequence continues at coordinate 64,250 of NZ_JBQKDD010000008.1, forward strand.
GTTTGGTTTGCGAGCTGCTCGCAACGTGCCATGCTTTCGCCCTACGCAATGCAATAACATCAAACCCTTTGTTTGCGGTCGGCCCAGCTTGGGTATAGGACGCACTGTGACAATAATGAAAGTCGGAAGGATTCGGTCGTGTCGGAAAATAGGGATTACTACGAGGTACTTGGCGTCGACAAGGATGCCGACGCGCGGACGATTAAGCGCGCGTTTCTAAAGAAGGCCCGTATCGTACACCCGGACGTTTCGGACGACCCCGATGCCGAGGCCAAGTTCAAAGAGCTCAACGAGGCATATTCCGTTCTTTCCGACGAGCAGAAGCGTGCAAACTACGATCGCTACGGTTCGCCCGACGGCCCCGGTGGCTCCGGCTATGTCGACATTAACGATATCTTTGGCGGCATGGGCATGGATGACCTCTTTTCGTCGTTCTTTGGCGGCGGTGCCGGCGGTGGCGCCCGAAATCGCCGCGAGCGTCGTCGCGGCCGCGATATGGCCATCTCCCTTTCGGTGACCCTTGAGGAGGCGGCGCTCGGTTGCAAAAAGACGATCAGCTATGACCGCCTTGCCCCCTGTGATGATTGCAATGGCACCGGTAGGGCGGAGGGTGCGGCCGAAAAGCAGTGCAGCCGTTGCCACGGCACGGGCTATGTCACGACGGTCCAGCGCTCGTTCCTGGGTCAGGTTCAGTCCTCTTCGCCCTGCCCCGACTGCCATGGCGAGGGCACGGTCATCGACCATCCCTGCGAGACCTGCGACGGTCAGGGCCGCACGCCTTCGCACGAAAAGATCGACATCGATATCCCTGCCGGCGTCTCGACCGGTCGCCAGCTGCGCGTGAGCGGCTTTGGCGAGGCAGGCCTTCGTGGTGAGCCCTCGGGCGACCTGATCGTCAACGTGCGCGTCGCCGATCACGAGCGTTTTAAACGCAACGGCGACGACCTGTACCTCGTGAGCGATATCTCGATTGCGCAGGCTGCGCTCGGCTGCGAGATTAAGGTTGAGGGCATTTTGCCCGACGAGGTCGTCAAGGTGTGCGTCCCCGCCGGTACGCAGTACGGCGACACCGTGAGTGTCAACAACTACGGTATGCCCCGTATCGGCGGTGGCGGCTCGCGTGGACGCTTGATCGTTCAGCTGCGCGTGCTCGTCCCCACGAACCTTTCCGCCAAGCAGCGCGAGCTGCTCGAGACTTTCGCCGCCGAGTCGGGCGACGATGTCGCTTCCGGCAAGAAATCGGTGACCGATCGCATTAAGAGCGCTCTCGACGACATCCTCGATTAAGGAGCCCGCGTGCTCGCACCTCATATCTCTGTTGTCAACCTCGGCTGCCGTGTCAACCGGGTTGAGTCCGACCGTATCACTGCCGATCTTATGCGCCTGGGTTTTGCAATGGTGGAGCCTCAGGATGCGGAGCTGATCGTCATTAACACCTGTGCCGTTACGGGCGAGGCCGAGGCCAAGACCCGTAAGGCCGTCCGCCATGCGCTGGCTCATCCAAAAGAGCCCTATGTGGTCGTGACCGGGTGCGTTGTCAATTTGCACCCCGAGGAGCTTCTGGAGCTTTCGGACCGCGTGATCGCGGAGCCGTCTAAGATCGATGTCGCCGAACGCGTCTGCGAGGTGCTGGGCGTTGATTCCGATAGCGTGGCTGCCTGTAGCGACGGCGACGTGGTCGACGCGCTCGGTCGCTCGCGTCTGGGTGTGAAGATCCAGGACGGCTGCAACCATCGTTGCACCTATTGCATTGTGTGGAAGGCCCGCGGCCCCGAGCGCTCCGTGCCGGTCGAGTCTGTGCTCGAACAAGTTCGTGAGGCTCAGGAGGCCGGCGTGCCCGAGGTGGTGCTGACAGGCGTGAACCTGGGCGCCTACGATGGCAAGAGTGCGACCGACGAACACGTCGAGATCGACGAGCTGCTCGTGGCCATCATGGAGCGTACGTCTATTCCGCATGTGCGTTTTTCCTCGGTCGAGCCCATGGATATCTCCGAGCCCCTGCTTAAGGTCATGGCGCGCTATCCGCAGCGCATCGCCCCGTTTTTGCACCTGCCCGTGCAGTCTGGCTGTACGGCGACCCTGCATCGCATGGGCCGTCCCTATAGCGCCGAGGCATTTGAGGAGACGGTGCGTATGATCCGCGCCAACTTGCCTCAGGCGTCCCTTTCGTGCGACGTCATCGTCGGTTTTCCCGGCGAGACGGACGAGGAATTTGAGGAGTCGCTGGCGTTGTGCCGTCGCGTGGGCTTTTCGCGCATGCATGTCTTCCGCTATAGCAAGCGTCCCGGTACCCTTGCTGCCGATATGCCCGACCAGGTGCCGCCCGAGGTTATGGCTGAGCGCAGCCGTCGTATGCGAGCCGCGGCGCAGGAACTCGCCATTGCCGACGCCCGCCGTCGCGTGGGCACCGTCGAGCGTGCCGTGCTCGAGTATGGCGACAACCTGACGCTCGGTTCGTTCCATCATGCCCGTCTTGACGATACCTGCGGACTCACAGCCCCGTGCCTGCTCGATGTTGCTATCATCGGAGTCGATGATTCCGGCTTGGTCCATGCACGCAGGGAGGTTCATGGAAGCCTCGAAGATTAGACTTACCGTTCCCGATGGAATTGATCCCTCGCGCGTTTTGGGTGCCGGCGACGGCGTCCTTCGTGCGCTCGAGAGCTTGGTTCGCGCCCACGTGGTCGCCCGTGGCGACCGTATCGCCGTGTGCGGTGACCCGGACGAGGTCGAGCTCGTGGCGCGCTTTTTCGAGCATGCTTTTCGCGAGGTTGCCGCCGGACGGACGCTGTCTGTCGACGATGTCTCTCGCTGCCTGGCCGTCTTGCGCGACGGTGAGTACGGGGCTACGTCGCTTCGCGATGATGTGCTGCTGTCGTATCGCGGTCGTGCCATTCGCCCCAAGACGCTCGGTCAAAAGCGCTATGTGGATGCCATCCGCTCGCATACCATCACGTTTGGCTTGGGTCCTGCCGGTACCGGTAAGACCTATCTGGCCATGGCACTCGCCGTTGCCGCGCTCAAGCGTCACGAGGTGGGCCGTCTGATCTTGACGCGTCCGGTTGTCGAGGCGGGGGAGAACTTGGGCTTTTTGCCCGGTACCCTCGAGGAAAAGATCGATCCCTACATGCGTCCGCTCTACGACGCCCTTTTTGACATGATGGATCGCGAGCGCACCGATGAGCTTATGGAGCGTGGCGTGATCGAGATCGCCCCGCTTGCCTACATGCGCGGTCGTACGCTGAGCGATGCCTTCGTGGTGCTCGACGAGGCTCAAAATACCACGCCCGAGCAGATGAAGATGTTCCTGACGCGCTTGGGCTTTAACTCCAAGTTTGTGATTACCGGTGACCTGAGCCAGCGTGACTTGGTAGGTCGTCGCGGCGGTCTTGCCGACGTTGAGCAGATTTTGGGTCGTGTCGACGATGTCGCGTTTTCGCACCTCGAGCGTGCCGACGTGGTGCGTCACGCCTTGGTGGGGCGAATCGTCGAGGCATATGATGCTTATGATGACGTGCGCGAGAAACGCGTGCGCGACCGAAAGGAGTCCCGTTGAGTGTATTGATCAGCAACGATGCCGAGCTCGATACGCTGCTTGACGCGCAGGAGGTAGAGCATATCTGCGAGGTCGTGCTTGCTGCCGAGGGCGTTGAGCGAAAAGTCGAGATTTCCCTTTCGTATGTCGATGAGGATGAGATGCACGAGCTCAACCACGAGTGGCGCGGTATCGACCGTACCACCGATGTCCTCTCGTTTGAATGCGACTCGGCCTTTGACGAGGATATCCCAGCCGACGAGACGCTCGAGCTCGGCGATATCATCTTGGCCCCGCAGGTCATTGCCCGTCAGGCCCCCGGCTTTGGCAATAGCCCTGCCGATGAGTGCCGCCTGATGCTCGTGCATGGCATGTTGCATTTACTGGGCTACGATCATATCGAGGACGACGAGGCCGAGGTCATGGAGGCCCGCGAGGACGCCATCCTGCGCGATCTGGCGCTCGAGCGCGGCGAGGACCCCAAGCTGGTTCACGTCGGCCCCATCACCAACCATGCCCACGACTAGGAGCCGTCTATGATTCCCGGATCGAACAAGGACCATCCGTCCTTTTTAAAGTCGTTCTCCTACGCCATGGAGGGCTTCGTTACCGCCGTCAAGACCGAGCGTAACATTAAGGTCATGCTCGTGGCGGGTGTGTGCACTGTCATTGCCGGCTGCATCGTGGGGCTCGACATTGCCGAGTGGGCTACGATTATCATTTGCTGCGGCCTGGTGATTCACGGCGAGCTGTGCAACACCGCCATGGAGGCGATTGTCGATTTGGCGACCCAGGAGTTCCATCCGCTGGCAAAGCGTGCAAAGGATATCGCCGCCGCCTCCGTATACGTTCTTTCCATCACCGCCGCGATTGTGGGCTTGTTGGTATTTGCCCACGCGCTCGGCTTTATTTAGAAAGGGATCTTCATGTCCGACAATATGCAGCCTATCGATGAAACGCTGGACGACGAGCCCCTGGATGCTGTGGATGCCGAAGCGACTGAGGCTTGCGAGATCGAGGAGTCCGACCCGTTTGAGGGCATGAGTGACGAGGAGCTCGACGCCCTGTGCGACGAGGGTGACAGCCTTGCGGGCTTTGGCGACGTTGAGCCCGGTTTCCGCAGCGGCTTCGTGGCCCTGGTCGGTCGCCCCAACGCCGGTAAGTCCACGCTGCTCAACGCCTGCTATGGCAAAAAGGTCGCCATCACCTCGCCGGTGGCCCAGACGACCCGCCGTCGCATGCGCGCCGTCGTCAATCGCCCTGGCTACCAGCTGGTTTTTGTCGATACCCCGGGTATTCACAAACCCAAGGACGGCCTGGGGTCCGAGCTCAACAAGAGCGCGCTGTTCGAGCTGAACGATGTCGATGTCGTCGCGTTTTTGATTGATGCCACCAAACCGATCGGCAGGGGAGACGCCTGGGTTGCCGAGCGCGTCAGATGCGCCCGTTCCAAGAAGGTCCTGGTGCTCACCAAGGCCGATGAGGCCGATCCCGCACAGGTCATGGAACAGCTTAAGGCCGCCCACGAGCTCATGGAATATGACGATGAGATCGTGACGTCGTCGGTCAAGAACTTTAACGTCGATGCCTTCATCGAGACCGTTGCGCACTTTTTGCCCGAGGGCCCGCGTTGGTTCCCCGAGGACATGGGTACCGACGCTTCCGACGAGACGCTCGTTGCCGAGTTTGTGCGCGAGAAGGTCTTGCGCCGCACCCGTGATGAGATTCCGCACTCCGTTGGCGTAATCTGCGATGCGCTCGAGCAGACCAAGAAGGTGCTGCGCGTGCATGCCACCATTTACGTCGAGCGCGAGGGCCAAAAGGGCATCATCATCGGTAAGGGCGGCGAGATGATCAAGCATATCGGCATCGACGCCCGTCGCGATCTTGAGCGCATCTTTGGCACGCAGGTCTTTTTGGAGCTGGATGTGAAGGTAAAGGCCGGCTGGCGTGACGACGAGGCCCAGATTCGCCGTTTTGGCTACAACGCCGAGGACTAAGGGCGCGCGGCGCTCATGGCAGGCTCACGGACATATCGCACAAAGGTACTCGTTCTCGATAAGACCAAGCTCAAGGAGACCGATCTGATCTTGACGATGCTCGATGAGCGGGGTCGGCAGGTCCGTGCCGTGGCAAAGGGCGCGCGCAAACCCGGCGGGCGCCTGGCGGCGCGCTGCGAGCTGTTCTGTACCGTCGATATGCTGCTCGCGCACGGACGGTCGCTCGACGTGGTTTCCCAGGCCGAGCTTATGGAGGCGCCGCTCGGCGCCGCGCCCGATTACGAGACGACCTGCGCCGCAAGCGCGATCGCCGAGGTCGCGCGCGTGTGCTCGTTCGAGGACGCCGAGGACCCGTTTACCTTTGCCATTACGCAGCGAGCACTTGCCCTGGTGGGCAGCAGGCTCGACACGGCACATATGGACCTGCTTGTGGCGGCATATGTCTTTAAGCTGTTGTCGCACGTTGGCTATCGACCCGATTTTTCGGCCTGCGTACTGTGCGGAGACCCCATGCTGTCGTATTTTTCGCCCCAGGCGGGCGGGCTCATGTGCGGGTCGTGCGCGTCGAGCGTTCCGGGTGCCGAGCTGGTGTCGACCGGCGAGGTCGCATGGCTGCGCGCCCTCATGTCCATGACCTTCGATGCGCTCATGGCCGAGAGGGTCGATCCCCATACTGCCGCCTTTTTGCTGGGGCTTTCGCATGTTTGGGCTGCGACGCACACCGACCAGCGTCTTCGCGCGATGGAATTCATGTTGGGTCGGTGATGATGGGCATACGCGGTCCGCTTGTGGTAACATACCGACCTGTTGGTACCTCGACCTTGGATGCTCGCTCCACCGGCGGCTTCCCAGTCCGAGGCGAATAGAGTCGCCCGCGGGCGACGCGAAACGAAAGGTGAAACAATGACTGTTTCCAAAGAGCGCAAGGCGGAGCTGACTGCCCAGTTCGGTAACACCCCGGTCGACACCGGCAACCCCAAGGTTCAGGTCGCCATCCTGACCGAGCGCATCAAGGAGCTGACCGAGCACATGAAGTCCCACCAGAAGGACTTCCACACCCGTCGTGGTCTGCTCATGCTCGTCGGTCGCCGTCGTCGTCTTCTCTCCTACATCAAGAAGAACGACGTCGTCGAGTATCGTGAGCTCATCAAGGCTCTGGGCATCCGCGACAATATCCAGTAAGGATTTGTACATGCTAAGAGCGTCCTGCGCAGCGGGGCGCTCTTTTTGTGTAAGGGCGTGAACAATCACGCTCTGAAGCGTGGCGGGGGCAGGGGGCCCGCGTCACATGAGAAGCCCGCAGGCAAGGGGCCTGCGGGGTAAAGGAGAACAATGACACTCGTATCCAAGACCTTTGAGCTGTACGGCAAGACCTACACCTTTGAGTCGGGCGAGCTTGCCAAGCAGGCCACCGGCGCCTGTCTGGTCAAGCAGGGCGACACCACGATGCTCGACACCGTGGTCGTCTCCAAGGAGCGCAAGAACTACGACTTCTTTCCGCTGACCGTCGACTTCAACGAGAAGATGTACGCTGCCGGCCGTATTCCGGGTGGCTACCTCAAGCGCGAGGGCCGTCCCAGCGAGAAGGCCACGCTCACGGCCCGTATGATCGACCGTCCTATTCGCCCGAGCTTCCCGGACGGCTTCCGCAACGAGGTGCACATCGTCGCCACCTCGCTCGTCGCCGACCAGGTCAACCCCTTCGACGTCATCAACGTCATGGGTGCCTCCCTGGCCATGACGCTCGGCGGCGTGCCCTTCGAGGGCCCGCTTGCGTGCGTGCGCATCGGCCGCAACGTGGAGACCGGCGAGTTTATCGTCAACCCCACCTATGAGGAGCGCGAGAACTCCGATCTGGACCTGGAGCTGGGCGGCTCTGCCGACTTCATCTCGATGGTCGAGGCCGGCGCCGATGAGATCTCCGAGGACGATATGCTCGCCGCCATGAAGTTTGGCCAGGAGGCCCTCGCTGCCTTCTGCCGGGCTCAGGACGAGTTCGTTGCCGAGTGGGAGCAGGTCAACGGCGCTATCGTCAAGAAGGAGTACCCGCTCGACCAGCCCGTCGAGGAGGTCCAGGAGCGCATCTTCGCCCACTACGACGAGATGGCAGCCGCCCTTCGCGACGCCGACAAGCTCTCCCGTATCGGCAAGGTCGAGGCTCTGAAGGAGTCCATCCGTGCCGAGTTCACCGAGGAGGAGCAGGCCGCTTGGGAGCGCGAGATCCCCGTGGCACTCAAGAAGCTCGAGAAGAAGGCCATGCGCACCATGGTCGTCGAGACCGGTGAGCGCGTCGACGGCCGTGCCGCCGATGAGATCCGCCCCATTATGGTGAAGGACAACTACCTGCCGCTCGTTCATGGCTCCGGCCTGTTCCAGCGCGGCCAGACCCAGGTACTCTCCGTCCTGTCGCTCGGCATGCTCAACGAGGGCCAGCGTCTGGATACCATCGAGCCCACCGAGGGCAAGCGCTACATGCACCACTACAACTTCCCGCCGTTCTGCACCGGCGAGACCGGCCGCATGGGTAGCCCCAAGCGCCGCGAGATCGGCCACGGCAACCTGGCCGAGCGCGCCCTGCTTCCGGTGCTCCCCGACGAGAACGAGTTCCCCTACGCCATCCGCGTGGTCTCCGAGGTCATGGAGTCCAACGGCTCCTCTTCGATGGCTTCGACCTGCGGCTCCACGCTCGCCCTCATGGACGGCGGCGTGCCCATTAAGCGCCCGGTCTCCGGTATCGCCATGGGTCTGATCCAGGAGGAGGGCAAGACCGTGGTCCTGTCCGACATCCAGGGTCTCGAGGACTTCTTGGGCGATATGGACTTTAAGGTCACCGGCACCACCGAGGGCATTACCGCTCTGCAGATGGACAACAAGGCCACGGGCCTTACCTTCGACATCCTTGCCCGCGCCCTGCAGCAGGCCAAGGAGGGTCGCGCCTTCATCCTGCAGAAGATGCTCGATGTGATCCCCGAGCCGCGCCACACCACGCGCAGCACCGCTCCGCGCATCGTCTCCATCCAGGTTCCGACCGACAAGATCCGCGACGTCATCGGTTCCGGCGGCAAGGTCATCCGCGGCATCCAAGACGAGACCGGTGCTTTGGTCGACATCCAGGAGGACGGCACCGTCTTTGTCGGCGGCACCGGCGAGTCCGTCGACCAGGCTGTCGAGCGCATCAAGCTCATCATCAAGGTTCCCGAGCCGGGCGAGGAGTACACCGGTCGCGTGGTCTCCATCCAGCCCTTTGGCGCCTTTGTCAACCTGCTGCCCGGTAAGGACGGCCTGCTGCACATCTCCCGCGTCGCCAAGGGCCGCGTGGAGAAGGTCGAGGACGTCCTCAACGTGGGCGACGAGGTTAAGGTCGTCGTCATCGAGGTCGATGATCGCGGCAAGATCTCGCTCGATCGTCTGGATAAGCCCGAGGTCCCGGCTCGTGCCGAGGGTGCCCCCGAGGGCGATGGCGAGCACTTCCAGCGCCGTGAGCGTCCGCGTCGCGAGCGCTCCGAGCGCAGCGACCGTCCGCGTCGTCCCGGCGACAACGGAGGCCGCAAGCCCCGCCGTCACCACGACGCCGAGTAACAGCTACACATAAGCAGCTCAACAAGGGCGACCCCTGTCCGGAGTCGCCCTTTTGCTATTCCCGGCGGGGTCCGCGGGTAAAGTTTCCTGCTCTACAGTCCTGCTCGCACGGAGAGCACATTAAGTGCTCTCCGGCTCGTGCGGAACTCGCGATAAACTTTACCCGTGGCCCCCGCCGGGAATAGCAAAAGGGCTGGTGGGTGCGGGTTTCGATTTTGTCAGATAGTCTATTCAGTTATCTGAATTCAGATCTTTAGATAATCGCATGTGCGGCATTACCCCAGATAAAACCGACCAAAATAAACCTGTCCCTTTTTGGCTGGTCTGGGGCCATCGGGGGCCGGGGCGGGTTAAGTTTGTCGCGAGTTCCGCACGCAAAGGAAAGCACTTAATGTGCTTTCCGTCTTGCGCAGGACTGTAGAGCAGCAAACTTAACCCGCCCCGGCCCCCGATGGCCCCAGACCGGCGGGATGGACCGGTTTGGATGGGGCTTTGATGCATGGGTGGTCTGTTGGTGGGCAAATGGGTATCATAATGCGGTTACTGCATCGACTCCGTGATGCATGTTTGTACGTTCCCGGCGGTCGGTTTGCCAGAAGCGCCCCGTCGGTTGTTCCAGACCCGTTTCGAAGAAAGGAAACCGCACGAACCTATGGCAGCTAAAAAATCATCTCCCTTGAAGATCATTCCGCTCGGAGGCCTTGACGGCATCGGCAAGAATATGACGGTCTTCGAGTGCGGCGACGACATGGTGCTCGTCGACGCCGGCCTTATGTTCCCCGACGATTCCCAGCCCGGTATTGACCTGGTGCTTCCCGACTACACCTATGTTCTGGAGAACGAGGAGAAGCTCCGCGGCATCATCGTCACCCACGGCCACGAGGACCATACCGGTTCGCTTCCGTACCTGCTGCAGGACCTCAACAACAAGGTGCCCATCTTCTCGAGCAAGCTGACGCTTGGTTTCATCGAGGGCAAGCTTTCCGAGTTCCGCATCCGCGCGCCAAAGTTTCGCGAGGTCAAGGGCGGTAGCCATGTTAATCTTGGTGGCATTTCGCTCGACTTCTTCTCTATGACGCACTCAATTCCGGGCGCTTTGGGCGTATTCATTCGCACCAACCAGGGCACCGTTATGCACACGGGCGACTTTAAGCTCGACCAGACGCCCATCGATGGCGTCACGCCCGATTATGCCGCCATCAGTCGCTTTGCCAAACAGGGCATCGACCTGTTGCTTTCCGACTCCACCAACGCCACGGTTCCGGGCTTTACCAAGTCCGAGGCCGAAGTCGGCCCCAACTTGCTGCACGCCATCAAGAATGCCCCGGGCCGCGTGTTCGTCGCGTCGTTCTCGAGCCATATCCATCGCCTGCAGCAGATTTGCGACGCCGCCCGCAAGTGCGGCCGCAAGGTCGTCGTGACCGGACGTTCCATGCTCACCAACACCCGCGTGGCGCGCGAGCTGGGCTACCTCAACATCGACGATGCCGATATCATCGATGCCTTCGATATCGATAACCTGCCTGACGACAAGATCGTCGTCATGTGCACCGGCTCTCAGGGCGAGCCGCTGTCGGCGCTGTCCCGTATGGCCAACGGCGAGCACAAAACGCTCTCCATCCACGAGGGCGATACCGTCATCCTCTCGGCGACCCCTGTTCCCGGCAACGAGAAGGCCGTCCAGCAGGTCGTCAACAGCCTGGCCAAGCTTGGCTGCGACGTGTGGGATAAGAATCGCGCCCTCGTCCATGTCTCGGGTCACGGCAGCCAGGAAGAGCTCAAGCTTCTGATGGCCATGGCCAAGCCCACCCACTTTATGCCGGTTCATGGCGAGGCCGTGCACCTGCGAGCCCATGCCCAGCTTGCCCGTAAGATGGGTATTAAGGATGATCACATCTTTATCCTCGATAACGGCGACACGCTCGAGATGCGCGGTGGTATTGTCAAGCGCGGCACGCCCGTCGAGTCCGGCGTCGTCTACGTCGACGGCCTGCGCATCGGTGATACCGACCCCATCGTCCTGCGCGATCGTCAGAAGCTCGCCAATGACGGTATGGTCACGGCTGTCGCCATCGTTTCGCTCAAGCATAAGAAGATCGAGGCTATTGAGTTCTCGGGCCGCGGCGTTTCATTTGCCATCGACGATCAGTTCTCCGAGGATGCCTCCGCATCCATCATGAAGACGATCGAGAAGGGCAAGTTTAGCTTTACGAGCAGCGGCTCCGATGCCATTCGCAAGGCCGTGCGCGATTCGCTCTCCAACTTCATTTGGAGCCGTACGCGCACCCGTCCGATGATCATCCCGGTCGTCATGGAGGTTTAGTTTGGCGCGCGGATCTGCACAAAACGCCAAAGGCAATAAAGCCAACAACCAACCGGCATCTACTAAGGGTGCCGGTTCCCATCTTCGTGCCAATAAGGGCCACGAGGCCGAGTTCGACGATGTTGAGCCCCTGGTCGAGCCTTCGGCCAACCGCGATATCGCCGGCGTGGTTATTGCCGTTTTGGCGATTGCGTCTTTCATTGCCGTGATTTCTCCGGCAACGGCACCCGTGACGGCAGTGGTTGCCGGTTTCTACCATCTTGGCTTTGGCCTGGGCGCCTACGTGCTGCCGATCGTCATTTTGCTGTTTGCCGCCACGCTCTTTTTGGGTGAGGACTCGCCGCTCAACATTCGCTCGGTCGCGGGTGGCGCCGTTGTCTTTATCGCCGTCGTCTCCATTCTTTCGTTGATGGTGCCGGGCACGAGCGATTCGTGCGACCTCATGTTTGTGCCGCAAAACCTGTCCGCTTCGGGCGGCTACATTGGTGCGTTTATTGCGAGTGCGCTGCAGAATGCCCTGGGTAAACCTATCGCGATGGTGGTCCTGTTGGGTTTGGCCGTCGTTGGCTTTGTCATCATCGGCTTTTCGGTGGGCGGCGTTTTGCGCTCTGCGCGCGATCGCGCTGCCAATTTCGCCGAGCGTCGTCGTGCCGATGTCAATGCGAGCCCGTGGGGCGACGAAGAGGCCCTGTCGGTTCCCGGCGTCGCCCGTCCGCACCTGAGCATTCTTCGTCAGAAGGGCTCCGATATGGCCGTGACCACGGTCATGGGCAATGATGCGGACCCTGTTCTGGACGATGACGACGAGGACGATGACCCGTTTGTCGACGTGTCCGAGGCTGTGGAGGCCGAGCGCGCCAAGACTACGCTGCTGCCGCGTCGCCATGCCAAGAATGGCAAGTCCGCGCCTAAGCTCAACACGAGTGAGCCCGACCCGTCTTGGTCCGATAGCGAAATCGAACTCACCGCGGGCGATGACGAGGATGACGAGTGTCCGCTCGATACCGCCAAGACAACTTTGCTGCCGCGTCGCCAAGACAGGCGAGGACAGGTCACCGGACAGCTTTCGATGGAAGACGACCCGGACAAGGTCGACGAGTCCGAGCCGCCGTTTGCCGTGAACCCCGTGTCTGCTGCCCCGCAGATCCCCGATTTCCTGAAGCACCCCAAGGTTGCCGACGCCTCCACCCCTACGGCTTCCGCTGCTCCTGTTGCAGCCGGCGATGGGGGAGCTGACGGCACTGCTGCCGATGTCGAGGGCGAGCAAGAGGATGGCCTCAAACTCCCGCCGCTCGAAATCCTGCACGCCAACCCGCAGTCGGCGTCCGCCGCGTCTTCTGACAAGGAGTTGGAGCAGACTGCCGAGTCGCTGCAGTCCACTTTGTTGGAGTTTGGCCGTAGCGCTCGCGTCGTCGGCTGGATTGCCGGTCCCACGGTGACGACCTTTAAGCTGCAGCCCGGCGAGGGCGAGCGCGTGAGCAAGATTTCGAGCCTCGAGGACGATATCGCGCTTTCGCTTGCCGCCCAGTCGGTGCGTATCTTTGCGCCGATTCCCGGCACCTCGCTTGTGGGTATCGAGATTCCCAATCGCAAGCGCCAGAACGTTAACCTGGGCGACGTGCTTCCCTATGTGAAGGGCGGTCCGCTCGAGCTGGCCATCGGCCGCGATGCCGAGGGTACGCCGGTTGTCGCCGACCTCGCCAAGATGCCCCACCTGCTTATTGCCGGTACCACCGGTTCCGGTAAGTCGGTCATGATCAACTCCATCATCACGACCCTGCTCATGCGCGCGCTTCCCGAGGACGTTCGCTTGATCATGGTCGATCCCAAGCGCGTTGAGCTTGCCGGCTATAACGGCCTGCCCCATCTCTATGTGCCCGTGGTGACCGAACCCAAGCAGGCTGCGAGTGCCTTGCAATGGGCTGTTTCCGAGATGGAGCGTCGCCTGAAGGTCTTCGAGCGCCTCAACGTTCGCAAGATCTCGACGTATAACGAAAAGCAGGCCGCCGGCGAGTTCGAACACTACGATAACCCGCCGCAAAAGATGCCCTATCTGGTCATTATCATCGACGAGCTATCGGACCTGATGATGGTTGCCGGCAAGGATGTCGAGGCCTCGATCGTTCGTATCGCCCAGCTGGGGCGTGCCGCCGGTATTCACCTTATCGTGGCTACGCAGCGCCCCAGCTCCAACGTGGTGACGGGCCTCATTAAGGCCAACATCACCAATCGTATCGCCTTTAACGTGGCCACGGGCATCGATTCCCGCGTCATTATCGACCAGATGGGCGCCGAAAAGCTCACCGGTTTGGGCGACATGCTGTTCTCCAAGGTCGACTGGGGCAAGCCCCGCCGTATCCAGGGCTGTTTTGTCTCGGATGACGAGATTAACGAGATCGTCGAGTTCGTTAAGTCGCAAAGCGAGCCCGACTACCACGAGGAGATTCTGTCTGCCGTGGCGCCTGCTTCCATGTCCACGGCTGGTGGCGGCATTGTTCGCACGGGCGTTGCCGAGCCGCAGGATGACGACCCGCTTATCTGGGAGGCCGCCCATATTGTGGTGGAATCGCAGCTGGGCTCCACATCTGGCCTGCAACGCCGCCTCAAGGTTGGCTATGCGCGCGCCGGGCGTATTATGGACATGCTGGAAGAAAAGGGCGTCGTCGGCCCGCCCGACGGTTCCAAGCCGCGCGAGGTCCTGCTGGATGACGAAGGGCTTGCCGCGCTGGAGTCTGTCGACGCCGAGATGGTACGTGAAGATCGTGAGTTTGGAGGATTCTGATGGCTGCACGCTTTGGTGACATGCTGCTCGAGCAGCGTCGCCGGATGGGCCTTTCCATCCAGCAGGTCGCCAACACCATCAAAATCAGGCCGCAGATCATCGAGTTTTTCGAGACTGGTAACTTTGCATCGATGCCCCCGCGTGGCTATGCGCAGGGCATGATTTCGAGCTACGCTCGCTTTTTGGGGCTTAACCCGCGCGAGGTCGTCAACGCTTATTTTGACGACCTCATGGCATATGAACGCGATACCTCGCAGCAGGGCGGTCGTTTTCAGGATGCTGCCGGCTACGTTAACTCGCGTTCTTCGGTCGATAACGGTCGTTTTTTGATGGTTCAGGGTGGTCGTACGACACGGTACGGCCAGCGCCCTCCGCAGGCGGGCTATATCACCGAGACGGGCTCCAGCGAGGAAATTCGTTCTCAGCGAGATCGTTTTCGCAGTACGCCCCTGCCAGATGACCGTGCGCTTCCCGCCGCTCGTGGGTTGAGTCGCGATCCTCGCGCCGGTTACGGCGACGGCGGATACTCCGGTCGTAGCTATCGCGGAGTATCCGCCGGGCGTTCCCGCGATGGCTATTCCGACGCCGATACCACGCAGGTGACGCCGCGCCTCCGTTCGCAATCCCAGCCCTATGGGCAACGCTCTTCGGCGCCTCGCTCTGGTCAGCGCGGCTATCAGGGCCGTGGCGAGCTTGCGCCGCGTCCGGGCCAGCGGGGTTCGCAGCGCCAGAGTAGCTATCGTGGTCGTCCCGATAGCGGTCGCGGCCGCATACCGCAGGGTAATGGTCGTGGTAGCTCCAATCGCGGACGCGGCGTTGGGCGCGCCTCTCAATACAACACGATCGATCCGCGCATTATTTACGTCGGCATCGGTGCCGTGGTGCTACTGTTGATTTTGCTCATCGTGGTACTCCTGCGTGGTTGCGGCTCTGCTGCACCCGAGTCGACGCCCGAGACACCCGTGGCTACCAAGACGACGACTAAGAAATCTTCCAAGAAGACCGAACCCACTGACGAGGATGAAGACGCCGACGAGGCGACGGATGCGGCCAGTTCCGATGCCGCCAAGGCGACGGTGGAAAAGGAAGAGGACGAGGTCACCAAGGTCAAGGTCTCTGTTGCCAAGGGCAAGACCGCCTGGATCGAGGTCAAGGTCGACGGTAAATCGGTCTATGGCGCTCAAGCGACCGGTCCTTTTGAGCAGGAGTACACGCCCGAGTCCTCGATTGAGATCACCACGTCCAAGCCCTCCGATGTCACGGTCACCAAGAATGGTGAAAAGGTTCGCTATGACACCAAGACATCGGGTGTGGCGCGCGTGACCATTACCGTTCCCAAGAAGGAGACCGCCGACTCCGCGAACGGCGATAATGCCGGCGGTACCGATAATGCCGACGGCACCGATGTCCAGTCTACCGTCGGCACCGACACGGCATCCGACGGCCAGACAGTGAACGATTCAGATGACTATTCGTACGACAGCTACTAAGGCTCCCCGTACCGAAAGGAAGAACCATGGCTAAAGATTCCAGCTTCGACGTTGTGTCCGAGGTTAACATGCAGGAGGTCGATAACGCCTTCCAGCAGACCGCCCGCGAGATTTCCCAGCGCTATGACCTTAAAGACTCCGGCGCCACCATCGAGCTTTCGAAGGGCGACAAGCTCTTTACGATTAACGCTCCGGCCGATTTTGTCTCCAAGCAGATCATCGATGTTTTGAGCTCCAAGCTCATCAAGCGCGGTATCGACCTCAAGGCTGTCTCTTGGGACGCCCCGCAGGCGGCTTCGGGCGGTACCGTGCGCGTGCTCGGTCATATCGTCGAGGGCATCGACCAGGCGACCGCAAAGAAGATCAATAAAGACATCAAGGATCAAAAGCTTAAGGTCAAGGTGACCATCGAGGCCGATAAGCTGCGCGTTTCCTCGGCTTCTAAGGACGCTTTACAGACGGTGATTCAGTTCCTGCGCGACCAGGACTACGGCCAGCCGCTGCAGTTTACCAACTACCGCTAATTTACTCGAAAGGACCGCTCTCCAACATGGATACTCCGTTGGGTTCCGTACTCTATATCACGCTTGGCTGCGCCAAGAACGAGGTCGATACCGACCGCATGCGTTCGCTGCTGGCCGCTGCGGGCTACGAGGAGGCATTCGATCCTCAGGATGCCGATATCGCCATTGTCAATACGTGCTCGTTTCTTACCTCGGCGACGTCTGAGAGCATCGAGACCACGCTCGAGCTCGCTAACGAGGTGCAGGACGGCGTTCGCTCCTGCCCCATTGTCATGTGCGGTTGCGTGCCGTCTCGTTACGGCGACGACCTGCCCGACGAGCTGCCCGAGGTCGCGGCATTTGTGAAGGCCGATGAGGAAGACGGTATCGTCTCTGTCATCGATGGCGTTCTTGGTGTGGAGCGTGAAATCGCTGCCTATATCCCGCAGGTCAAGCGTACCGTCGAGGGCGCTGTCGCCTACGTCAAGATCTCCGATGGCTGCAATCGTTTTTGCAGCTTCTGCATGATTCCCTACATTCGCGGTCGCTATCATTCGCGCAATGCCGAAAGCATTATCTCCGAGGTGCGCGACCTGGTTGCCGGCGGTGTGCGCGAGATCGTGCTGATCGGCCAGGACACGGGCATTTGGGGCACCGACTTTGCCGATGAGGACGCCGCCGAGGCTTCACCGCGCAATCTGGCTCAGCTGCTGCGCGCCGTCGCCGAGGCTGTACGCCCGCACAACGTCTGGGTTCGTGTGCTCTATCTGCAGCCCGAGGGCATGACCGACGAGCTTATCGAGACGATTCGCGATACGCCCGAGGTATTGCCGTATATCGATATCCCCGTGCAGCACTGCGACGCGCGCATCCTCAAGGCCATGCGTCGCTCCGGTTCGCGTCAGGAGCTCGAGGAACTGTTCCGCGATCTCCGTGATCGTATTCCCGGCATCGTGATTCGCTCCACGGCCATGGTCGGCTTTCCGACCGAGACCGACGACGAGTTCCGTGATCTTATCGACTTTATGGACACCGTCGGCTTTGACTATACGAGCGTCTTTGCCTACTCGCGGGAGGAGGGCAGCCTGGCCGCCAATATGGAGGGCCAGGTCGATGAGGAGGTCAAGCTCGAGCGCGCCCAGGAGGCCATGGATCTGGCCGAGTCGCTGGGTTTTGCCGCCACAGCGGCCCATGTGGGCGAGCGCGCCCAGGTA
Organism: Collinsella sp. LCP19S3_A6; assembly: GCF_052122015.1. NCBI lineage: Bacteria > Bacillati > Actinomycetota > Coriobacteriia > Coriobacteriales > Coriobacteriaceae > Collinsella > Collinsella sp. LCP19S3_A6. Next base: position 81,676 of record NZ_JBQKDD010000008.1, read on the forward strand.
ATCGTCGACGGTATCGAGGAGACCGAGGACGGCGCCGAGCTGATCGGTCATGCCTGGTTCCAGGCGCCCGATTCCGATGGCGCGGTGCATCTGGACGCCAGCGAGGCGTCCGTGGGCGATATTTTGACCGTCGAGTTTACCGATAGCTTCTGCTATGAGCTTATCGGCCATGTTGTGGAGTAGGAGAGCGTCGTGGCAAACGAGAGCAATAAGGAACTGACGAGCGTTTGGACGCCCGCCAACATCGTGACGTGCGTGCGCATCGTCTTTATTCCGGTGTTCATGATCGTCTCGGCCCTGTCTCACGGGGGCGTTGCCGGTACGGACTGGAGCACCTTCGACGGCCCGCTCGCCGCCGCTGCCTTCATTCTGTATGTGATCCTGTCGTGCACCGATAAGGTCGACGGCTATCTGGCGCGCTCACGCAACGAGATCACCGATTTCGGCAAGTTCTTGGACCCCATCGCCGACAAGTTGCTGGTGTTCTCGGCCTTGCTGTTGTTCTTGGATTTTGGTGCGGTGACCGTGTGGTCCGTGTTCATTATCCTGTTTCGCGAGCTGTTGGTGAGCGCACTTCGCATGGTCGCGAGTGCTGCCGGTGTGGTCGTTGCCGCCGATAAGCTCGGCAAGTACAAGACGGCGACCACGATGGTCTCCATCTGTGGCTATCTGTGCGTCTTTGCGATGGCCGGTCTTCAGCTGGGGCCGGCGTCGCTGCTGCTCGGTGTCTATTCGGTGTCGCGCTTCCTGTACGTCATCGCCGTCATTTTGACCATTATCTCGGGTGCCCAGTACTTCTGGAACTGCCGTAAGATCGTCTTTTCGGTCTAGGTCCTGGTGGGTATGACGGAGCCTTATTTGCAGATCGCCGCAAACAACGAGGAGCTGGCGCGCGATATTGTCGAGCGCGCGAGTGCCCGTGGCGTGACGGTGTCGACGGCGGAGTCGCTGACGGCGGGCATGATCGCCTCGACGATTGCCGATATCCCGGGTGCCTCGGCGGTGCTTCGTGGCGGTGCGGTGACCTACTGCGATGAGATCAAACATCGCGTGCTCGGCGTCGAGCGGGAAACGCTCGATCGGTTTAGCGCCGTGTCGCATCAGACGGCGCGTGAGATGGCCGCGGGCTCGCTGGACCTCTATCAGAGTGATGTCGCCGTGAGCGCAACGGGCTACGCTGGGCCCGGCGGCGGTACCGAGCAAGACCCCGCCGGCACGTTCTATATCGGCTGGGCGTATCGCGCGGCCGATGGGGGAGCGACGGTCGTTGAGTCTGCGCGCTGTCACTACGAGGGTGATCGGTCGTGCGTCCGCGCCTATGCGGTCGCTGAGGCTTTGGAGCGCATTGTCCGCGTGCTCAATTCCATGGAATAGACGTGTTTTAAGGGGCCTTAGGGCCCCTTAATTGTGGAGATAGGGACCTTTGGCAAGGAATGCGCTTGCGCTGGCACATGTCTTTAATTTGTACGAGCACTCGTATTTGCGATTGGCATGGTCAAGCGTTTGGTCGGCGTTTGGTCGGCGTTTGGTCGGGTTTTGGAATGGACGGGTGCATATGATGAACCTGAACGGTTGACCACGAACAGCCGTTCGTTTATCATCGATTCAGGTTGTTAAGAGGAGGGCTATTCATGGCCAAGAATTCAGGTCCCGTACGTACCGTTCATACGCGCACGACGGGTAAAGAGCGCGACGAGATGATCGCCACTACCAAGGCCGAGATCGAGAAGAAGTTCGGCCAGGGTTCTATTATGAGGTATGGCGACGGCGGTCCCGAGCTCGAGGTCGAGGCTATTCCGACGGGCTCTCTGGCGCTCGATGCCGCCTTGGGTATCGGCGGCGTGCCGCGCGGCCGTATCGTTGAGATTTATGGGCCCGAGTCCTCCGGTAAGACAACGCTTTCGCTCGAGATTCTTGCAGAGGCGCAGGCCATGGGCGGTGTCGTGGCTTTTATCGACGCTGAGCATGCACTTGATCCCACCTACGCCGCGCGCATCGGCGTCGATATCGACGAGGTGCTGATTTCCCAGCCCGATACGGGTGAACAGGCGCTCGAGATCGTTGACATGCTTGTGCGTTCCGGTGCCATCGACGCCATCGTCGTCGACTCTGTTGCCGCTTTGACTCCGCGTGCCGAAATCGAGGGCGAGATCGGTGACACGACGGTGGGTCTGCAGGCTCGCTTGATGAGTCAGGCGCTCCGCAAGCTCGCCGGCTCGCTTGCCAAGTCCAACACAACCTGCATCTTCATTAACCAATTGCGCGAGAAGATCGGCGTCATGTTCGGCAACCCCGAGACCACCACAGGCGGCCGCGCACTCAAGTTCTTCTCTTCCGTGCGTATCGATATTCGCAAAATCGATACCATCAAGCTCAAGGACGAGGTTATCGGCAATCGCGTACGTGCCAAGGTCGTTAAGAACAAGGTGGCTGCTCCGTTCCGCTCGGCCGAATTTGACATCATGTATGGCACCGGCATTTCTAAAGAGGGCTCGATTCTGGATATGGCTGTCGAGTGCGGCATATGCAAAAAGATGGGGTCTTGGTTTGCCTATGGTGAGGACAAACTCGGCAACGGTCGCGAGGCCGCTAAGACGTTCCTGCGCGAGCATCCCGATTGCGCCGACGAGATCGAGCACAAGGTTCGCCTTGCCTGCGGTCTTGAGTATGACGATGATGCCCCCTCCGAGGTTGAGTTGACCGATCAGCCCGCCCCCGAGGAGTTTGACGAGCTGTATGCCATCGATGGCTCCGCGATGCTCGACGATGACGACGAGTAACGGATGGCGACATGTCGTATACGGTGACCGAGGCTAGGGTCGTTTTTCCGGATAAGAAGACGGCCTCCTCGTTCTCGAGCGGTTATGCGTCTAAAAAGCCCTGTGCACATATCGATTGCGATCTGGAGGGCGGTTTTGAACGATCCATTTGGATTCCCGTGCGTGTGGCACGTGTGTACGTTCAGAACCGTCTCGATCTTCCCTGCGACTGGGATGACTTTCGCGAGGCGGTGCAGCTTATCGAATGCAAATGTGCGCTCACCATGGTGACCGAGATGCTTTCGCGTCGTGATCATGCTACGGGCGAGGTGCGCGATAAGTTGGCGCGCTATGGCTTTCGACAGCCCGCGATCGACTTTGCCGTCAATCGTGCCATCGAGTATCGTTTTTTAGATGAGAACCGCTTTTGCTCGTACTTTATCGAGGAGCGTAAGCGTCGTGGTTGGGGACAGCGCAAAATCGAGACTGAACTCAAGCGTCGCCATGTTGCACTTGATGAGATTCCAGGGTATCCCGAGGCTTATTTTGCCGAGGATGACGACTTGGCTCGCGCATCGGCTTTGCTCGCTAAGCGTCGCGTTCCCGAGGCACGTGCATTCGAAAAGCTCGTCAGATTTTTGATGGGCAAGGGCTTTTCCTATCACATTGCCGCGGATGCCGTTAAGGCGCGCCTCGATGCCTTAAGCGAGAAATGCGATGTTTAAGCATGCGCACGTTACGCTCCTGCCGTTCACCGCTCGATAGGCGCCGTGCTGGGTGCGTCAATTTGACAGTTGTTGCGGTTCAACGTAGGATAATTACTGTCATTTGCATTGTGATATGTGCTCATCTGCGATGAGTTTGTTTATATGTTTATCTGTATCCGACCCGCATAAGCTGCGCCCATATTACTCAAATGTCGCGAGCCGTTCGTATGGACGGTTCGCTTTGTTGTGTAACGAATCCATAAAAAGGAGTGAGCATGCCGACTATCATTGCAGCGCTCGTTGGCATTGTTTTGGGTGCCATCGTCGCCATTGCCTACATGCGCACCGCCAAGCAGGGTAGTCTTCACGAGGCCGAAGAAAAGATTCAGTCGGCACACGCGCAGGCAGAGTCCCTGATCGGTGATGCTAAGCGTCAGGCCGAGACCCTCAAAAAAGAGGCTCTGCTCGAGGCTAAGGAAGAGATCATCAAGAACAAACAGGCCGCCGAGGCCGAGGACAAGCAGCGTAAGAGCGAGATTCGCGCGCTCGAAAATCGCGTGATGCAGCGCGAGGAATCGCTCGACCGACGCAACGATGCACTCGATAAGCGCGAGCATCAGCTGTCCAGCCAGGCCGGTCAGGTCGAGAAGCGCTCTCGCGAACTTGAGGAGCTTTGCGCCAAGCAGACCTCCGAGCTCGAGCGTATTGCCGACCTTACGCGCGAGGATGCTCACAAGGAGCTGCTCGATAAGGTCCGCGGCGAGGTTACCCATGAGGCGGCCACCATCATCCGTGAGTCCGAGCAACAGGTCCGCGCCGAGTGCCACAAGACCGCTCAGGAGATTCTCTCCCTGGCGATCCAGCGCTGTGCCGCCGACCATACCGCCGAGGTCACCGTCACGTCCGTTCATATTCCCTCCGATGATCTTAAGGGCCGCATCATCGGTCGCGAGGGTCGTAACATCCGTACTTTCGAGCAGGTTTCCGGCGTCAACCTTGTGATCGACGACACCCCCGAGACTGTCGTGCTTTCGAGCTTTGATCCGGTCCGTCGTGAGACCGCCCGCGTGGCGCTCGAGAACCTCATTGCCGACGGTCGTATTCACCCCGCCCGCATCGAGGAGATGTACCACAAGGCCGCTGACTTGGTTCAGCAGCGTGTGCTCGAAGCCGGCGAGCAGGCCGCCTTCGATACCGGAATCCACGACCTGCATCCCGAGATCGTCAAAACCCTGGGCGCTCTGCGCTACCGCACCTCGTTTGGTCAGAACGTGCTACAGCACTCACTTGAGGTCTCCGACCTGTGCGGCATCATGGCCTCCGAGCTTGGTCTGGATGTTGTGACCGCCAAGCGCGCGGGTCTTCTGCATGACCTGGGCAAGGCCATCGACCACGACGTTGAGGGTCCGCATGCTGTGATTGGCGCCGAGCTTGCCCGCCGTTATGGCGAGAAGCCCGTTATCGTCCACGCAATCGAGGCCCATCATGCCGATGTCGACCCCAACACGGTGCTCGACGTTCTGGTCCAGGCTGCCGATGCTGTTTCCGCTTCTCGTCCCGGCGCCCGTCGCGAGTCGGCCGAGAGCTACATCAAGCGCCTTGAGAAGCTCGAGGAGATTGCCAACTCTCATGACGGCGTCGAGCGTACCTATGCTATGCAGGCCGGTCGCGAGGTCCATGTCATGGTTCAGCCGGACAAGATTTCCGATGCCCAGTCCACGGTGCTTGCGCACGATATCGCCCATCAGATCGAGGAAGAGATGGAGTATCCCGGTCAGGTGCGCGTTGTCGTGATTCGCGAGAGCCGTGCCGTCGATATCGCTAAATAACATGAACGACGCGAACGAGCTCATCTCATTTATCGCGTCGATGTCGGGGGAGGGCAACCTTCGCGTCGAGGAAAACCTTGGCGAGGGGTATGTCCGCCTCCGCGTTTCGGAGGCCGAGCGCCGTCAGGCCAAGCATGACATTCAGCATGTAGAGGACATTGTCATCGAGATGCTGCGTAATGCTCGCGATGCCGGAGCCGATAAGGTCTATCTAGCCACGACCAAGGAGGAGGGTGTTCGTACCCTCCTCTTCCTGGATAACGGTTCGGGTGTGCCGCAGGATATGCAGGAGCGTATCTTCGATGCCCGTGTCACCTCCAAGCTCGAGAGCATGAAGATGGACCGTTGGGGTGTTCACGGTCGTGGTATGGCGCTGTTCTCTATCAAGCAGAACACCGATGAGGCACGCGTTGTTACATCGGGCGTCGATTTGGGCTCAGCGTTTAAGGTGTGCGTTGATACCGATCGCTTGGCTGAGCGCGCCGACCAGTCGAGCTGGCCTCAGGCGGTTAAAGACGAAGACGGCCGCTATGTATGCGCTCGCGGTCCTCACAACATCATTCGCGCAGCCTGCGAGTTTGCCCTTGAGGAGCTGCGCGACTGCGACGTGTATCTGGGCTCTCCGTCCGAGATCGCGGCGTCCCTGTACGCCCAGGCTTCCAGTCGTCTCGATACGTCACGCCTGCTCTTTATCGATGACGAGTGTGAGCTTCCGGTTATCGATCGTTTAGGTCTCGCTTCGGATGCCGAGGATTTTATCCGGATTTGCTCCGGGCTGGGTCTCGAGATGTCCGAGCGTACTGCCCACCGTATTCTTTCGGGACAGATTAAGCCCGTTCGCGGTGTGTGCGCGCGTCTGCTGCGCGAGCGCGATTCCACCTCGCAATTGCCGGCTCCAGTCGATCTTGCCAAGGACCGTCGAGGCCTCCGCATTGCCAAGGATGACATGGCGCAGTTTTCGCGTGCTGTCGAGCGCGACTTCAATGACCTTGCCGCCCGGTATTACCTCAATCTGTGCGGCGACCCTAAGATTCGCGTTTCACGTGATCGCATCACCGTGACGTTCGATCTTGCCAAAGAGGAGTAGCATCTTTACCGAGTCCGCTCGGTACGATACAGTTATTGCAGTTAAAACGTACTTTTAAACGCAGGAGTTTCTTCATGGATTGCCTGAAGGTATCAAGCAAATCATCGCCCGCGTCCGTTGCCGGCGCCATTGCCGGTATGGTCAAAGATGGCGTTCCCGTCAACATTCAGTGCGTCGGTGCCGGCGCCGTCAACCAGGCCATAAAGGCCGTTGCCATTGCGCGAGGTTTTTTGATTCCGACTGGCTTTGATGTCTCTTGTGCGCCGGTGTTCTCTGACATCCTCATTAACGGGGAGTCTCGCACGGCAATCCGTCTCTCTATCTACGTTCACCAGATTAATCGGGCTGCTATGGACAATGTCGTCATGGACGACGTTAAGCCTGTTGCGTAAGCGAGTTTTCGCACGTTTGTAGCACCTTTGTGCCCCGTCGATATCATCGTTAGGATGTAAGCTCATGGACCAGCGCTTCGTACGCGATATTCTTGCCGGTAAAACATATTTTATCCGCACATTCGGCTGCCAGATGAATCAGCACGACTCCGAGCGCGTGAGCGGTTTGCTCGATTCCTACGGCTGTCTTATGGCGCTCGATCCGGAGCATGCCGATATTGTCGTATTCATGACGTGCTGTGTGCGCGAGGCTGCCGATACGCGCCTGTACGGTCAGTGCAATTCCTGCAAGAGTCTTCCTCCTTCTCCTTCGGGCAAGCGTGTGGTCGCCGTGGGTGGATGCATCGCTCAGCGCGATGGCGAGGGCCTGCTCACCAACGTCGATAACGTCAACGTTATTTTTGGTACGCATTCGATTGCGCACGTGGCGGAGCTTATCGCCGAGGCGTTTATGGATGGCAAGCGCCATATCCGCACGAATGAGCATGAAGATACGGACGCCATGAGTATGCCGTGGCATCGCGAGACGCAGTATCATGCATGGGTTCCCATCATGACGGGCTGCAACAACTTCTGCACGTACTGCATCGTGCCGTACGTCCGTGGTCGCGAGAAGAGCCGCCCCTTCGAGGAGATTGTCGACGAGGTGACGGGTCTGGTGCGTCAGGGTGTGCGCGAGATTACGCTGCTGGGACAAAACGTTAACTCCTACGGTCGCGATCTCTTTGGCAAGCCGCGCTTTGCCGACCTGCTGCGCGCCGTGGGTGATACGGGCGTCGAGCGTATCTTCTTTACTTCTTCGCACCCCAAGGATTTGCTTTCCGAGACCATCGATGCTATGGCCGAGACACCTGCCGTTATGCCGCAGCTTCACCTAGCAGTCCAGTCGGGTTCCACGCGTATCCTTAAAGAGATGAATCGTCGGTACACGCGCGAGGATTATCTGGGCCTGGTCGATCGCATTCGTAACCGTATGCCCGAAATTGCGCTTTCGACCGACATCATTGTGGGCTTCCCGGGCGAGACCGAGGAAGACTTTGAGCAGACGCTCTCGCTTGCCGAGACGGTGCGCTATGCCCAGGCCTACACGTTTATTTACTCCAAGCGCGCCGGTACCCCGGCAGCTGAGATCTATGATCCCACCCCGCATGAGGTTATCCTTGAGCGCTTTAACCGTCTGGTCAAGGTTATCGAGACGACGGCATACGAGTATAACCAGGGCGAGCTTCACACCGTGGTGCCTGCACTTATTGAGGGCACGAGCAAGAAAAACGACGCTGTCCTTCTTGGTAAAAGTCCTAAGAACCAGACAGTGCATGCGCCGATTCCCGCTGGCTATAGCATCGATCAGCTTATCGGCAAAATCGTCGACGTCGATGTGGATGTCGCCAAGACGTGGTATCTGTCTGGCTCCGTTGTGGGTGAGCCTCGCTAATGGTTTTCCCCGGCACAAACCTTTCTGCCGTAGCGATCGTCGGTCCGACGGCGGTCGGCAAGAGTGATGTTGCCGACCGCCTGGCCTCTCGTCTGTCGTCTGAAGTGTTATCGTGTGACGCGATGCAAATCTATCGCGGTATGGATATCGGTACGGCCAAGATGATGCCCGAGGAGTGCTCGGTGCCCCTGCGTCTTGTCGATATCGTGGACCCGGGCGTCGCGTATTCTGCTGCGCTCTATCAGTCTGATGCCCGGGCGCATATCGAGCGTTTGCTTGGTGAGCAACGGCTTCCGGTCTTTTGCGGTGGCACGGGCTTGTATCTTAAGGCTGCACTCGATGAAATGGATTTTCCTTCGGGAGAGCTCGAGGACGAACGTCGCACGGGTTATCAGGAGCTTGCCGAGCGTATTGGCGAGAAAGCTATGCATGCCCTGCTTGCCGAGCGTGATCCGGAATCCGCTGCCGTGATTCATCCTCATAACGTGCGCCGCGTGATCCGTGCGCTCGAGATGCACGATGACGGTGTGTCGTATGCCCAGCAGAAGTCGAAATTCAGCGTTCCACGTGAGCGTTATCATGCCTTGTGGTTTGGTCTGACGCGTAGCCGTGAAGTGCTGTATGAGCGCATTAACCTGCGTGTCGACCTTATGTTTGAGCAGGGGCTGGTTGATGAGGTCCGTGGCCTTATGGACCAGGGCCTGGGTGATGCACTCACGTCGATGCAGGCAATCGGTTACAAAGAGATTATCGATGCCTTGCGAGGCGCTATTACCATGGATGAGGCCCGCGAGCTTATCAAGATGCGCTCACGTCGCTATGCCAAGCGCCAACTTTCCTGGTTTAAGCGTGACGATCGCATCGTGTGGTTCGATATGGATGAGTTTACGATCGATGAGGTCGTCGATGATATCTACCGTCGTATTGAGGCTGCCTAATGGCGCGTTTTCCCTTGGTTCCCACGGCGCCTGAACCTGAGCGTGCCGTCTTGGTTGGTGTTGAGTGGCGCGATAACGCTTGGCCGCTCGACCGTTCGCTCGACGAGCTCGAGCGCTTGGCTCACACTGCTGGAGCCCAATGCGTGGCACGCTTGTCTCAGCGTCTGGTCAAACCTTATCCCAAATCGTTTATCGGCTCCGGTAAGGTCGATGAGCTATGCGGTTTGGTGCATCGTATGGATGCGGATGTTGTAATCTTCGACGACGACTTGACTCCTTCACAGCAGTCATATCTTGAGAAAGCCGTGGGCGAACCGGTCAAGATTATTGACCGTACGGCGTTGATTTTGGATATCTTTGGCCTGCATGCTCAGACGCGTGAGGGTCGCTTACAGGTGCAGCTGGCTCAGTTGCAGTATCTGCTGCCTCGTCTGCGAGGTATGTGGAGCCACCTTGCTAAGGAACAGACGCGTGGCGGCATTGGATCGCGTTTTGGCCAGGGCGAAAGTCAGCTCGAGGTCGACCGTCGCCTGATTCGCGATAAGATCGCTGCGCTTCGCCGCGAATTGAAACAGGTAGAACAACGTCGTGATGTGCAATCGAAAAGCCGTATTGAATCGCCGGCGTTTCGCGTGGCGTTGGCTGGCTACACCAATGCCGGTAAGTCGACGTTGCTTAATCGATTGACGGGATCCACGGTACTTTCGCAGGATAAGCTGTTTGCCACGCTCGATCCTACGACGCGTTCGTATCGTTTACCCGGTGGCCGTGGCATGACGATCACTGATACCGTTGGCTTTATTCAAAAGCTGCCCCATGGCCTGGTCGACGCGTTTAAATCTACGCTTTCCGAGGTGCTCGGCGCCGATTTGGTTCTTAAAGTTGTGGATGCTTCCGATGAGGATTACGGGCGTCAGCTTGAGGCGGTTGATCGTGTCCTTGACGAGATTGGTGCCGGTGAGCGCCTGACGCTTACCGTGTTCAATAAAATCGATCTGCTCGATAGCGTCGACCGCTTGAGCTTTCGCCGGCGCTATCCCGAGGCGGTATTGTTCTCGGCTCAGACGGGTGAGGGCCTTGATGACTTAGTCGATCGCATCGCTCGTGAAGCGGCCGCTACGGACGTGTTGCTCTCGGCCGATATCCCGTATCGAGAGGGCGCGTTAATCACGCTTGTGCACGAACAGGGAACCCTTCTGCACGAGGAATACCTCGAGGACGGCGTTCGTATTGTGGCAAAGCTTCCAGCCCGTATCGCACCGCGTCTCGAGTGTTATCGAACAGAGTAAATCAGCTCCAGTACACCCAAGATAACCGGTTGATGAAGCAGGTAGAACGGCAGCGCATGGCGCCCGAGACTTGCGAGCGCCGGGATGGGATTCGCATAGGCCCATCCCGGCGCCTCATAGTTTGCTTCCTGAGTCGTGTGGGCGGCAAAGAAGCCTGCAAGGTACATAAATAAGAATGGTATGACTGGATAGTAATCACCAGAGACAAAGTCTGGACTTGGGAAACCCAGCCAAGCTAAATAGGGGATAGGATAAACCGTTTTAGGAATGCTCCAGGTAAGGGCAAAAAGTGTGAGGCAAATTGCTATACCCCATACCGACGGCACTTTAACGATCACCGGACGCGCGAGCGCGACAATGGCGGTGCAGGCCGCCATGCAGAACATGATGCCGAAGTTCACCGAGTCATCGACTGAGACGAGCGTCGTCGCGACCCATACAACAAAAGCGGCAGCGGCATATTTGACGGCACGCTTGATGTTGTTGCGCGAGAGGGTGCACATCCAGCCGGCAATAAACAAAAATACCCAACTGATGCTGGCACGCCAGATGTCTTGGAAGATGGTCTGAGTAAACCACGGCATATCCCAACCATAAAGATAGGCAAGATCGTAGCAAGCATGAAATCCTGCCATCGACAGCATGGTAAATCCGCGAATGGTATCAAAGACCGTGATGCGGTTTTGCATTACGAGAACCGGCGCATCAATCCAACAACCTTGCCCAGGATCGTCGGATTTGTCGCATAGATGGGCTCCATGGTGTCGTTTTCGGGCTGCAAGCGAACTCGTCCCTGCTCCTTGTAGAACGTTTTGACCGTTGCGGAGCCATCGATCATGGCCACAACGATCTCGCCATTCATGGCGCTCTTCTGTTCGCGAACGATGATATAGTCGCCGTTAAGGATACCGACGTTAATCATCGAATTGCCGTGGACCTCGAGGATAAAAGACCCCTGGTCCGTTGCGATCTCGGTCGGGATGGTAAAGGTGTCCTCGATATTCTGCTCGGCAAGGATGGGGATCCCCGCGGCGACACGGCCCACGAGGGGTAGCGATACGGTTCCGCGGGGTGCCGTGGGCTCATCGGACTTTGAGATGGAGACGGAGGCTCCGTCCTCGTCAAAGAGCTCTAGGGCACGAGGCTTGGTGGCGTCACGTTTGAGCAGGCCGCGTGCTTCCAGTGCGGAGAGATGTGCATGTACGGTGCTAGGGGAGGAAAGACCCACAGCCGAAGCCATCTCACGCACGCTGGGCGGATAGCCCTTTTCCTGCTGATACTCCTTGATGAAGTCGTAAATCTGCTGCTGTCGCTTGGTAATTTTGCGAGCCATCAGGGATTCCTCTCTACCTAACTCAAACAAATGTTCTATGTTTGCTTGACAGGAACAACTGTTCGAAGATAATAATAACCGAACACTCGTTCCCGCGCTAGAATTTTTTGTCCTCGCGGCTTGATAAAACAGTTCTCGTCAAAAAACGCGAGAGGAGAACATGATGAATGCAACGGATATGGTCCAGGGAAACCTAGCCCTTAAGCTCGAGACGCCTGCGGCGCCGGCTTTCACGGTTGTCAAAGGCGGCCGATCTGGTTTTCAAACACTGCCTGGCAAGCCCGTCCGCAGCCAGTGCGTCGCCACGACTTCGGCCCCCGTTCCTCTGAAGGCCTCGACGATTGTCGCCCTGGCCGTTGCGCTCACGCTCTTCTTTGTACTTGCTACCTCGATCTTCAGCGCTCGTCACGCCGCATATGCCGAGTCGGCATCTAACGTTACCTATGAGACCGTCCGTGTTCAGTCTGGCGATTCCCTGTGGTCGCTTGCTCAGGAGCATTCCGTTGACGGTCTTTCTACACAGGAGACTTCTGACATGATTCGCAGTGTCAATCATCTGGAGCATGGGTCACTCGATGCGGGTGACGTTCTTAAAGTTCCTGCGCGTTCGTAAGATTTAAACTCCGGCACATGGTACCCTTGTTATCGTTTTTGAGGGAGGTACCATGCGCTGTCCCAGATGCGGCAATGCACATACCCGTGTTGTCGATTCCCGTATGCAGGAATCTAATAACACCATTAAACGCCGTCGTGAATGTTGTTCGTGCAACTATCGCTTCACAACATTCGAGCGATGCGAAGACCCCATCGAGGTCATCAAATCTGACGGGTCAAAGCAGCGGTTCGATCGCAATAAGCTGCTGGTCGGCTTAATGCGCGCTACGATTAAGCGCGACATCGACACGAAAAAGCTCAATGAACTCATCGATGACATCGAGGTGGAGCTGCGTTCCCGTACGCTGACGGCTGTTACGTCCCACGACCTGGGCGATATGGTGCTTAAGCGCTTGGCCAAGATCGACAAGGTGGCCTACATTCGCTTTGCCTCGGTCTATCGCGATTTCAAAGACATCGATGAGTTTTTGCAAGAGCTCGACAAGCTAAGGTGATTTTATGTCCAACATTACAGTCAACATTAAGCGTCTCGACCCTACGATCGAGCTTCCCAAATACGCCCATCCCACAGATGCCGGTTTGGATCTCCGTGCCAATGAGGACTGTACCCTTAAGCCCTTCGAGCGACGCTTGGTCTCTACTGGCCTTGCGATCGCGCTGCCCGATGGATACGCTGGCTTCGTTCAGCCTCGCAGTGGCCTGGCTATTAAGCAGGGTCTGTCTATAGTCAACACGCCCGGTCTTATAGACGCCCACTATCGAGGTGAGCTTAAAGTCATCCTTATCAACCTGGATCCATCCAATGAAATCCAGATCAACAAGGGTGACCGAATCGCTCAACTCGTCATCCAAGAAGTTCCCACGGTCAATCTCGTGGAGGTAGACGAACTAGACGAAACCGACCGAGGAGCCGGCGGTTTCGGTTCTAGCGGCGTCGCTTAGTCGTTTACGTACTGTCCGCTGACCGGCCCGACCCGCCTATATATCATCCCATGCTCAAACATTCTCGCGGGGGCGCTCGTATCCCTCCCGCCCGCCTCTCACACATATCATTCCATGCTCAAACATTCTCGCATCGCTTCGCTCGCTGCGAAACTGCGCGTGGAACGATATGTGTGATAGGCGGGCGGGCGGCTACTCGCTTGAAAAATATTTACATTCTAGTAAGCCAATGCGACAAAGGAACAGTCCCTTTGTCGCATTGGCTTACTACATTTGAATTTTCCGGCTTTGCCTTTGCAGATTCTAATGGTGGGGAATCTGGTATAGCTGCTAATACGTAAACGCAGCTTACCCGCGGGAGGCCCCTATATATCGTCCCGCGCGCAGTTTCGCAGCGAAGCGAGAATGTTTGAGCACGGGATGATATATAGGGGCCTCCCACGGGTAAGCGGACATTAAGACCCTAGCGGATATGGGCTGGTTTTCCGCCCCAGTAGAAGCGGCAGAAGGCTCGTTTGCGCTTTTGGGGCTTGCCTGTAAGTTCCATGGTTGCGATGGCGATGTCCTCGGCCGCGTGTGGACGGCGTAGCACTTCGCCATTGATGAGCAGTGCCTTGAGCGACTCGGGATGATCGTGGAGATGGCGCAGCGTCACAATGAGCTCGCGTGCGGTGGTGACATGCATACTGGCGCCCAAGTCGGTGAGCATGGTGGTGTTGGCCTTTTCCTGGCCATAGGACTTGCCCAACAGAATCATCGGCAGGTGTGCACACAGGCATTCGGTAACAGTGAGTCCGCCCGATTTGAGAATTGCCAGATCGCAGCCGTGCATGAGCGCTGCCATGTCATCGACATAGTCAAGGACCGTGACGTTTTCGAGTTTCATGGCTTCGAAGAGCGTTTTCAGGCGCGTGGCGTATTCCGTGTCCTTGCCCGGCAAAAAGACAAAGTGCATGTCCTCGAAGCTACGGAGGAAGGGGAGGGTTTGGTCCATCGCCGCGCGAAAGCGAACGTACGGTTGAGGTAAACTGGCGCCGGCCATTACCAGCACAATGGTCCTGTCGATAGGGAGATTGAACTTCTCGAGTTCTTCCTCACGATTGTAATCCGTGTCAAATCCAGCGCGAATAGGGATGCCCGTAATGCGTATCTTTGCCTCGGGAACCTTGCGTGGGCGGAGCGTCTCGGCCATAAACTCGTTTGCCACGCAGAATAAGTCAGTGTCCTTATGGGGCCACCAGCCCTCGACTTCGTAATCGGTCGGCACGCAAATGACGGGATAGTCGATGCCCGTAATGACGCGCGCACCAACCGCAACGTTGGCTGCCGTGATATGTGTGGCGACCACGGCAATAGGCCTACGAGTGCGAACGTATTCGTTAAATGCGGGAAACATAATGCGCGACCACGCCGTGCCGCCGCCCCAAAGCAGGTGTCCGGTAAGGGTATATCGCCAGGTCAAGTCATAAATTGGGCGTGTAGCGCCGGTAAACGATGCGGCCGTTTTGTTGCCGTCGAATTTTATGCGTCCAAAATCGAGGATATCCAAGACCTCAATCTCGACATCCTGCGGTATTCCCTTGGTGCCGCGTATAAGCTCGAATGCTTGTGCGATAGCGTTGGCTGCCGCCTTGTGTCCCGAACCAACCGATGCGTGGACAATGGTCACTAAGGGCTTTTGTTCAGGTGACGGCATCAATTGCTCCGATTGAGGGGCGCTTTGCGTGGGCAGGGGAGCGTCGTTGCCCATCTGCGTTTGATCCATCGATAACTCCCCTTCATCGTTGTTTCGCAACGTATCATTGTAGTGCATGACTGTCATGTTCTCCTAAATTTGGGTATGAGCGCAAAGAACGCCAATGTTTCGATGAGAGGACACTCCATGACTACCAATCAGCCGATCGATGTTGCGATTATCGGCGGCGGCCCAGCGGGCTATGCTGCAGCCATTTATGCTGCGCGATCCAATCTAACGACGACCGTGATTGAACAGGGCATGTCGGGAGGACAGATCGCCACAACCAATGAGGTCGAAAACTATCCGGGCATTCCGCTCTTGAGCGGTGCCGAACTCGGCGAGCGTTTTCAGCAACATGCGGAGGGCCTGGGAGCACAGGTTGCATGGAGCATGGTGACGGGTATCGATTACGATGCGGATGCGGCGCTGTTTACGGTGCATCACGATACGGGCGATACGCTGGCCTCGAGTGTTATCGCCTGTATGGGCGCCACGCCGCGCTCTGCTGGTTTTGTTGGCGAGGATACGTATCGCGGTCGCGGCGTTTCGTATTGCGCCACATGCGATGGCATGTTCTTTCGTGGCAAACAGGTCTTTGTCATTGGCGGCGGTAATGCTGCCTGCGAGGAAGCCCTGTTCTTATCAGAAATTGCCAGCAGCGTGACCATCGTCTTGCGCCGCGATCAGTTCCGTGCTCCCGATGGCGTGGTTCAAAAGGTACTCGCTAAAGATAATATTTCGGTTAGGTACCAAACTAGTATTGTGGAGCTATCGGGCGAGGCTATGCCTACAACTATCACGTTTAAGGACAACGCCACTGGTGATACCTATTCCGAGTCCTTCGATCCAGGTTCGTTTGGCATCTTTGTCTTTGCCGGAACACAACCCCATACTGAGCTTGTACAGCATCTGGTGGATCTGGCGCCTGACGGCGGTATCGTTACCGACGACTCGATGGCCACGCGCACGCCGGGTTTGTTTGCTGCCGGCGATATCCGTTCCAAGCGTTTACGCCAGGTTGTGACCGCCGTTTCGGACGGAGCCATAGCGGCTACCAGCGCATACGCCTTCTTACGAGGATAAGTACGATAATATATCTTATGTAAGGTTGCTATCTTTATACAAAGTGGTTGGACGGTGCGCCAATGTGCTGTCCAACCACTTTTACTTAGCCGCTATGTGGTATGCAAAACTAGATAATCTAGAATACAATATAGAAAACGAACGGAGGCCTCTTATGAACCACGTCAAACATGTTATCCCGATGTCCGATACATCGGTCAGCATTAAGCCGGAGGATATTCAGCCGACGGTGCTGCCGGATGCATTTATTCAGTCCGATATGGTGGGTAAACTCAATGCGTTGAGCCTGCCACGCTATGACCAGCTGCCCAACGTAACACTCTATCGTGATCAGGTTATTGAATATGTTGCACTGTGGATGGAGCCGCTTTCGATTTGCGTAGAGCAGCCCGTTATCACGCCTTCGATGATCAATAACTACGTAAAGGTCGGCCTCGTTCCTGCTCCGGTTAAAAAGCAGTATGGCCGCGAGCAGATTGCGCGTCTCATTGCCATTTGTATCTTTAAGCAGGTGCTGCCCATCGCTGCGGTTCAGGCGCTCTTTAATATTCAGCGCTTGAGCTACGACGCTCCGACGGCTTTCGATTATGTAGTCGATCAACTTGAGGCATCGATTCGTGCGGCTTTTTCCCTTGAGCAGACTCCCGTGCCCGATACCGCACATCAGGTTACGCGCGAGTCATTGCTCGTACGCAGTGCGGTTTCGTCTTTTGTATCGAAGGCGTACCTGATGAGCTACCTCAAGTTCAATGGGTTTAATAGCTAGGCGACGTATAACGCGGGCGGGATAATAATGAGGTGTGATAGCGATAGCGGCAAAAAGCTAATAAAATCAATGGTTTTGCGGACAGCGGATAGACAGGGAATGTGTTAAAAACTGAATACGCACACAAACGGCGTTACCTTAACCCCTTTGGGGGAGAAAGTAACGCCGTTTTTTTATGCCCGCAGGAAAGGAGGTGCAGCCGGAATGTATTTCACAAAGGGCAAGCAGCGGGCGTTTGAATTGCTCATGCAGCAGAAGCCGGGATTTGACCGCTATCAATCCGGTTGTGCCGGAGATGATGAAGATTGCGGCACTTGCTGTTTCTACCGCCCCGGGTGGAAATATGAGTTTTGCGTTTTCAAAGAGTGTCCCTATTGCCCCGGCAAAAGGACGCGGAAAACGCACGCCAGCATGGACAAATAGACGGGCAAAAGCCCTTGTGCCATGCGGCTTTGCAGACGCGAAAACGGCAAAGGGCATATTGCAATACCAAAACAGCCGAAAACGGCTTTCTAATTGTCCACGCATACCAAGAGAGGAAGTGAGGAAATATGGCAGTTTTCAGAGTGGAGCGAAATACGGGATATACCGTTATGAGCAACCACCACTTGCGAAACAAGGAATTGTCCTTAAAGGCAAAGGGCTTGTTGTCGCAAATGCTTTCGCTGCCCGAAGATTGGGATTATACCCTTGCGGGCTTATCCCATATCAACCGGGAGAAGATCGACGCAATCCGCGAAGCGGTAAAGGAACTCGAAAAAGCCGGATATATCGTGCGCAGCCGGGAGCGCGACGAAAAGGGACGCTTGCGGGGCGCAGATTACGTCATATACGAGCAGCCGCAGCCGCGAGAGCCGGAAGCAGCTACCAGCGGCGGACAGCCGCCTATATTGGATTTACCTACATTGGAAAATCCAACATTGGATAATCCAACGTTGGAAAAACCTACGCAGGAAAAACCTACGTTGGAAAATCCAACGCAATTAAATAAAGATATATTAAGTAAAGAACAATCAATTACTGATTTATCAAGTACCGATTCCATTCCTTTCCATTCCCTAAACCCCTTGCCCTTTGCGCATGGCGAAGCGGCTACGCCGCCGGAAAGGAAAAGAACGGAAGCGAAAAGCAATAGCGCAGTAGAGATTTACAGGGAGATTATCAAGGACAATATCGAATACGACCATCTCATTCAAAACTGCAAAATTGACAAAGACCGTTTGGACGAGATTGTTGACCTTATGCTGGAAACCGTCTGCACAGCCCGAAAGACAATCCGTATTGCCGGGGACGACTACCCCGCCGAATTGGTGAAATCCAAGTTTTTGAAGCTGAACAGCAGCCATATTGAGTTTGTTTTGGATTGCATGAGGGAGAACACAACCAAAGTGCGCAACATCAAGCAGTATCTAAAAGCGGTGCTGTTCAACGCGCCGAGTACCATTGACAGCTACTATACCGCCCTTGTCAATCACGACTTATACGGCGGCGAATGAGCATAGCCGCACTTTACCGGGAAAGGAGTTGATACCTTGCAGGAGGAAGTAACCCAAAAAACGATTGCCCTATACGTCAAAGTGGGAAAAGGCGCGGCGCGGCTTACCGAACAGGCGTTACAGAAAGCAATCCAAAAGTTTTTGGAGCAGAAAAGCAAACCCGCGCATGGGAAACAGACCATGCGGCAGCTTATGAAGCAGAACGCGGGTGTTTCCAACATCGAGATCACCGACAGCAATATTAAAGCCTTTGAGAGTACGGCGAAGAAATACAACATAGATTTTTCGCTAAAAAAGGTTAAGGGCGAGCAGACCCGTTACCTTGTGTTTTTCAAAGGCCGGGACGCGGACGTTATGACCGCAGCGTTTCAAGAGTTTTCCGCAAAGAAGCTGAACCGGGAGAAAAAGCCCTCTATCCGCAAAGCCCTTGCCGCTGCAAAGGACAAGGCGAAGCAGCTTAACGCCGCCCGCGACAAGGTAAAGAAAATGGACAGGGGGCGCGAGATATGAAGCAGATCAACTACAAAAAGCTGATACTTCCGAATATCCCCTATGTGTTCTTTGTCTATCTCTTTGATAAAGTCGGACAGGCGGTGCGGCTTGCCCCCGGCGCGGATATTTCTGCAAAGATACTGAATATCACACAAGGATTTTCCGCAGCCTTTGAAAACGCCTTGCCGAGCGTTTACCCGTTGGATTTGCTTGTCGGCATTGTCGGTGCGGTGATTATCCGCTTGATAGTCTATGTCAAAGGGAAAAACGCGAAGAAATACCGCAAGGGCGCGGAGTACGGCTCTGCCCGATGAGGTGCATAATCTTAACTGTAAGCAACACATATATTGACGCAGGAGGGTATGCACATGAATGATTACAGCAAAATCACAGCCCTTTACTCCCGCTTATCAGTGGGGGACGAGGACAGGGACGGCGGCGAAAGCAACTCCATACAGAACCAGAAGAGCCCATTTTTTTGTGTAAAAAGGACGAGTGAAATATAATGCTTAAAAAATATTGGATAAAATGTCCGATTTGTAACGGAAAGACGAGAGTTCAAGTATTTCATAATACTGTATTAAAAGATTTTCCTCTTTTCTGCCCTAAATGCAAATTGACGCATATCATTGATGTAGAAAAATTAGAGATTGTAATCAAAAATACAGAAAAACAAACTTTTATTATTTAGAAGAAAGGATATAAAAATGAAACGTTTACCTAAATATACGCCTGCGGAAGTACGGAATGATCCATACGGATTTACTTACAAAGAAATGTCGGAAGTTATTGGCGAGAATGAAGCAAAAGCCTTATATGAAGAATTATATAAGCAATTACCACGCAAAAAAAATCTATCAATGTTGGTAAAAAATATTTGCAAAAGCAGTGATACTGAAAAGTATGTTTACGAACTGAAAGACAACAAATACATTGAAACGGTTTTTATCAAGCGGCGAGATGGTGGAACTGTTTGCGTGAGCACACAAGTCGGTTGTCCTGTTGGTTGTATTTTTTGTGAGTCCGGGCGAAATGGCTTTGTTCGTAATCTAACATCGTCAGAAATCGTACAACAGATTATATTGTTGCGTCGAAAAGTAAACCGTATCGTTTTTATGGGTATGGGAGAGCCTTTATTCAATTATGACAACTTGATAAAAGCAATCCATATTCTCCGAGATAGATATGGGCTCAACTTTCCAACCGACGGCATTACCATATCAACAGTTGGTCCGGTCGATCAATTAAAAAAATTGCGCGAGGAACATCTTAAAATTCAGTTGACAATATCTTTACACGCAGCAACACAATCTGCAAGAAATCGTATTATTCCTCACATGCGCATATATGCTATTGAAGATGTTGTTAAGCAAGCCTTATCCTATTCTGAAAGGCATAATCGCAAAATTGTCTTTGCGTATTTGCTTTTACCGGGTATAAATGACCGGCCCTCAGATGTAAGACGACTTGCAAAATGGTTTCGGGGCAAAAAAGTTATGATTAACGTGTTACAATACAACCCAACAAGCAATTCAAGAATTAAAGCACCACAGAAACGGGAAATAGTTGCATTCAAACATCAATTAGAGCAAGCAGGACTTGAAGTTACTATAAGAGTTTCTCATGGCAGAGAGATTAACGCGGCTTGTGGACAGTTAGCTAACACATATAATAAATTCAAAAAAAAATGATTAAAAGTGCCAGACGCATAGACGCAGAGCCGATAACGCATTAGGTCAAAAAACCTATGTGTTATCGGCTTTTTTAGAGGCTTCGGTAGTTTGTGTGACAAGGGGCTAGCCTAGGCAGCAACGCTCTTCGCTCCCTTCACGCCCTTCTTCCTCGCCTTCACCGGGCGACCCGGGAGCTGGGGCTGGCAGTCGCCGCACCTGAGCATGAGCAGGGCCACGAGGTTGTCGGTGTTGCGGAAGCCGTAGCCCATCCTCACCGTCACCTTGATCTTGTTGTTGATGGCCTCTACGCGCCCGTTGCTGATGCCGAGCTCGACTGCGGCGATGATGTCGTCGCGCCGGCGGCGCACCTTCTTCTCCACGGCGACGACCTTGGCGATCTTGCAGTAGGCGGCCCTGTGCATCCAGTCGTCGAGCAGCTCGGCGGCCTCGGAGCCGTCGGCTGCCCGGAAGACGGCCCGCAGGTCCTCCTTGAGCTCCCAGGCCCTGACCAGCCGCGAGCCGGCCCTCTTCTTGAGCGCCTCGAGCCTCGCCCTCTGGCCGTCGGTGAGGTCCTCGGGGTTCTTCACGAGCGCGTAGCGGCTGCCCTTGATGGAGGCCGCCTCCTCCTCGAGCGCCCTGACCTCCTCGGGCGGCAGCTCGCCTTTGGCAGGCCTGCCGCGCTTGCCCTCGGGCCTGGGCCTGGCGGCGGCCCTGGCGGCGTTCCACTCCTCGCAGCGCACGGCGTCGAGCGCGTCGTTCATCCACTGGACCACGTGGAAGGGGTCCATGACCCACCTCGCGTTGGGGCAGCGGCGCTTGACCAGCTGCCTTATCCACCTCGCGCCGTCGGCGGTCACCACCTCTATGGCGCGCCTCTGCTCGCGCGTGAGCTCGTCGAGGAACAGGTTGAGCACGTCCTTGCCGGTGCCCTCGTGCGCCCAGATGAGGCAGCCGCGGTCGTGGTCGACGACCACCGTGACGTACTTGTGGCCCTTCTTGTACGACGTCTCGTCGATGCCGATGCGGCGCACGCCGTCGAACCTCGAGGCGCCGCGCGCGGCCTCCAGCTCGGCGTAGACGCGCCTGCACACGCCGCCCACGCTGTGCCACTCGACGCGGGCGAGCTCGGAGACCGCCGAGGCGGTGCAGCGGACCGCCAGCCACGCCACCCAGTCCTCGAAGTCGCGCGTGAAGCGCGCCCCGTGCCGCGCCCAGGGGACGGCCTCGGTGCGCACGCCGTGCTCCGGGCAGCGCACCCTGCAGGGCGCGTACTCCAGGTAGCAGGCCGAGCGCGCCAGGTCCATCGCCCTCCACAGCCTGGGGGCCCCGCGGTTCGCCATGTCGTAGAAGTCGCAGGCCCTGCCGCATACGGGGCAGCGGCGCTGCTCGCGCTTGTAGGGCCGGACGCTCACGACGATGCGCTCGGCCTCGATGCGCGCGCCCAGGACGACCGTGCGGGCCAGACCGAGGGCGAGAAGTAGTAGACTCTTCATGCGTCACACCTCTTCGGTTGTCTGAATTTGGCTTAGCAATCATAGGCGGATGACGCGGAAACGGCCCCTCCCGGGGCCGTTTCAGTTCCAGATCGTTGTTTTCGCCCGCTGAGCTGGGCCTATGCCGGAATCTCTCCCACAGAAACCACCGAAGAGCCAGATTTCTTCTGGGGCGGTTGACAAGGGCTGTCCTTCAGCCCTGCAATTAAGAGGATGATGAGCTGGCTGAGCTCATGAAGGGCCTTGGGAGCGAGGGGTGCCCACCAGCAATTCAGCCTCGATGGTGATGCTTTTCACACGCGATAGATTTAGGGACTCCGCGTCGATGCCGAACAGCAGCGGCGTCATCTCGGCGAACACGCGGACGTCCCTTTCGGACATCTCGAAGGTGCGCGTCACCTTGATGCGGTCGGTCATCTTGAAGTGCTTCTCAAAGCAATCGGTCACCAGCTGGTTTGAGTATTCCTTGCTGCGCAAAGATCCTTCAGCAAGGTGGCGCAGCTCCGTAAGATGATTGCTGCCTGGAACCACTTTGACCAGCACTCCTGGCGCGGAGGCGTTTCTGGTTGGGGTGAGAACGCGCTTGAATTCGTCGTAGTTCGAGGGAGCGAATACGTCCACCACGCAGTTGATGGAGCCTTTCAGCACGGGGATGTTCGTCAGGTCGCCAACCAGCCATTTGACCGCCTTTCTGGAATCGTGGCGGGCCGCCATCAGCATGGCGTCTTTTGAGAGGTCAAACGCCACCACGTCGACACAGAGGTTTTCTCGGATTGCACGTGCATAGAAGCCTTCTCCGCATCCCGCGTCGAGCACGCGGAATGGCGTCGCGTTCACAGCTGCAGGACCCTCGCTTGGGGAAAGGGCCCTTCCTACCGCGGTGAGGACGGCTTCTTTCACGTGGTCGTAATACCCTGCCTCCAGGATTGCCATGCGGCTCTCAAAGGATTCTTTGCTGTAGTGGGCTGACTGCCTGGAGGGCCCTAGAAGGTTTACGTACCCCTGCTTTGCGATATCGAAGCAGTGCCTCTTCGGACATACGAGGCTCCCTTCCTGCAGCTTCAGGGCGCTGTGGCAAAGGGGGCAAGAGAGCACGTCGGCGCTGTCAGCAAATCGCGCGTATCTGTCGAGTACCATTGCGTCTCCTTTCGTCCAAGCAATTCTAGCGGATGAGTCTTCCCCAGCAGTGCATGGCTAATCATAGCAGGCAGAACCGCACAGTGACAAATAGCTGAGCTATTTCAAGCTGGGATTTCGGTATTCTGCTGCCCTCTTTTGGGCCACTTCATTTCGCCACGCTTTTGACAGGAGCAACAGGGTCCTCGCGCGCAAAACGCATATGGGCAATGCAGCCGTCTGTCAGGGCATGCCTGCGCCCCCGAACCTGCCGAAAAGGCGCTGATCTGCCCGCCAGGGCATGCCTGCGACCCCGAACAAGCCGAAAGGGCGGTGGATCTGCCCGTCAGGGCATGCCTGTGCCCCCGAACCAGCCGAAAGGGGGGTGGATCTGCCCGCCAGGGCATTGGCAGAAGAAAGAATGCCGAGATACTCAATAAGAAGATTGATAACCTTCAGCAGGTGAAAAAAGGAGGCTTCGGTAGTTTGTGTGACAAGGGGCTAGCCTAGGCAGCAACGCTCTTCGCTCCCTTCACGCCCTTCTTCCTCGCCTTCACCGGGCGACCCGGGAGCTGGGGCTGGCAGTCGCCGCACCTGAGCATGAGCAGGGCCACGAGGTTGTCGGTGTTGCGGAAGCCGTAGCCCATCCTCACCGTCACCTTGATCTTGTTGTTGATGGCCTCTACGCGCCCGTTGCTGATGCCGAGCTCGACTGCGGCGATGATGTCGTCGCGCCGGCGGCGCACCTTCTTCTCCACGGCGACGACCTTGGCGATCTTGCAGTAGGCGGCCCTGTGCATCCAGTCGTCGAGCAGCTCGGCGGCCTCGGAGCCGTCGGCTGCCCGGAAGACGGCCCGCAGGTCCTCCTTGAGCTCCCAGGCCCTGACCAGCCGCGAGCCGGCCCTCTTCTTGAGCGCCTCGAGCCTGGATTGGCTACACTGATGTGGACAGTTCCGGGAGGGGCGCAGGAGACGGGAGGGCCGTATATGAGGGACCCCAGGCACCCGAGGCATTTCACCGACGAGTTCAAGAGGCAGATAGTCGACCTCTACAACGCCGGCAAGCCCAAGCGCGAGATCATGGACGAGTACGACCTCGGCAAGAGCACCGTGGAGAGGCGGGTCGAGTCGATAAACGCGACCGGCTCGCCGCGCGCCGCGGACAACCGCACGCCCGAGCAGAACCGGATCCTGGAGCTCGAGCGCGAGAACCGCAGGCTCCGGATGGAGGTCGACGTCTTAAAACAAGCGGCGCTGATATACGCTCGAAAGTGAGGGCCATAGCGGCCAACGAGGGCCGCTACCCCATATCAGCGCAGTGCAGGCTCCTCGGCGTCGCGAGGTCGACTATCTGCCTCTTGAACTCGTCGGTGAAATGCCTCGGGTGCCTGGGGTCCCTCATATACGGCCCTCCCGTCTCCTGCGCCCCTCCCGGAACTG
>NZ_JBQKDD010000009.1:0-68414 GCF_052122015.1 Collinsella sp. LCP19S3_A6
CGGTGAGCCCGGCGCCGCGAAGCGCCCTGGCCCTCTCCACCATTCTCCTACTGTATGCCATGCGGACTCCGTTCCGGACCTCAACGGTCCAACTTTTTGTCCGCAGTCCCGCCGATACTCTGGGATGCGCTTTCCGCTAGGGTCTTCAGCCGGAAAGCGCATCCCAGAATTCGACCAAATTGTGGGTCGCACTTTCCGGAGCTAAGCGGCAGTTCGCAAAAAAACGGGTGCAGACCGAAGTCCGCACCCGTAAGCGCTGTTTACTTGCGCATCAAGCCGCCGCGCTCGTCGATGGCATCCCAGAAGGCATCGGCAAAGCGGGGATCGCTTGCGGCCATAAGGGCGTTGGTGGCCATCCAGCCAGAAGGCGTGCCGGTGTCGTAGCCCGACAGAGGATCGATGACGACGGCGTACATGGCCTCGCGGTCGAGCGAACGGGCCATGGCGTCGGTCAGCTGGATCTCGCCGCCCTTGCCGGCCTGCTGGTCGGCAAGCAGCTCCATGACCAGCGGGCTCAGCAGATAGCGTCCGACGATGTAAAGGTTAGAAGGCGCAGCCTCGGGAGCAGGCTTCTCCACCAAGCCGCCGATACGCCACACGGCGCCCGGCTCGGCATCGCCAACGCCCTCAGCGCCCTCGAGGGAGCCCACGCGCTCGCCGGCGATAACGCCATAGCGGCTGACCTCCTCGGGAGCACACGCGGCAACAGCGATAACCGAAGCGCCGCCATGCTCCTTGGAAACGGCAAGCATCTTGTCGCAAATGTCATGGTTGGGCACAACGTAGTCGCCCAGAAGAACCAGGAAGTTCTCCCCCGCCACAGCATCGGCCGCCGAGCGAATGGCATGGCCGAGGCCCTTGGGCTCGTACTGATAACGGAAGTCGACCGGCATACCGCCTGCGTGGGCAACGGCATCGGCATATGCATCTTTGCCGCGCTCGCGCAGCAGGTTCTCGAGCGAACGATCGGGCTGGAAGTAGTTCAACAGCTCGGGCTTGCCAGGAGAGGTGACGATGATAGCATCATCGACCTCCTCGGGAGCGAGCGCCTCCTCAACGACGTACTGGATAACCGGCTTGTCGAGAACCGGCAGCATCTCTTTGGGCGTGCACTTAGTGCCAGGCAGAAAACGCGTGCCTAGACCGGCGGCGGGGATGATTGCCTTCATATTATTCAAGGATCCTTTCGCAGGCGCAAAGCGCCCCAAGCGTGCGGCACGGCGGCCGCAGACCAAATTGCGATACCGAAGTATCTTACCGCCGGAGACATACGTCGCCGTAAGGCAAACGCAATTCTTCAGCAGGTCAACGCAAATTATTGCTCGAATGGTGCAATTTTATGCCCCAGCGGTAACGGGATTGGCACGGCGAAGACAGCGGTGTTCTGCGTGCCGAGCAATGGGAATGAGGGGGCAAAACAAAAAAGACGGGGCTCGCAATGCGAACCCCGTCTGCAAAGAAATCTGGCGAGAAAGCCTGATTACTTGAGGGTGACAGCAGCGCCAGCAGCCTCGAGCTTCTCCTTGGCAGCCTCGGCGTCCTCCTTCTTGGCGCCCTCGAGAACAGCCTTGGGAGCGCTCTCGACGACCTCCTTGGCCTCCTTCAGGCCAAGGTTGGTGAGCTCACGGACGGCCTTGATGACCTGGATCTTGTTGTCGCCGAAGCCCTCGAGCACGACGTCAAACTCGGTCTTCTCCTCGGCCTCAGCAGCGCCAGCAGCGGGAGCGGCGACAACAGCGGCAGGAGCAGCGGCGGAAACGCCGAAGGTGTCCTCGATAGCCTTAACGAGCTCGGAAGCCTCGAGAAGGGTCATTTCCTTAAGAGCATCGATGATCTCATCGGTGGTAAGCTTAGCCATTTCTAAGTCCTTTCGGTTTCCGTGTCTGTGCACGGAGATCAGTTAAAACACGGCGCGAATGCGCCAGGGGTGCGGCGTTGCCGCCGCGGGTGAAAACAGCGACTAGGCTGCCTTCTGCTCGGAGACCTGCTGGATCGAACGAGCGAGACCAGAGGAAACGCCGTTGACGCAGACAGCGATGTCGCGAGCGAAACCGGAGATGAGACCGGCGATCTGGCCGAGAAGCTGGTCCTTGGTGGGCAGCTCGGCGATAGCCTTAACATCATCAGCGGAAACGGCCTTGCCGTCGGAGATACCGCCCTTGATCTCAAGGACGCCCTTGGACTTAGCGGAGAAGTCCTTAAGGGTCTTAGCGGCCTCGACCGGCTCGGTCTCGTAGAACACATAAGCGACGGGGCCGGCGAGGATCTCGTCGAGCTCGGGCTGCTCCTGGTTCTTGAGAGCGATCTTGACCAGGTTGTTCTTGTAGACCTTCATCTCGGCGCCGCACTCGCGAAGCTGATGACGCAGCTCCTGAGCCTGCTTAACCGTCAGACCGTTGTAGTTGACGACGAACAGACCGGCATTCTCGGCGATACGGGACTCGATCTCTGCAACCTTGTCGATTTTGTACTGCTGGGGCATGAATTACACCTCCTCGAATTCTTTCCGGGCACGGTCCGCCACAAGGACGTGACGGGGGCATGTCCAAAAAGAAAGCCCCCGCGCTGCATGAGCGACGGGGGCGAGAAGACATATCTACTCGACCACCTCGGCTGGCGGGATATCCCATTAAGCTCGCGGGCAATGCCCGTTTGCACCGGCTGTCTCTGGCAGCGGATTCGTGCGTGAACCGAAAGTATTATGGCGGGGACCCCGGCTTCGGTCAACGGCAACCCTGGCTGCACACAATTCCACCATCTCGGTCGCGCCGCCAAAGGCCAGGCGCAAGCTTTTCGCTCGGTCAGGTCCTGGGCTCGCACGAAGAGCACATTTAGTGCTCTTCGGCTCGTGCGGAATCTACGAAAAGCTTGCGCCTGGCCTTTGGCGGCGCGACCTGTGTTGACTTTGGGGCAGCCAGGGTTGCCGTTGGCCGACGCGCCCCACTCACAATCCTTATGTCGGTGGGCTGATGTGTTGCATCCCTGAGGACTACAAAGTCGAAATGAAGGTGGACAGGCGGCGGAGGCCTTCGTCCAGATCTTGGTCGGAGACGCAGTAGCTTAAGCGGACGTGGCCTTCGGTGCCGAAGCAGTCTCCGGGGACTAGGGCTACGTTGGCTTCTTTGATGGCTTTGATGCAGAAGTCTTCGCTTGTTAGGCCGAATTGTTTGATGCTGGGGAAAGCGTAGAAGGCGCCGGCTGGTTCCACTACGTCGAGGCCCATGGTGTCTAAGGCTGCGAGCACGCGTTCGCGGCGAGCTCGGTAGACTTTGAGCATGGGGGTTGGGTCGACGGTCAGGGCTCGGGCTGCGGCGTCCATCTCAAAGGAGACGGCGCTTGATACTAGGTATTGGTGAGCTTTTGCGATCTCGGCGATGACGGGGGCTGCAGCTGCGAGCCAGCCCAAGCGCCAGCCGGTCATAGCCCATGGCTTGGAGAAGCTCTCGATGACCACCGTCTGCTCGCGTAGCTCCGGGTGGCGCTGGGCAAAGCGCTCATAGCCATCCACATAGACCAGGCGGTTATATACGTCGTCGCAGATTACGTAGATGCCCGCTTGCTCTGCCACGTGTGCCACGGCGTCGAGCGATGCCGCGTCGAGGATACAGCCCGTAGGATTGTTGGGCGTGCAGATGACGATGGCCTTAGTCGCCGGCGTCACGCAGGCGCGAAGCGCTTCCTCGTCAATCTGAAATTGCGCGGGCTCCGTATCCAAAAAGAGCGCTTTGGCGTGGTTGGCCACGACGATGCTCTCGTACAGGCCAAAGGCCGGCGTGGGGATAATAACCTCGTCGCCGGGGTTGAGCATGGCCATAAATGTTGCCGACAGGGCCTCGGTCGCGCCGTCGGTCAGGATGACCTCGTCGGCCGAAAACGTAAGGCCCGCGTCTCCCATGTAGGTAGACAGCGCCTCGCGCAGGGCGGGGCGACCGTTGTTGGGCGGATAGTGCGTGTCGCCGCGGCCCAGCGCGGCGGTCACCTCGGCGCTAATCACATCGGGCGTGGGAAAATCGGGCTCGCCAAGCGCGAGCGCGATGCACCCCGGGTGCTGGGCGGCGAGTGCGTTGATCCGGCGAATGCCGGAGGGCTTGAGCGTGGCAAGCGAGGTGTTCATGGGCAGTCGCATGGCATTCCTTTCGTAAGGGTTGCACTAGGATAGCGCGCCCGCGCGCCACCAGACGGTGTAACCTAAACGGAAACCAACCGGAAAGGAGGCGGCATGGAGACAACTGCACGCGGCGATGTACCAAAAACGTTGCAAACCATTGCGTATATCAGTATTCCCGAGAGCGCCGATCTTGAGTTTTTGCTTTGGGACCTGCAGGATGCCATCGCCGCCTATGTTCAGCTTTCCGGCACCGCGCTCCCCCGTTCGGTCGATTTGGAGGCGGATGATGCCGGTGTTGTCGATGGCATGGTGTTCACTGTTGATGATGCATTTGATGATGAGGCGATGATCGCTGTCGAGCAGGTGCTCGATCGCTTCGGGGATACAGAGACACGCGTCTATGTCGTCGTCCAGGCCCTGTCAAAAAACAACAAGCAGGCGGACGAAGTCCTCGACCACCTGTACCGGGCATGTATTCTACGTGACCTGCCATGGTGCGGTGGCGTTGTCATCTGCGCCGGCAGCGGTATTGCGGCGCTTCGCCACTCCCCGCGTATGGGCCTCTTACGCCGGCCATTTTCCGAAGCGATGGATAAGCTTGTAGGCGCCGTACGCATGGGCTGCTCCATAGAGCATGCGCAGCTGCTTGGCGGCGGCGATGCCGACAGTGTCGATGCCGACGGCATGGTGCGCGCCAAGCCCGCCGTGCCCGCACCAATCTGGCATGCCATCATCAAACGCCTCGGCGCCCATGCTCAATAAAGGATCTAGATTACCGTGCGATCCAGTCAACTGCCCCGCGCCAGCGCTCGACAAGCCGCTCCAGGCGCCAGGCCGCGTTAGCGGGACTAGTTGACGGCAATACGACAGCGGGCAGACCCGTCCGCTCCTGTAGATAGCGCTTATAAAGGCGCCCCGCCGTACCTCCGTTGCATACCACCCGCTCGATGGGCACAGCTCCAGTGATGCGTTCGATATATGCCGGCACAACGTTTTTGATGCTCGCGTCGCTCGACCCCTTAATGTCGCAGCTCTCGACCACATCCCACAGGGCCACACCACCGTTCAGAAGCATGGATCGCTTGGCGGCAATAGAGGCGTCGAGCGTCGCGGGCTCGCCGCCCACCAAAGGGTCGCCCTCGTTGGGTGGTGCAGGCACACCAAGGCACGCGGCCATCACGCGCCAAAAGCGATTCTGAGGGTTGCCGTAATAAAAGGCATTGGCGCGCGAAAGCACCGAGGGAAACGACCCGAGCACCAAAACGCGCGAGCGCTGGTCGAACACGGGCTCAAACCCATGCTCAATATGTTGATAGCCCTCGTCTGACGCCGCCATGACCTAGGCCCTCAACAGATAGCGCACCTCGTAGGGCGCAAGTTCAAGCGCACCCGTCAGCTCGACCGTGGGTGCATCGTCGGCAAGTAGGTCGACGAAGGAACCGTTGAGTTCGCCGGCTCCAAAGGTATAAGGCTCGTTCACGGCATTGACCGCCACGAGCACCGTCGCGTCGTCGCAGGCGCGCTCGAACAGCAGCTGTTTGTTCTGAATCACCACGTTGCGGTACGCGCCGTAGCTGAGAGCGCGTGCCGCCGCGTCGTCGGCCGAGCGCAGGTGCGTAAGCTGTGTGATGAACGCCGTCAGCTCGTTGGGCGCAGGCTCATCGAGCGCAGGGCGCAGCGCCCAGTCGCCATCGGGGCCGCCCTTTTCGCCAGCAATTCCCCACTCGCTGCCATAGTAGATGCACGGGATGCCCGGCATACCAAAGAGCATGCCATAGGCGGGACGCAGACAGGACTTGTCGGTGAGGATGCTCGCCAGGCGTGGCACATCGTGGTTGTCGACAAACGACAGCAGGTGCTTGCCGCGGTAGATGCACCACGGGTCGCCGCCAAACTGACGGTGCAGCGAGTGGGCGATCTCGAACATGTTGATCGAGTTAAAGCTGGAGTACAGTCCCTTGTAACACTCGTAGTTGGTGCAGGAGTCGAGCATCTCGTCGTTGACGATCTGGTTGTAGTCGCCGTGGAGCGTCTCGCCGATCAGCACAAAATCGGGCTTGAGCTCACGGGCAAAGGCGTGCAGGCGGCGCATAAAGTCGCGGTCGAGCATATAGGCGACGTCCAGGCGCAGACCGTCGACGCCAAAGACATCGGCCCAACGGCGCACGGACTCGAGCAGGTAATCGACCACGGCGGGGTTTTGCAGGTTAAGCTTCACGAGCTCAAAATGGCCTTCCCAGCCCTCGTACCAAAAGCCGTCGCCGTAGCACGAGTCGCCGTCAAAGCTGATGTGGAACCAGTCCTTGTAGGGCGAGTCCCACTTGCGCTCCTGCACATCGCGGAAGGCCCAAAAGCCGCGACCGACGTGGTTGAAGACGGCGTCGAGCACCACGCGGATGCCGTGGGCATGCAGCGTCTCGCACACGGCGGCAAAGTCGGCATCCCCACCCAGGCGACGGTCGATGTGGCGCAGGCTGCGCGTGTCGTAGCCATGGCTATCGGACTCGAGCGGTGGGTTGATGAGCACAGCGCCAATACCTAGTTCCTGCAGGTAGTCGGCCCATTGGGCGATTTTCATGATGGGGGCATCGGGGTTGGGCGCGTCGTTGGCGGCCTGGGCAAGCTCATCCTCGGCAACGGGCGCGGCGTTTTCGCGCGGAGCTCCGCAAAAGCCCAGCGGATAGATCTGATAGAACGTCGTCTCGTATGCCCACATAGCAGCCTCCCGGTAAGCTCAACACAACGACATCCATTGTATGCCCAGCTTGCATCCTCTTCCCCAAAATAAGTTGCGGTGGAATAGTTCCTGCTTGGGCCTTCAGAGGCCTTAAACAGGAACTATTCCACCGCAACTGATGAGGGAACGTGATTAGGCGACGGGCTTGGCGCGACGGATGGCCGGGAACATCACCGTGATGGCGAGGATGACGCCCACGACGGCAATCGCCCCGCCCACGAAGCCGATCCAGGCGATACCGGGACCCGAAACCACGGCGCCGCCGATCGCGGTGCCCGTGCCGATACCCAGATTAAACAGGCCCGAGAAGATCGACATGGCGACAGCCGACGAATCCGCGGGCGTGTACTTGATAAGCTCGGCCTGGAATGCCACGTTAAAGGCCGTGGCGCAGCAGCCCCACAGCACGCAGACAGCAAGCACTGCTGCGAGCGACGATGCGGCCGGACCCATGAGCAGCAGGGCCGCTGGCACGCCGGAGAGCGTGATAGCCAAAAACGGGAAGCGGTGCCCGTCGAACAGGCGGCCAAACAGCCAGCTGCCCACCAGACCGGAGCAGCCAAACGCCGTCAGCGTCATGGTAATGGCGCCCGCGTCGACGTGCGCGACCTGCGCCAGGAAGGGCTCGATATAGCTGTAGCCTGTGTAATAGCCGGTCGCCATAAAAACCGTGACCGCGTAGAGCGCGATGAGGAACGGGTTCTTGAGCAGCTCGGGCAGCTGTTTAACGGCAAAGCGCTCACCCGCCGGCATGGCCGGGAACACCGCTGCCTGGTACACCACCGCGGCGGCAGAAAAGGCCCCGACCACGGCAAACGTCATGCGCCAGCTCACGGCCAGGCCGATGGCGCGGCCGATCGGCAGGCCAAAGATCTGTGCGATGGACGAGCCCGTGGCGATCATGCTGATGGCGAGCGCCCCGTGACGGGCGTCGACCAGGCGCGAGGCCATAATCGAGGCGACCGACCAGAACACGGCATGTGCGCAAGCGACCACCAGGCGTGCGCAGACTAAAATAGGATAGGTGGGCGCCACGGCGGACAGGAACTGACCCAGAGAGAACACGGCGAGCACGCCGAGCAGCATACGCTTGAACTCAAAGCGCGAGGCAAACACCATAAGCGGCAGCGACAGCAGCATGACGCCCCAGGCGTAGACCGAAATCATGATGCCTGCCTGGGCCTCGGTGAGCGAGAACGATACGGCAATATCAGTCAGAAGGCCGATGGGCATGAACTCCGATGTGTTGAACACGAACGCGCAGCAGGCGAGCCCGATAAGCGGGAGCCACTGCTTGAGCGAGATGCCATCTTGTCTTGCCTGAGTCATGTAGGAAACCTCTCCGATTGTCTTGGGCGGTGGGCGATTATATAGCAACGGCCCCGCATCCGTCAGTACAGATGCGGGGCCGCAATCAACTCAATACACAGAGGTTGCGCCGTCAATAAATAGCTAAGCCAACCCCAGCAATATGCCCGCCGAATGCACGACAAACGCCACAATCCAGGCGACCATCACCTGAAACGCGAACACGGCAACGGCATAGCGCGCGCCCAACTCGCTCTTGACGGCACCGATTGCCGCCACGCAGGGCGGGTACAGCAGCGTAAAGACCAAGAACACGTAGGCGGTAAACGGCGAAAACATGGTCGACAGCGCCGCGGGTGACGTTGCATCCAAAAGCACGGTGAGGGTCGAGATGACGCTCTCCTTGGCGATAAGTCCGGTGACGAGCGCCGTGGATGCACGCCAGTCGCCAAAGCCAAGCGGCGCCAACGCCGGCGCGATGATGCTACCCAGACCGGCAAGTAGACTCTGCGACTGATCGGCGACCACATTAAAGCGGATGTCAAACGTCTGGAGGAACCAGATGACCACGGTGGCGGCAAAGATGATGGTAAAGGCCTTGGTAATAAAGTCCTTGGCCTTATCCCACGCCAGCATCACCGTCGTCTTGATGCTCGGCAGGCGGTAGTTGGGAAGCTCCATGATAAACGGCACCGGGTCGCCCTTAAATGCCGTGCGGTTGAGCACCAATGCCGCGATGCAACCGACCGCAATGCCAATCAGATAGAGCGAGACCATGGCGGGGACCGTCGCCTGCGGGAAGAATACTCCGCACAGCAAGCCGTAAACCGGCAGCTTGGCCGAGCAGCTCATAAACGGCGTGAGCATGACCGTCATCTTGCGATCATGCTCGGATGGGAGTGTACGGGTCGACATGATAGCCGGCACGGTGCAGCCAAAACCGACGAGCATGGGCACGAAGCTGCGGCCCGACAGGCCAAAGCGACGCAGCACCTTATCCATGACAAAGGCCACGCGCGCCATGTAGCCGGAGTCTTCCAGAATGGAGAGGAACAAGAAGAGCACGACGATAATCGGCAGGAAGGACAGCACGCTACCCACGCCCGTAAGCACGCCGTCGACAGCCAGCGAGCGCACCACGTCGTTGGTTCCAAACGCCTTGAGACCCGCATCGGCCGAGGCGATGATGGCAGCGATGCCGTCCTCCATAAGTCCCTGCAACGCCGCGCCAATCACGCCAAACGTCAGCCAAAAGACGAGGCCCATGATCACCAGAAACGCCGGGATGGCCGTGTAGCGGCCCGTCAGGATGCGGTCGATCTTGACGGAGCGCACGTGTTCGCGGCTCTCGTGCGGCTTCACCACGCAGCGCCCACACACGTCGCCGATAAAGCTAAAGCGCATATCGGCCAGCGCGGACAGGCGGTCGGTGCCAGCCTCGCCCTCCATCTGGGTAATGATGTGCTCGATAGCGTCAAGTTCGTTGCGATCCAGGTGAAGTGCCTCGGTCACCAGCTCGTCGTCCTCAACCAGCTTGGTCGCCGCAAAACGCACCGGAATGCGGGCCGTCACGGCATGGTCCTCGATCAGGTTGGCAATGCCGTGGATGCAGCGATGCAGCGCGCCGCCGTCCGGGCCATCGGGCGCGCAGAAGTCCAGGCGACCCGGGCGCTCGCGGAACCGCGCCACATGCAGAGCGTGATCCACCAGCTCGCCGATACCCTCGTTGCGGGCAGCGCTAATGGGGACAACAGGCACGCCCAACAGGCTCTCGAGCAGGTTGACATCCACGGCGCCGCCGTTGGCCGTCACCTCGTCCATCATGTTGAGCGCGATGACCATGGGGCAGTCGAGCTCCATAAGCTGCAGCGTCAGGTAGAGGTTGCGCTCGATATTGGTGGCATCGATGATGTCGATGATGGCGTCGGGATGCTCGTCAAGGATGAATTGACGGCTGACAATCTCCTCGCCCGTGTACGGCGACAACGAATAAATACCGGGCAGGTCGGTAACGCTCGCCTCGGGATGGTTACGGACAGTACCGTCCTTGCGGTCGACCGTCACGCCGGGAAAGTTACCAACATGTTGGTTGGAACCCGTCAGCTGGTTGAACAGCGTGGTCTTGCCGCAATTTTGGTTGCCGGCGAGGGCAAAGTGCAGCGGCGCGCCCTCGGGCACGGCCGTTTTTGCCGCGCGGGGCGAATACGTCCCCTCACCGAGCGCCGGGTGCTCCGTCGTGCCGATTGCGGCGTTAACGCGCGGGCTCGTATCGGTGTCGTGAATACCCACGAGCTCAATGCGAGCAGCATCGTCTTTGCGCAGCGTCAACTCGTAGCCACGCAGGCGAATCTCGAGCGGGTCGCCCATGGGGGCGTACTTCATCATGGTGACTTCGGTGCCCGGCGTTAAGCCCATGTCCAAAATATGCTGTCGGAGTGCCTGATCGTCCGATGCCACCGATGCGACAACGGCGTCCTTTCCAATCTCGAGTGTATCGAGCTTCACGTCCGTGTTCCTCCCCCGACGCCCACAGGGCGTTGCATTTATGTTCACCATTGCTAACCGTTTGCCATGGCTAACCAATTTTAACCATGCATGATAGCGCGAACATGCAGCGACGTTCAATCAACAGATTGTTGCAATGGGGATTCCGGGCCCCAGTTTTCCAGACGAGTCTGCTGCGGAAACTGCATCCCACTACTCAGGCGAATTCCGGTCCCCGATTTCCCGATGGGTCCTCTCGGGGAAACCGCGTCCCACTCTGAAGCTGGGACTGCGGACAAAACTGGGACGCGGTTTCCGGTCCGGGCATCAAAACGAAGCTGCGGTGGAATAGTTCCTGCTTGGGGCTTTAACCAGCAAAAACAGGAACTATTTCACCGCAAGTTATGAGGGACGGGAGGGACTGGCCCTCTTACTCTTACAGATGGCGCTCCAGGAAGCGGAAGGCTAGGCGAATCCAAGGGCGAACCGCCACCTGTTTGTCCTCGTTGTCGACCGCGGTATTGGCATTGCCGAGCGAAAGGCCGTGACCGCCTTGGTCAAAGACGTGCATCTCGCAAGCGACGCCCTCCTCGGCCATGCGCTGAGCAAACGGATAGACCTGCTCGATCGGCGCCGTTTTGTCATCGGACACGCCCCACACAAAGGTCGGCGGCATCTGACGCGAAACATGCGTGGTAGGGCAGATATCGGCCAGGTGCTCTTCGGTGGCCTCGCCACCCGTCACCATCGACAGGTAGTCGTTGAGCAAATCGCGTCCCGTCTTGCCACCTGTCTTGGGCACGCGCAAGTCGATGCGCGGATCGCGCGTCTGCATGTCGCGGACATAGGCAAAGTCGAGCAATGGATAGCCCAGCACCACGGCATCGGGACGAATGTCGTCCGGACGCGCCCCGGCAAGTGCCGCGAAGGGACCGGTCTTCCATTGCGTTGCCAGCGAGGCGCAAATCATGCCGCCCGCCGAAAAGCCCACAACGCACACGCGCTTGGGATCGACATGCCACTCGTCGGCATTCGCACGAACCGTGGCGACCATCTTGGCAAGATCTGCCTGGGGGTGCGGAAAGCTCACGTCACCCGTGCCACTCGTGACATAGTTGAGAACAAAGGCCTGGTACCCGTGATCCAAAAAGGCAAACGCCACCGGATCTTGCTCATGCGGGGCGATGTGCGTAAACGCGCCTCCGCCGCAGATGATCACTGCCGGGCGACGACCATTGGGCTTGCCGGGCAGCGGTTCGGCCCCCATATAGGTAAACGTCGCCGGATATTCCTCAGTCGGCTCCTCGCCCCACAGCGCATGGCTCTCGACGATCATATATGCTCCCTTCGCGCGATTCGTGCGCACGTTATGTATCGCCTTCAAGCGTACCCCACTTGGACGCACGGCATCGAAACGTATCCGCAATAAGTTTCCCTTCAACTGATATATCACATAATCCCAGCTCAGGGCCGTCGTTGAGCAGCGTAAAATAGGGACGCTGACCGAGCCGGTAAACACACACGAAACGTTTCCGGCAAAACTACGCGTGCGCCACATGCGCACTTGATACGTTGGAGGCATCTATGGGTCTGCTCGATTCGCTCAAGTCCACGTTCAACTCGTCGGGCGAGGCGTCCGTACCGCCCGCAGCAAGCTTCGCCACCCGCGAAGGCGTCATCTACGCTCCCGTTAACGGTGTGCTCGTCAATCTAAACGAGGTTCCCGACGAGACCATCGCCTCGGGTATGCTCGGCCAGGGCTACGGCATCGAGCCCATCACCGGCACCATCTATGCGCCCGCTAACGGCCGCATCGGCGCCACCACCGTCACCAACCACTCTATTGGCATGATCACCGAGGACGGCCTTCGCGTGTTCATCCATGTCGGCCTGGGCACCGTACAAATGAACGGCAAGGGTTTTGCCCGCTTTGTCGAGATGGGCGATGTGGTCAAGGCAGGCCAGCCGCTCATCAGTTTCGACCGCGATGCCATTAAGGCCGCTGGCCACGAGGACATCGTGACCGTCATCATCTCCGAGCTCGATCGTCTTAAGAGCATCGACCATGTCGGCGAGTCTGGAACGCTTATCGGCGGCAACCCGCTCGTCAAGCTGGGCGACCCGCTGCTGGTGGCTAAGACCAAGTAACGAGTCCTGCGCCGTACAGCCAATAGGCAACACGCAAGCGCCCACGACCATCTGGCCGCGGGCGCTTTTCGTTTGAAAACCGTCCCGTCAATGCCTTATCTGTATAGCCCAAATGAGCCGAGCTGCTAGAATATCGAACTATATGGATAACTATCATTCAACCGTTATGGGAGGATACGTGAACCGCACCAAAATCGCGCAGCTCTATGCCGATGCCGAGTCGCTCGGCGGCAAGACCGTCACTGTCGCCGGCTGGGTCAAGTCCGTCCGCGACATGAAGAACTTTGGCTTCGTCACGCTCAACGACGGCAGCTGCTTCCGCGACCTGCAGGTCGTCATGAACCGCGAAACGCTCGGCAACTACGACGAGATCGCCCACCAAAACGTCTCGGCTGCACTCATTTGCACCGGCACCGTCAAGCTGACCCCCGATGCGCCCCAGCCTTTCGAGCTTTCTGCCACCTCCATCGAGGTAGAGGGCACGAGCGCCCCGGACTACCCGCTGCAGAAGAAGCGCGCAACCGTCGAGTTCCTGCGTACCCAGCAGCACCTGCGCCCGCGCACCAACCTGTTCCGTGCCGTGTTCCGCATCCGCTCTGTCGCGGCTGCCGCCATCCACCGCTTCTTCCAAGAGCAGGGCTTTGTCTACGTCAACACCCCCATCATCACCACGAGTGACTGCGAGGGCGCCGGCGAGATGTTCCGCGTGACCACGCTCGACCCCAAAAATCCGCCTCTCACCGAGTCCGGAGAGGTCGACTGGAGCCAGGACTTCTTTGGCAAGCACGCAAGCCTTACCGTGTCCGGCCAGCTCAATGCCGAGAACTTTGCCATGGCCTTTGGCGACGTGTACACCTTTGGCCCCACCTTCCGCGCCGAAAACTCCAACACCACGCGCCACGCCGCCGAGTTTTGGATGATTGAGCCCGAGATGGCCTTTGCCGACCTGAACGACTACATGGATAACGCCGAGGCCATGCTCAAGTACGTTCTTAAGGACGTTATGGCCACTTGCCCCGACGAGCTCAACATGCTCAACAAGTTTGTGGACAAGGGCCTGATCGAGCGCCTGAACCACGTGGCAAACTCCGACTTTGCCCGCGTCACCTACACCGAGGCCGTCGAGATCCTGGAGCAGGCCGTCGCCGCCGGTCACAAGTTTGACTATCCTGTCAGCTGGGGCGTTGACCTGCAGACCGAGCACGAGCGCTTCCTGACCGAGGAGCACTTTAAGCGCCCGACCTTCGTGACCGACTACCCGGCAGAGATCAAGGCCTTCTACATGCGCATGAACGATGACGGCAAGACCGTCGCCGCCGCCGACTGCCTGGTTCCCGGTATCGGCGAGATTATCGGCGGCTCCCAGCGCGAGGAGCGCCTGGATCTTCTCGAGGCCCGCATCAAGGACCTGGGCATGGCCCCCGAGCAGTACAAGTACTACCTTGACCTGCGCCGCTATGGCTCCTGCAAACACGCCGGCTATGGCCTGGGCTTCGAGCGTTTGGTCATGTACCTGACGGGTGTGGGCAACATCCGCGACGTCCTTCCGCACCCCCGCACCGTGGGCAACGCCGATTTCTAATCGCCACAGCTCCGTCCCGCGCGTTACAGCGTGTCGCACCAGCGCCTCTCGGCAAGCCGAGGGGCGCTTTTTTCAACAGCATCCGTCAGGCTTTTGTCAAGCTTTTGGTCAGCTGATCAGGGCTGTTGAAAAATCGATCCGCCGCTTGCCGACGACTACCGACCACCCAGAGTGCCCTGCGCCCCTAAGCAAACCCCGTGTCCTAGGCTCCGTACCGTCATCACCCAAAAACGGAAAGGACGTGAACGCAATGGCCAAACCCGCTGTTGAGAACTACGAGGCCACGACCAGGGGTGCTGCTTCCATGGCAGCCTATCGCGCTGTGCGCATCCTGCAACTCTTAAGCGAGCATACCGGTGAGGACAAAGCGCTTCCTCCCGATGAGCTGATCGAGCGCCTCGCCCATCCCGACGACCCCGCTCGCATGCCCATCTCGGCAGCGCGGCGCAGCATCCATACCGCGATTTCCGCCCTGCGACATGCCGGATACGAGATTGAGTACAAGCGCGGCGCGGGTTACCGACTTCTCACCCGACCGCTCTCCGACGAGGAAATCATTCGACTCCATGGCATGGTCATGCGCAACCGCTCCACACCCATCGCGACCAGGAAAAGCATAGCGCGCCATCTGGTCGCCATGGCAAGCGCCGACGTTCGCGGCTACCTCGATACGTCCGAGCCGGCACCAAGCGCAGAGGGCAAACCCGCCAAGACCACGCGACCGCCCGCCAAACGCATCGATACCTGCGAGCTCATCGAGCGGGCCATCGACCACGGAACCACGGTGAGCTTTGACATTTCAAGCGTCACGACACATGACAAGATCGAAGTGACGAGGATGACCGTTCGGCCTTTTGCCATCAAACAGCGAGACGGTGTCTCGTATCTGCTGGGAACGGTCGTCGACGGGCACGGCTCCGACGACACCCTACGCACCGTCGAGGTCGGCCGCATGAGAAACGTTAGCACGCGCCTGCTCGACGGCAAGAAGCTCTTTGCCGCGCTGGACGAGGGGGAGCGGCCCGCGCCCGCCGCCTAAGTCTTGCCGTTGCCCGCCGAATCCCCCGCCGTCCATCCGGTTCAGTATTAAAAAACCCGACAGGTTGTTGAAAAAATGGGCATCGGCGCTACTATAGACCCACTTGCACTTTGTTTGAGTGCAGTGTTTCCAGCAATTTCTATACTGGGGGTAATGACATGAACGACATCACCATCAGCCGCAGGAGCCTTCTGGTCTCCGCCGGCCTGCTCGCACTGGCCCCGCTCGCCGGATGCGGCGGCAACTCTGGTTCCGGCTCTGCAGCCGCCGGTTCCGACTACACCATCGGCGTTCTGCAGCTCACTGAGCACTCCGCGCTCGACGCCGCCAACGACGGCTTTGTCAAGGCCATCAAGAAGAGCGGACTCAAGGTCAAGATCGACCAGAAGAACGCCCAGAACGACCAGTCCACGTGTAAGTCCATCGCCGACAAGTTTGTGGGCGACAACGTCAACTTGATCTACGCCATCGCCACGCCTGCCGCACAGGCTGCCGCCGGCGCCACGGCCGATATCCCCATCGTGGGCTGCGCCATCACCGACTACGCCGCCTCCGGCCTGGTCCAGGACAACGACAAGCCCGGCACCAACGTCACCGGCGCCTCCGACCTCACCCCGGTCGCCGAGCAGCTCGAGATGATGCAGAAGGTCCTGCCCGACGTTAAAAAGGTCGGTCTGCTCTACTGCACCGCCGAGTCCAACTCCGACGTCCAGATCAAGGCCGCCAAGAAGGAACTCGACAAGCTGGGCCTGGAGTACACCGATTTCACCGTCTCGAGCTCCAACGAGATCCAGTCTGTCGTCGAGTCTGCCGTAGGCAAGGTCGACGCGCTCTACTCCCCCACTGACAACACTATCGCCGCGGGCGCTTCGCAGGTCGGTCAGATCTGCAAGGAGAACAAGCTTCCTTTTGTGACCGGCGAGGAGGGCATGTGCATGGCCGGCGGCCTGTTCACCCTTTCCATCAACTATGAGGACCTGGGCTACGCCGCGGGCGAGATGGCCGTTAAGATTCTGAAGGGCGAGGCCAAGCCCGAGGATATGCCGATCAAGCACCTCTCGAGCAAGGATCTGGTCGTCGTCAAGAACGACGAGATGGCCGAGGCCCTGGGCATCGACCTTTCCGCTCTAGACGAGTAGCGCCATGCGCGGTAACGCAGCTAGGCACGCGCTTGCGCCATAGCTGTGTTATTCAATATCTGAGTCATTGGGGCGAACGCTAAAGACCGGCGTTCGCCCTGCTTGTTTTTGGTAAAACAAAATGTCCGTCCGCTGCTCTTTTATGCATTGGTACCGCTATTATGGAAAATCACGTGTCCACCCTATCCTAGGAGGTATGAAGCATGCTCATTGCATTGCAGGGCGCCGTTTCGCAGGGTGTCCTCTGGGGCATTATGGTGCTTGGCGTGTTTATCACGTTCCGCCTGCTCGACATCCCCGATATGACCTGTGACGGCAGCTTTGCCCTCGGCGGCTGCGTCTGCGCCGTGCTCATCGTCAACAACAATGCCGACCCGTTGCTGGCCGTTTTGGCCGGCATGTGCGCCGGCGCCATTGCGGGCGCGGTCACGGGCATTCTGACCACCGTCTTTGAGATTCCCGCGATCCTCGCCGGAATCCTCACCCAGATCAGCCTGTGGTCCATCAACCTGCGCATCATGGGCAAATCCAACACGCCCATCCTTGCCAAGGGCACCGTGTTCTCGGCCGTCAGCAATATGACGGGCCTGCCGCAGTCCACCGTTGCCATCATCCTGGGCATCTTGCTCGCCGTTGCTATCGTTGCCATCCTGTATTGGTTCTTTGGCACCGAGATCGGCTCGGCGCTGCGCGCCACCGGCAACAACGAGTACATGATCCGTGCCCTGGGCGTCAACACCAACTCCACTAAGATGATCGCCCTCGTGCTCTCCAACGCCCTCATTGGCCTTTCGGGCGCGCTCATCTGCCAGAGCCAGAAGTACGCCGACATTGGCATGGGCACCGGCGCCATCGTTATCGGTCTCGCCGCCATTGTTATCGGCGAGGTGCTCGGCCGCCTGCTGCCCGGCGGTCTCACGCAGTTTAGCGTCCGTCTTGCCTCCGCCGTCTTTGGCTCCGTGGTGTACTTCCTCATCCGCGCCATCGTGCTGCAGCTGGGCATGGACGCCAACGACATGAAGCTGCTCTCCGCCGTGATTGTCGCCGTGGCCCTATGCGTGCCCGTGGTTTGGGAGCGCTATAAGCTCCGCAGCTCCTACACGAAGGGGGATGAGGCAGATGCTTAAGCTCTCGCACGTCAAGAAGACCTTTAACAAGGGCACCGTCACCGAAAAGCGCGCTCTTACCGGCGTCGACCTTACCCTCAACGATGGCGACTTTGTAACCGTGATTGGCGGCAACGGCGCCGGCAAGTCCACGCTGCTCAACATGATCGCCGGCGTGTATCCGCTCGATTCGGGCGTTATCGAGCTCGACGGCACCGACATCTCGCGTCTGAGCGAGTCGCAGCGTGCCAAGTACCTGGGCCGCGTGTTCCAGGACCCCATGCGCGGCACCGCAGCCGACATGCAAATTGCCGAGAACCTGGCACTCGCCAAGCGTCGCGGCCAGCGTCGCGGCCTTTCGTGGGGCGTCACCAAGGCCGAGAAGGACGAGTACGTCAAGCTGCTCAAACGCCTGGACCTTGGTCTGGACACGCGCCTCAACGCCAAGGTCGGCCTGCTCTCGGGCGGCCAGCGCCAGGCACTCACCCTGCTCATGGCCACGCTCAACAAGCCGCGCCTGCTGCTGCTCGACGAGCATACCGCGGCACTCGACCCCAAAACGGCCTCTAAGGTGCTCGATCTGACCGAGGAGATCGTCGACGAGAACCACCTGACCACGCTCATGGTCACGCATAACATGAACGACGCTATCCGTCTGGGCAATCGCCTGATCATGATGCACGAGGGCCACGTAATCTACGACGTGGCGGGCGATGAGAAGAAATCGCTCACCGTGGCCGACTTGCTTCAGAAGTTCGAGGAGGTCTCGGGCGGCGAGCTCGCCAACGACCGCATGCTGCTGAGCTAAACCTACCAAAAAGGGACAGGTTTATTTTGGCAGGTTTTATCTGCGCAGACGTCAAAACCGCCGCAAAGGGACAGACACCTTTGCGGCGGTTTTCGCATATTATGTCGATAATCCAGCGTCAGCAGGGACCACTGGTTAAGAACTAAGGAAACTGCCATGAGAGGATCTCTTCCTCGTCTTGCTTGACCGCCGCACTCCTTGCCGGCGTACTCGCCGGCGCCCCAGCTTACGCCACCGCGGACGCCCCATCTCAAGCTATCGGCCCGTCCGTTGTGATCGGACGGGCTTTTTGGTGGGTATCATGGTTGAACGATCATGAGGAGGTTTTCCCTACATGGAATTGTTTGAGCCGATTCTTCATTTCTTTGAGCAGCGATGGGTCCACAACATCATCTGGGCTGGCATCTTGGCGATAGGCACCGCCGTCGCCGCCAAAGTCGTTTCCAAGACGCTGCGTCACCTGCTCAACCGCGACGATAACCCGCTTCCGGCATCGAGTATCTTCATCAACATTGCGCGCGCCGTCATCTGGATGATTGGCGGCAGCTTTATCCTCGACAACTGCTTTGGCATTAACGCAAACGCGCTCGTCGCCGCTCTTGGCGTCGGCGGCATTGCCATCTCGCTCGGCTTTCAGGACACGCTGTCGAACCTTATCGGCGGCATGCAGGTGACCTTTATGGGCATCATCAAGCCCGGCGACAATATCGAGGTCGGCGGCGTGTCGGGCGTGGTCCAGGACATCACCTGGCGCCACACGACCATCGAGGATGCCTACGGGCAGACCATCATTGTGCCCAACTCCAACATCTCCAAGAACACGCTCGTGCATCTGATGCCCTTTGGACGTGTGGCCGTGCCCGTTGCCGTAAAGGACACGTCTAAATGGGCTTCCCTTGACGCGCTGGCAGACGAGCTCGTCAGCGCCACCAAAACGGCCGTCTCGCCCATCTCGGGCTTTGACCAGGAGCCCTACGTGCTCTTTAGCGAAATCGGCGACTTTGGCATCAAGGGCAAGATCATCTTTATCGTCAGCGACGACAGCACCACCTTCACGGCAGCCGACGCCTGCATCCGCGCCATCGCCCCCATCATCGCCCAAACCGCCACAAAGGGGACAGTGAACTACCTCCCATTTCTTTGACATCGGGAAATGGGAGGTTTTCATTCGTGGTACCATAGTTAATATAGTTGTTTAAACGACTAAGGGAGCAAACTATGGAAGAGGCCTATCGTCAAGCACGCAAGCGCGGCGAGCAAGGACGTCGACGCGCCATTAGCCAAAGCGAGCATCCATACCTTACGGACCTCGACAGTTTGGTTGCCCAGCTCCCCTTAGGTCAGCGAGAGAATGTCGGCCTGCGGGATATTCCGCTCGAAATGGTTGTCGGCACGGTTACCAAGGGCCGTCAGTCCGCCTTTTCATGCAACTTTATGCCCCTGCTGCCGTTTAGCACCGAGTTCGCCCACAAGTGGTCCAACCTCTACGACATTCAGGTAACCGAGGGCTATCGCGACCCCATCATCGTCACCGAGTTCATGCATCGGTTCTATGTCCAGGAGGGCAACAAGCGCGTCAGCGTCCTCAAATTCCTGGACGCCCCGACGGTTTCGGCCAAGGTCACCCGCCTCTACCCCGGCAAATGGGATTCCGTCGAAAGCCGCCTGTACGGCGAG
This sequence comes from Collinsella sp. LCP19S3_A6, assembly GCF_052122015.1. Taxonomy (NCBI): domain Bacteria; kingdom Bacillati; phylum Actinomycetota; class Coriobacteriia; order Coriobacteriales; family Coriobacteriaceae; genus Collinsella; species Collinsella sp. LCP19S3_A6. Next base: position 20,137 of record NZ_JBQKDD010000009.1, read on the forward strand.
TTCTGCGCGTTTTGGAGCGTCTGCCCCCTATACGAGATCGAGTTCTCGCGCGAAGGAAGCTACGAGACGCTCGCCAAGATGCTCGGTCAGAACCTTATCGAAAAATGGCCCCAAAAAAAGGTCGATTACCTGCGCCACACCTTCCTACTCTTTAAGCGCGCCTACCTTCGCGCCGGCGGCGACCACCTGGACATTACGCCCGCCGACGCCATGCTCGTCTACCTCCATGTGTACAACCAGGACCGCCTGCTGGATACGCCGACGGATATCGTCGTAAACCGCCTGTGCAAGATTTGGCGCGAGCTGGTCATTGCCGGGAAAAGTGACGAGGACAAGGTCGATCTTGTCGAAGCGCCAAACGTCGATGAGGAGGAGTTGCCCGCCAAGTCCACCTCCGGCATGCTCAACTTCTTTATGGGCAAGACCGTCTATTCGGCGGCCAACCCCCTGCGCATCGCCTTTATCCATGAATTCACCTGTGCGACGTCGAGCTGGGACAGGCTGCACGACCAAGGGCGTCAGTATCTCGATGAGCACTTTGGCGGTATCGTGCGCACCGAGGCGTTTGAGGACTGTCACGATCCGGACGTGTTCTATGCCGCCGTGGAAACGGCTGTCAAACATGGAGCAAACGTCATCTTCTCGACCTCGCACCGCCTGATGGAATACACGCTCAGGGCTGCCGTTGAATATCCCCGGGTTCGGTTCCTTAACTGCTCCATCGGCCTTCCTCACCAAAGCGTCCGTTCGTACTTTGGCAAGATGTACGAAGCAAAGTTTCTCCTGGGCGCCCTTGCCGCCAGCATGGCGGACAACCACCGCATCGGTTACCACGCGTCGGTCTTCGCCTCGGGCGCACTCAGCGAGATCAACGCCTTTGCGATTGGCGCCTCGCTGCTCGACCCCCGTGCGCAAATTATCCTAACCTGGGGCGATGTGCCCGCCGGAGGCCTTGCCGAGGCCATGTGCCGCGAAGGCGTGAGCGTCATGACCGGCGCCGACATGTCAAAGTCGCTCGAAGACCCCACGGCCTACGGACTCCACCGCCTGGTCGATGGCAAGGTTACCGGCATTGCCATGCCGGTATGGAACTGGGGCCGATACTACGAGCTTATCGTGCGAAGTCTGCTGCATGGCACCTGGGACGAGACCAGTGACGACAGCCGGGTCCGCGCCGTCAACTACTGGTATGGCATGAGCTCGGGCGTTATCGACATTCGCTACGCTCCGGGCCTGCCCTATCAGACGCGCAAGCTTGTTCAGCTCCTCCGCAATGGCATCGTCGAGGGCTCCATCAATCCATTTGGCGGCGAGCTCCATAGCCAAGACGGCGTGGTGCAGATTGAGGGCTTTCCCCCACTGCCGAGCACGCAAATCGTCGAGATGGACTGGCTGGCCGACAACGTGGTGGGCACCATTCCGCAGCCTGACGATGAGCCGAAGGTCCGTGCTCTATGAAAATCCTTGCCATAGCCGATACCGAAGAGCGATGCCTGTGGGAGTGCTTTCGCAAGGAACGCTTTGAGGGTGTCGACCTAATTTTGTCCGCTGGCGATCTGGACCCGGACTATCTTGAGTTTTTGGTCACGGTCATCAACAGGCCGCTCATCTACGTGCGTGGCAATCACGATGACCGCTACGCGCGTCATGCACCGGGCGGCTGCATCTGTGTCGAAGACACCGTGTACGTGTATCGCGGCGTCCGCATTGCGGGGCTTGGCGGCTCCATGCGCTATCGAGATGGCGCTAACATGTACACCGAGCACGAGATGGCCAAGCGCGTGCGCAAGCTGTCCCGCAAAGTGAGGATGGTCGGCGGCTGCGACATCTTGCTCACCCATGCGCCCGCCGCCGGCATGGGCGATCTGGACGATCTGCCGCATCGGGGATTCGAATGCTTTAACACAGCGCTCGAGACATGGAATCCCGATTACATGGTGCACGGGCATGTACACCAATGCTATGTTCGCGACTTTCAACGCGAACGCCAGCACACATGCGGGACGACGATTATCAACGCATGCGGCTATACGCAGTTTGAGCTGGACGAGGCGCGCTACCCCATCCGTGGATGGCAGGCAGCCTGGCTCAATTCGCAAACCATGCGCCGCGAGCTCAAGCGCCACGAGGCAATAGAGTCCTCAACCGCCAGAACCCCCTGGTAACCACCACAAAGGGGACAAGCACCTTTGTGGTGGTTCCGGACATCTCGACGCTACAGCGCGGCGATGACCTTATCGCCCATCTGGGTCGTGCCGAGGATCTTATCGGCAGGGGTACTGGCATCGGCAATGTCGCGGGTACGCCAGCCTTCGTCAAGCACACGTGCCACGGCATTTTCGATCCAAGCAGCCTGCCCACCCATGTCGAGCGCGTACGTGAGCAGCATTGCCGCCGACAGGATCTGCGCGAGCGGGTTAGCGATACCGAGCCCCGCGATGTCGGGCGCGCTGCCGGCGCTCGGCTCAAACAGCGACACGCCATCGCCCAGCGAAGCCGAGGCAAGCATGCCGAGCGATCCGGTAATCTGCGCCGCCTCGTCGGAGAGAATGTCGCCGAACATGTTCTCCGTAACTACGACGTCAAAGTCGGCCGGTCGGTTAATGAGCTGCATGGCGGCGTTGTCGACGAGCAGGTCCTCAAGCTCTACATCTGGATACTCCTCGTCATGCACGCGATGCACGACCTCACGCCACATGCGGCTCGTCTCCAATACATTGCGCTTGTCCACGCTTGTCACCTTGCCGCGGCGCTTGCGAGCTGCCTCGAACGCCTGGCGGGCGATGCGCTCAACTTCGTACTCGCGGTACTCCATTACGTCAACCGCGCGCTGGCCAGCCACACCGTCGGTGCCCGCACCGCCCTCGTCATAAAAGCGCTCGTGCTTGCCAAAGTAAATGCCACCGGTAAGTTCGCGGACGAGTACCATGTCAACGCCCTTGATGACTTCGGGACGAAGCGTCGATGCGCTGGCAAGTGCGTCGTAGATTTTTACGGGACGAAGGTTGGTATAGAGGCCGAGTTCTTTGCGGATACGCAGCAAGCCTTGCTCGGGGCGCGGGGCCGCCGGATCGGTCGAATCCCACTTTGGGCCACCGACGGATGCCAACAGCACGGCGTCCGACGCCTTTGCCGCCACAAGGGTTTCATCGGGCAGCGGATTGCCGCACGCATCGATCGCCGCGCCACCAATCAGGTGATCCTCAAAGGCAAACTCTACGCCGGCGCGCTTGCCCACGGCAGCCAGCACCTTCTTACCCTCGGTAATAACCTCGGGCCCAATGCCGTCACCAGGAAGACAGCAGATCTTATAGGTCTTCTTCACATTGCAGCTCCAGCTCTCGCTACTCGGCCCGTTTGCAAACGGATTATCCAGCTTGACCGTCATAATCGCTTACGCCTCCTGAGCCTTTGCCGCGACAATCTTGGCACGCGTGCGCGCAACCAAACCGCCGGCCTCGATAATCTCGGCAATAAATGGCGGGAACGGCTCAGCTGTAAAAGTCTCGCCAGTACGCTCGTTGGTGATGACACCCGCATCGGTATCGACCTTCACGGTATCGCCGGCACAAATCGCATCGACAGCTTCGGGGCACTCCATAATGGGCAGGCCCACGTTAATGGCATTGCGATAGAAGATGCGTGCGAAGCTCTTGGCAATAACACACGACACCCCTGCAGCCTTAATGGCAACCGGGGCATGCTCACGCGAAGAACCGCAACCAAAGTTCTCCTCAGCCACAATGATGTCACCGGGCCTCACGGTAGAGGCAAACGCGGGATCAATATCCTCCATAGCATGCGAAGCCAAATGCGCATGATCCGATGAGTTCAAATAACGAGCAGGAATAATCACATCAGTATCAACGTCACGACCATATCGAAAAACCGAACCTTCAAAGTTCATATCATTCTCCGTTCAAACATGGAATGCGGGGGATTTGATATTTACTTACTTACTCGGACAGTCCTGCTCGCACGGAGAGCACATTAAGTGCTCTCCGGCTCGTGCGGAACTCGACGCAAGCAAATATCAAATCCCTCGTTCGCGTTTCGGCTACAAAAAAGCTAATGGGAAGTTAGCGTTCGCCTTCGGCGAACAAAAAAGTGCCAGGACTGTCCGCAGTAGCGAGCAAAGGTCGAAGGACCCCGTAGCCCCTACAGGTCAGACGGCAAGCATATGTGCCCCGCCACGGCAGAAGCAGCCGCCACGGCCGGCGAGGCCAGATAGACCTCGGACGTGGGGTCACCCATACGGCCGACAAAGTTGCGGTTGGTCGTAGAAACGCAACGCTCCCCCGCCGCCAAGATGCCCATGTAGCCGCCCAGGCACGGACCGCACGTGGGCGTGGAGAACACACAGTTGGCATCTAGGAAAATGTCGGTCAATCCCTCCTTCATGCACTGGCGGAAGACCGCCTGGGTCGCCGGAATCACGATGCAACGCACCCCGTCGGCAACCTTATGGCCGCGCATGACCTCGGCCGCAGCACGCATATCCTCGATACGTCCGTTGGTGCACGAGCCGATTACCGCCTGGTCGATCATGATGTGACGGCTCTCGCTCACCGGATGGGTGTTGCTGGGCAGATGCGGCCACGATACGCACGGCTTAATGTCGGCCGCGTCAATGGCAATAACCTGGGCATACTCGGCGTCTGGATCGGCGTGATACTCAACGTAATCACGTTCGCAGCGCCCCTTGAGCCAGGCACGGGCAACATCATCGATCTCGATAATGCCCGCCTTGCCACCCGCTTCGATCGCCATGTTCGAAATTGTCATGCGACCTTCCATCGACAGGCCCTCGATGGTGCTGCCGGCAAACTCCATGGCCTGGTACAGAGCACCGTCCACGCCGATCATGCCGATAATGTGCAGGATGATGTCCTTGGCGGTGGCGCCGTCCTCAAGCTCGCCGTTAATCTCAAAGCGAATCGTCGGCGGCACCTTAAACCATGCGCGCCCCGTGGCAATGCCCACGCCGGCGTCTGTTGAGCCCACACCGGTCGAAAACGCACCCAAGGCGCCATACGTGCAGGTATGCGAGTCGGCACCGATAATCAGATCGCCCGGGACCACCACGCCGCGCTCGGGCAGCAGGGCATGCTCAATGCCCGCGCAGCCTTGCTCGTAATAGTGCGTCACATGCTGCTCGTGCGCAAAATCTCGCATCTTTTTGGTCTGCTCGGCGCTCTTGATGTCCTTGTTGGGCGCATAGTGATCGGGCACCAGGCAAACGCGGTCGCGATCGAACACCTCGGTGGCACCCAGCTCGCGAAAGACATCGATCGCGATAGGTGCAGTAATATCGTTGGCGAGCACAATGTCCAGGTCGCATTCGACCAGCTGGCCCGGCTTTACCTCGTCCAGGCCTGCGTGTGCCGCCAAAATCTTCTCTGCTACGGTCATGGGACGTGCCATGTGATTCCCCTCTCGTACGGGCGCATGCCCGGCTGGTGCCTGTTACTTTCCCGCCTTGGAACGGTTGGTCTGAATCATGCGGTTAATAGCGTTGATGTAAGCCTTGGCCGAGCTCACGATAATGTCGGTATCCGCGCCGCGGCCGGTGTAGATCTTGCCGTCCTCGGCGGTGATGCGCACCGTCACCTCACCGATGGCGTCGATACCACGCGTAATGGCCTTAACGTTGAACTCCGTCAGCTCGCCATGGGCAGAGATGGCCTTGTCAACCGCCTTGTAGGCCGCATCAACCGGACCAGTACCCGTCGAGCAAACCACCCGTGTCGCGCCGTCCTCGTCCGTGATGGTCGCCGTGGCCGTAGGAATGAGCGGATCGCCGCAGGAAACCTGGAGCGCGTCGAGGGTGTAGATCGCCTTGACCTCGCGCTGGCGCTCCTGAATCATCGACTCCAGGTCCTCGTCAAATACTTCCTTCTTTTGATCTGCAATCTCCAAGAAGCGCTGATAGATCGACTCGAATTCCTCATCGCCAAACGTATAACCCAGCTCAGCGAGACGATGGCGCAGCGCCGCATGGCCCGAACGTGCCGAAAGGATAATCTCGGATCCCGCTGCACCCACGTCCTTGGGATCGATAATCTCGTAGGTGTCACGCGCCTTGAGCACGCCATCCTGGTGAATGCCCGAGCTGTGGGCAAACGCATTAGCGCCCACAATGGACTTGTTGGGCTGCACGTTAATACCAGTAATTGAACTGACGAGCTTGGATGCGCGCGTGAGCTCGGTCGTCACGATATCGGTATGTGCATCCAGGTCCTGCTCGTGCATCCTCATGGCCATGACGACCTCCTCGAGCGCCGTGTTGCCCGCGCGCTCGCCCAAGCCGTTGATGGTGCACTCGATCTGCGTCGCGCCATTGCGGACGGCCTCGAGTGCAAGGGCTGTGGCCATGCCCAGATCGTTATGCGTGTGGACCGAAATCGTAACGTCCTCGATGCCGGCCACGCGCTCGCGCAGATCGCGAATACGAGCACCAAACTCCCAAGGCAAGTTATAGCCCGTGGTGTCCGGAATATTCACGACCGTAGCGCCGGCCTTGATCGCTGCCTCGATAATGCGGACCAGGAACTCCTGATCGGAGCGGCCCGCATCCTCGGCATAAAACTCGACATCGTCGACAAACTTACGAGCGTGCTTTACAGCGTGAACGGCACGCTCGATAGCCTCGTCTTCGGTCATATGGAGCTTGTCGCGCAGATGGCTGGGGCTCACACCCAGACCGGTATGGATACGGGGCCTCTGAGCCGTCTTGAGGGCGTCTGCCGCTACTTCGATATCCCTGTCGACCGCACGGGTGAGACCGCATACCGTGCACCGGTCACCCGCGATCTTGCCAATCTCCTGCACGCTGCGAAAGTCACCGGGGCTCGAAATAGGAAATCCCGCCTCGATCACGTCGACATTCATACGTACCAGCTGGCGTGCAATAACGAGCTTTTCCTCGGTATTCATGCTGGCGCCGGGAGACTGCTCCCCGTCACGAAGCGTTGTGTCAAAGATTGCGATTTTGCGGCTCATGATTTCCTCCTGACAGGCTAAAGATACAGTTGGCTTTCAGGAGAGATGGAGTGCCTCAAGATAGAATAATACCCGTGTCGCTCATCACGCCCAAAAGCGGCGGAAGATAGCGCACCCGGGTACAACTAATCGTTATAGCGAAATTACAACCCTAGCGCGCTATCCAATCTAGTAGCGCTAGGCCTAGGAGCTGCTGTTTGTTATAGAACATGTCTGGCTCCTTTCAGCCTCGGGTATTCACTACATTGGGCTAAAGTGTAACACAGGCAAAACGACGCGCAACGGGGATTTTGAACCAAAACCACCACAAAGGCGCCTATCTCCTTCGTGTTGGTTTTGGCCCGAAATAGCAAGGAACCCGGTCCTGCACGAGACAGAACCGGGTTCCTTTAGCAATGCTTGCTTTGCTCAGGCAGTAACTAGAAGTTACTCAGCCAGGAAGTCACGCTGGACAGCGGGATCGACCTTGACGCCAGGGCCCATGGTGGAAGACACAGAGATGGACTTGACGTACTTGCCCTTAGCTGAAGAGGGCTTGACGCGCAGGATCTCGGTGTACAGGGCAGCGTAGTTCTCAACGAGCTGCTGCTCAGAGAAGGACTTCTTGCCCAGGGGCACGTGGCAGATGCCATAACGGTCGGCGCGATACTCAACGCGGCCGGCCTTGAGCTCGGAGACCATCTTGGCGACGTCCATGGTCACGGTGCCGAGCTTGGGGTTCGGCATGAGGCCACGGGGACCAAGGATCTTACCGATGCGGCCAACCTTGGCCATCATGTTCGGCGTAGCGATAGCGGCGTCGAAGTTGATCTCGCCCTTCTGAATCTGGGCGACGAGCTCGTCGGAACCGATGATATCGGCGCCGGCAGCCTCGGCCTCACGGGCCTTCTCGCCCTCGGCGAAGACGGCAACACGAACGGTCTTGCCGGTGCCGTGGGGCAGGGAGATGGAACCACGGATGTTCTGGTCAGCCTTACGAGTATCGATGCCCAGACGGAAGTGGGCCTCGACGGTCTCGTCGAACTTGGCGGTGTCGAGCTCCTTGATGAGCTTGGCAGCCTGAAGGGGGGTGTAGAGCGTGGCGCGGTCGACCTTCTCGGCAGCGGCGTTATAGCTCTTACCATGCTTAGCCATGTGCATTACCTCCTGTGGTTAAACGGGCGTGAGCCCTCCCACATCGTATCGTGTGCCCTATTGCACACATTTAACGGGCGCCCCGGTCGGAGCACCCGTCGTTACCTAGAAAAACGCTACTCAGCGATGGTGACGCCCATGGAACGGGCGGTACCGGCGATGATCTTCTTGGCGGCGTCAATGTCGTTGGCATTGAGGTCCGGCATCTTGATCTCGGCGATCTTGGTGAGCTGCTCCTGAGAGAGCTGGCCAACCTTGTCGGCCTGGGGCTTAGCGGAACCAGACTTGAGGTTCAGCTCCTTCTTGATGAGGTGAGCCGCCGGCGGAGTCTTGGTGATGAAGGAGAAGGACTTATCCTCGTAGACAGAGATCTCAACGGGGATAATGTCGCCCTTCTTGTCCTGCGTCTCGGCGTTAAAGGCCTGGCAGAACTGCATGATGTTCACGCCAGCAGCGCCCAGGGCGGGGCCGACGGGAGGAGCGGGGTTAGCGGCACCAGCAGGAATCTGGAGCTTAATGACGTTGGCAACCTTCTTCTCAGCCATGGTCATTCCTTTCGAATCACGAGTGTGAAGTACTTGCTATATCGTAAGCACGCACGTGTTAGAAGCACTCCTGAGATGAGCAGTCACAGAAGAAGCACGCTCGCGCGAACGGACGAAAACTTAAGCGATGACAGCGACCTGGTTAAAGTCAAGCTCGACCGGCGTCTCGCGGCCAAAGATCATCAGCGTGACCTTGAGCTTGCCTGCCTCGGCGTTAACCTCGGAGACCTTGCCATCAAAGTCGGTAAGCGGGCCATCGGTGACGCGGACGGACGTACCGACCTCAATATCAACCGACGTACGCTTGGGCGAATCGCCCTTACCGGGACGACGAGTCATCTTATTGTACTCGTCGCGGGAAAGCGGAGCGGGCTTGCCGTTGCCGCCCAGGAAACCGGTGACGCCGGGCGTGTTGCGAACACACGTCCATGCATCGTCATCCATCTCCATGCGAACCAGGACATAACCCGGGAAGATCTTAGAATCCTTGGTCTCGCGCTTGCCACCCTCTTTGATCTCGGTGACGCGCTCCATAGGAATCTCAATATCAAAGATACGATCCTGCATGCCCATGGTCTCGATGCGATGCTCGAGATCGGACTTAACGCGGTTCTCGTATCCAGAGTAAGTGTGGACGACGTACCAACGCTTAGACATGGTTTAGCCCCTCAATCCAGAGAACAGAGCAAGAGCCTCGCCAAAGCCAGCATCGAGCAGAGCGATGACGACGCCGACGACGATCAGAGAAGCGCAAACGACGACCGAGTAGTTCACGAGCTCCTTCTTATCGGGCCACGTGACACGCTTCATCTCGGACTTCACCGAAGCAAAATACTTCTTGGTGCGGGCGAAGAAACCGGGCTTCTCGTTCTTCTTGGACTTCGCAGCCTTCTCGCTCTTCTTGGCAACGGCCTTCTTGGCCTCAACCTTGGAGTTGGCGGCAGCTTTGTTGGCAGGCGCCTGCTGCTGTGCCTTCTTCTTGTTCTTCTTGTTGGCCATTTGGGTTACCTCCGCGCAATGCGCTTATACATGAGTAAACCGTAAGCCCCCAAATGGGAGCTTACGGAATAATGACTGGCACGCCAGGAAGGACTCGAACCCTCAACACTCGGTTTTGGAGACCGATGCTCTACCAATTGAACTACTGGCGTATGTGACTAGAGACTAGCGAGTCTCTTTGTGCAGCGTGTGGTGACGGCACCAGGGGCAATACTTCTTGATCTCCATACGATCAGGCATGTTCGCCTTGTTCTTAGTGGTCGTATAGTTGCGGCGCTTGCACTCAGTGCACGCAAGAGTAACTAGAGTACGCATGTATCCTGAACCTTTCATATCCGCCCCGTACGGGCACGAGTTGGTACTTTATCAGCTCTACGTAAGTGCTGTCAACGAAAACCTCGAATCAATTGGTTCTCGGTAGATCCATTCATATTTGGAACACATCAATGGAGCCAACGAGATCTAATCGATTCCTCACGCTCAACTTAAGAGCGAGCTAAGCGTAATCATCAGGCAAAAAGACCCACGTAGAAAAGAACCCGGCACCCATATAAGTGCCGGGTTCTCTAAGTCAGCTGTATCAGAGAGCTAATTTACTCAATGATCGTGGAGACGATGCCCGAACCGACGGTGTGGCCACCCTCGCGGATAGCGAAGCGCAGGCCCTCCTCCATAGCGATCGGGTGAATGAGGTCGCCCTCGATGGTGATGTGGTCACCAGGCATAGCCATCTCGGTGCCCTCGGGGAGCTTGACCGTACCGGTAACGTCGGTGGTACGGAAGTAGAACTGAGGACGATAACCATCGAAGAACGGGGTGTGACGGCCGCCCTCCTCCTTGGTCAGAACGTAGATCTCACCGGTGAACTTGGTGTGCGGGGTAACCGAACCGGGCTTGCAGAGAACCTGGCCGCGCTCGATGTCCTCGCGCTTGATGCCGCGGAGCAGCAGACCGACGTTGTCGCCAGCCTCGCAGAAGTCCATGGACTTACGGAACATCTCGATACCGGTAACGACGGTGTTCTGGGTATCCTTGATGCCGACGATCTCGACGGGCTCGTTGAGCTTGAGCTCACCGCGCTCGACACGGCCGGTAGCAACGGTACCACGGCCGGAGATGGTCATAACGTCCTCAACAGCCATCAGGAACGGGAGGTCGTTGTCACGAGCAGGCGTCGGGATGTACTCGTCGACGGCTGACATGAGCTCGCGAATGGCGTCCATCCACTTGGCGTCGCCCTCGAGAGCGCCCAGAGCGGAACCACGGATGACGGGGATATCGTCGCCGGGGAATTCGTACTCGGAGAGGAGCTCACGGGTCTCCATCTCGACGAGGTCGATGAGCTCGTCATCGTCGACCATGTCGCACTTGTTCAGGAAGACGACGATGTAGGGAACGCCGACCTGACGGGCGAGCAGGATGTGCTCGCGGGTCTGAGCCATGGGGCCGTCGGTAGCGGCGATGACCAGGATAGCGCCGTCCATCTGAGCAGCACCGGAGATCATGTTCTTGACGTAGTCAGCGTGGCCCGGGCAGTCAACGTGAGCGTAGTGACGGGCAGCAGTCTCGTACTCGACGTGGGAGACGGAGATCGTAATGCCGCGCTCGCGCTCCTCGGGAGCCTTGTCGATGTTCTCGAACGCAGTGAAGTCAGCCTTGCAGCCCTCGGTCTCGGAGAGAACCTTGGTGATGGCAGCGGTCAGCGTGGTCTTGCCGTGGTCGACGTGACCAATGGTGCCGATGTTAACATGCGGCTTAGTGCGCTCAAACTTCTCTTTGGCCATAAAGCCCTCCTCTAAACAGGTCGTCCCCGGACGGGACTATGCCTTTATACCATAGTGGCCTCTCAACATACTATTGAGAAGCCACCGTGTTACCTATGGTAGCGGTGACTGGATTCGAACCAGTGACGCCACGGGTATGAACCGTGTGCTCTAACCAACTGAGCTACACCGCCGGATGGAGCCTGCAACCAGACTTGAACTGGTGACCTCTTCGTTACCAACGAAGTGCTCTACCGACTGAGCTATACAGGCACTTGACGGGTGGGAGCTATAGGATTCGAACCTATGTAGGCAGAGCCAACGGGTTTACAGCCCGTCCCCATTAACCACTCGGGCAAACTCCCAATCGTTCAAGTATCCGCAGGTTCTTTGGTCTTTTGGACCGCCGCCCTCGCGAACGAAAAAGATAATACGATGCAACCTTAGGGGCTGTCAACGAAAACCTCTAAATACACGGTGCCGGGCGTATCTATATACCTTTGACCTGCGGTTTTGCTGAATTTAGATATGAAGGACGGCGAATTTGGCTGCGCTGGCGACATTTCCCGAGGGAACACTTTGGTGTGGTGGAGTACGCTTGCGGCATCGACTTTCGATAACGACCCTTCTGCACTATTACATAGGTCGTGATCGGGCTTCCCTGGCTCGATCGAGCGTGGATAGTCTCCCACTTTTGACATGACCCAAGGTCAAAGTGACCGATCTCCACGCTCATTCACTAAGTGGTAGATTTTCCGCGCTCGTATGTCCGGAAATCCTCGCTCAATAAGGAAGACCTGAAGCCTCGCCGCTTCTGTCTCAATCTGTAACAGCAAAAGGCCCATTCCGCTCCTACCTGTTACAGATCGAGACATTTACCAACCAACCCAACCATCTATCTAAATCTATAACAGTAAGAACGGTTTTCCTCTCCTATCTGTTACAGATTGAGACATTTGTTGGCCGGACCAGACCTTTATCTCATTCTGTAACAGCTAGACAGTCATTTCCCCAATTGTTACAGGTTGAAAATGTCCATTGCGTGCCTATTGATCCATCTTTCGATATCACACGCCAGCCATGTCGCCACCGACAAATCCACGCGCCCGCACGGGGCGCGACGAGATCCAGAACGCCTATCAGGGTTTCGCCAAGCAGTTTCAATCCACGCGCCCGCGCGGGGCGCGACCGATGATTAAGTTCATCGACATCAGCGGTTGGCAGTTTCAATCCACGCGCCCGCGCGGGGCGCGACTTGACTACTCCTTCTTATCGTACTTGTAGCTATTGTTTCAATCCACGCGCCCGCGCGGGGCGCGACTCGATGGAGTAGTCCGTTGCGATCTCGCGCACCAGTTTCAATCCACGCGCCCGCGCGGGGCGCGACGCCGACAGCCGGACGCTCACGGTCATGGCCTTGTCGTTTCAATCCACGCGCCCGCGCGGGGCGCGACCCACATTGTATGCGGAGCACAAGGCGGGACGCTTGTTTCAATCCACGCGCCCGCGCGGGGCGCGACGAAGCGCACGAAGAACTATCGTGTTGATTCTGTGGTTTCAATCCACGCGCCCGCGCGGGGCGCGACATCTCGGCTTCTCGTTCCGCATCACCGGCAACTCGTTTCAATCCACGCGCCCGCGCGGGGCGCGACTGTCTCCTAACTGGACAAATACCAACTATTCGACAAAGCAATCTTACATCCAAGTCGCAACAAAGCTAACACAGATTACGCGACCTGCGGTTCCTTAATTCCGTTGTCAAAGAACGCGCGCGAACATCGTAATAAATCGACATCACTTGCCATTCGCGCGATATCGAGCTAGACAATTAGCGAAGACTCAGGGTCATAAGGTTTCTTCGCACCAAAATGCTCCACCTTTCTTTGCCAATTCTTCCCGAGGTAATATACGCGCAGACTATCTTTTGACTCATCAATAACAGACCGGAGCTCGCTTTTCATTTTTTCAAGCTGTCCGGAATCCACCATGCACTCAAACACAGAGCACTGAACGTGCTGACCATAACGCAAGCATATTTTAGACACGCGCCTAAGCCGAGAGGCGCCCGATAAATCCGATGTCGAGACGTCGTAGGAAACCAAAACGTACATGGCTATCTCCAACAAAAAGCGGGATAGTCATTCATATCCCCGCGTAAATAACGCGAAAGCAACTGCGCTTGGACAAATGGAAGCAGTCCAATTTTGACCTTTTCATCCAGGAAAGGATGTTTGATTTCTTCTTGCTTCCTTTTTTGCCAAGCATCCAGAACGCGCTTAAGCGCCGCATTGCTAAAGAAGCAACCTCCGCCAGCATCGAACTCAAAATCTGTCCTATTCAGTTGTCCGCGATTGAATAGCGCTACTACAAATCGGTCAATCAGAGGAGCGCGAAACTCCTCAAGCATATCAAGTGCTAGACTCGCTCTTCCCGGCCTCGGCTGATGGTAGAAACCCATCTGAGGATCAAGGCCAACGGACTCGCACGCCGTAGCTATCTCACGAGATGCCAGGGTGTAGAAAAACGATAGTGATGCATTGACGGGATCTTTTGGCGGCCTTCTATTTCTGCCAACAAATTCGGCACAGACTTCTTTATCCTTAATTAACGAGGGAAACGAATCGAAATAGACGTGGGCAGCACCCCCTTCCACGCCTAGCAGTTCCTCACGCGACGCCACAGAGCCCAGCGTATCCAATCCGTTGGAAAACGTATCAATCGCATTTGAGAGACCATCTCCGTTCTCGGGGTGCTCTCGCTTATGTCGCAGCAATACCGCGCGTGAATTATAAAACTTCGCCGCCATAAATCGTTTAGCCAGCACGAGCGATCGGGTCGGGTCCGCCGCCACCTCATATTGAGCTTTTCTCAAAAGCACGTTCCCCGACACCGGGCCCTCAACTCGGGCGGCGAATCTCCCCTTCTCATCGAGAACAGACACCGAGATGCCCCTCGCGGCACACGCATACAAAAGTGGAGCACTCGCACCCGCATAGTTAAATAGAACAATACCCTCGAGCAGATGAAGAGGAACCCTTAACACGTCCTTGCCGTCAACTCGAACACATGCGTTGTCGTCCTTCTTGCAGACATAGGCATCCTTGTTCGTAACGTAAAGCGTGTTGAACAGCTTTTTCATCTTTCGCTCCCCTCACAACTCCAGACCCATCCGCTTTAAATAGTCACGAGCGTCAACGCTGCAGATATCTGGAAGGCATTTGTCCACCAAGGAGCACCTTCGGCACTTATGGCTTCTAAGCGGCAGCGGGGTTTTCTGTTGCTCAAACAACGAGTGCATTCTTCGGCATAGCTGTTTGACTCTTTGCTTTAAAGCTAAATCAATGATGACTTTTTCTCTTCGTCGTGTTTCACCATAGAACAGATACCCCTCATCGATTGAAAGGCCCAGCATTTCCTCGATGCACATTGCCTGTGCCGCCACTTGAATCCGGTCCCAATCTTCGATTTTTGGCTTACCTACCTTGTATTCAACCGGACGAACAGAACTGCCTTCAGCACCGAGCCTGTATTCGACAATATCGGCTATGCCATAGATTCCCAAAGAATGGCTAACAAGCCTGACCCTTCGCTCGCAACGAAAACCCCGCAGCGTTGAATATCCCTTAGTGTCAGCACGAGTGTGAAACAGATTCCCTCGAACCGTATCGAAGCTATCAGACCACTCCTGCTCAAGATGGATCAGAGCCCACTGACGCTCACAGTATGCAATATGCTGTAACCCAGAAAGCGCCAGCAGGTCATCATCACCAAACATAGTTATGCTCGCGGGGGAATATACTCAATAATGTCTGCCGTAACCCCCTCGGGCATTTCTCCGACTTCAATCTGATAGTCGGCATAAGAGCGGGCTTCCTGGCCCTCAGGAATCACTCGCTTGGCCTTAACGGCATCAAACAACACATGGGCCGGCGCATTGCCAAGCTTGCTCTCGTGCTTAAATACGATGAGCTTACGGGAAGACATAAGCCCTCGTGCCGCGCTATGATCGTTCTCGAACATATTCATGAGGGCCTCAAACAGCAAGTCGAGGTCGTCTTGATCAAACCCGGTCTTTTCGGCCAATGAAGCCGAGACAAATCCGTCCATGCGATACAAACCATACGGAATGTACTGCTTGCGTCCCATAGTCCTTTCCTTCTCGGCATCTTTTGCATTGGTGACCGCCATACGCGTGATGCTCATTTCGAGCGGAAGGACCGGATCAACCGACTCGGCAAAACACAACTGCACCGGCCCTCGCACTTGGCCGCAGTTAACCTCTGTCGTCATTACAGCTCCAAACGTACGAATGTCATAAAAGTTGTCCGTCATGAACTGCGTCACTTTGAACCGGTCTTCCATCGCCTTGGGCAATTTCTTGGATTGCGGCTTCATATCGTTATGCTGGTAGGCGAGCTCATTTTGCTCGTTAAGGACCGCACCCTCTTTCACATAGACATAAAAGCGATGTCCTCCAGAGACCGACCAATCCTCACCTTGATCAGCAACCAGTTCGACATAGTTGCGAATCTTGCGCTTGATGCACACATCCGAAACTATGCCCCTGCTGGTCTCCGGATCAAGACGAGGAAGATTTCCTGCATCGGGATCGCCATTAGGATTGCCGTTTTTCACGTCGAAGAAAAGCGTAAACTCATAACGATTCTTGATTGGCTCTGACATGGATTGTTCCTTTCCTCTAAAGATAACGTTGCACTATTCCTCAACCGATGAAACCACTTCGTACTCTTTGGGCTCCTTGCGCACAAAACTGCTCTGCCTCTGCTGGTAATAGCCGATAAAAAAGGCTCCTTGGTCATTCATGCCAAGCGTCCGTGGAAACAATCCATCGTTGCCGTTCAATTTGCCAACAATCTCATCAAGATCTTTTTGAATGCCCACGGCCATACCTCGCTTTCCGGGCATTTTTTCGATTTTTGAAAGATGGTTTTGACAATTGGCCAGCAGCCGCGGAAAAACACGCGTCGGCGTTGTCGATGCTGCCCCAATGTACTTATCGCGAACGGTTGCATTGACGCCATCCCCCAAAGCGACTCGTTGCGCCCGCTCAATAACGGCAAATAATCTACCGAGCACATAACCCTGGTTAGCGTTTTCCCTATCAAGTGACACCGTGTACTCCTTTTCTCCTGCCGCGCTTTTCTTTCTAATTTGTCGGTTAAGACAGCCCTTAAGCAATGCTGCTCGCTGCCCCATATCCCAACGGTTTCTCGATGCGTGGTCTGCCCTCATACGCGTTAGCACAGAAGCTTGTAAAGCCCTAGGGAAGAGACTTCCGCCCAGCATTGCGTCAAAGCAGCCATGCAACAATGTCGAAGGAATGGCCGCGCCCTCCCCCAGTGGTGCTATTTGTCGAAGCAGGTTTTTTAGCGAGGCGGGCTTAACATCGACCATCTCAATATCGTTCAAATACTGAATTAGGTTTTCGGCGAGTTTTCCATAGGATTCAACCTTGAAATACCTAATCGATAGTCGCGCTGCGTTTGGTGCCACACCGACCATATAAAACTTTGTCGACGGCGCAGAAGGCATCGGAGCATATCCCTGACGTATCGACCGGAGATCTCCGCGCACTTGGTCAAGTGTCCGTGCATCCTCAGCACGCGATCCGATGCGTTCTTGTTTAAAGCCCAAAAGCGCAGTTATCACACCAGTCGGCCGCAGTGTTGGCCCATCAGTCCAACAGATACAGAGTGTGTCACCGATGCTCACTCGATGGCTATCATCTTTTGAAAGGTACCTGAGCGCAGTTCCCGACTTGAATGCCGCAATCTCTGAAATCGAAGCGTTATAGGTACCGCGCTTCCCATAAGACTCAAAAGCCGAGCAATTAAAGGACACCAAGCTCGCTCCCGCAGACTGAGCGCCGGGAAACCCTGTAACTTGAGGATACAATCTGGCGATTAAGCCGTGCTCTCCCGTAATGGCACACTGTCCTTTGGTCGCGTCCGCGCTTGCCGTCGCAGCTCTATACAGGTCCCATAAACGCGCTATATCTGGCATTTCATGAATAAGCTTGTTTTCTGGCGCATATTCAAAAACAACAAAAGTGTTTGCAATTACACCGGCATCATCGCTCGACAACTCATACGTCTGAGGCCCCCGTTCAAAGAAGGCGAGCACCGCTCGTGCTGCGGGATTATTAGACTCGGCAAGCACCTTTTTATGCAATGCGGCAGAGGCGCTAAACTTTTCCTCGCCCCTCGTCTTGCCCAGGCAAAACAAATAACAGCCGTTATCACACAGAAAAAACGGTTGAATTCCCGAGGTCCTTGATGCATGTTCGGGAACAATCCGTTTAACAAACCGCCTTTGTTCCTTGCCTTCTCCGACTACATACGGAATTACGCCCGTCGTACGTCCATTGTCATCAATGCGAATACGATACGAAACGTTTTCGACACTCCACCCCATCCCTGGAATTTTGATTTCCGGATCAGCAGCCAATCGATCATAAAGATTAGCCAGTTCTTGCAGAATCATCGCTTCACCTCCCGCCGTGAAGTATCGATGACGCCATTTTTCATAACAGCCCGATAGAACATCGGCTCCATGCTGTTTTTAAAATCGATGTCATACAGCATGAACCCCAGGTCGAACCGGTCAATGTCTTGGTAGTACGACTCGACAGATCCGCCTTCAACAAGCGACACCGTCGCCGGAAACTCCCTGCATCCCAAATAGGGCTGATTGAAACACTGTCCCTTTCGAAGCCTTCGCAACGCAATGTTATAGTGTTTTTCGGGCGTGTCAGATTCACCCGCTCGCGCTGTCATTTCAAAATGGGCCGTGACGATATACGCAACATCCTTGAGATACATGGTGGCCCGCTGCTGGCGATCAGCCATTACGTCTAAATATACAGGCACGTTTTTTGAATAGGCAGCCTTTGCGTTTTGATAGCTCAGTTTGCTTGCCAGTTCATTACGCCTAAATGTGTCAAAACGTATTTCGTTCACGACCTGGATACTGTCAATCTTCCAAGCGATTGCCGGCTTCCAATAGACAGCCTCAAGTATTCCTCGTGCAGCAGACGGCGTTATGACGTCATAGCTTACGCGCTCAGTCTTCATCTCGGGGCGCGTAAAACATGCTCGATCTCCACTAATAAGCACTTTGATTCCAAATCCCATTTTTGTCCTCCCTTCAATCCTCTAGCCAACGAGCGTCAAGAGCTCCTCCTCTCCGAATCGATAGCCCACCTTGTCGTCGTAGACGATCCGGCATCCATCACAAGCATTAAGAATCTTGAACGGCGCCAATTCTTCGATATATCCCGCTTGCTCAAGATCTCTAATCTCTCTTTCTCTCAGACTCAAGCTAAATCGTTGGGCGGACCGTGCCAACACACCCGGCTCGAGTACATTTAGCATGTCTTGATATAGCCTCTCCGCATCGTCGCCCCAGCGCACAAATACGGGAAGAGATTCATCTGGCATGAACCGGTATTTCTCTGCGATTGTTGCAAACGGCATTATTTCTAACGATGATTCCAAATCTGCATTGCAACAAATCATGCTCAAGATCTGATAAGCATCCAGTTCCTCATCACTCGAATAGCGCATCTTAAAGAACGGCTCTATGGCACCGGAATCAATGACTCCGTCCCTCTCCCGAAGAATCGCCCGCGTAGTCTCCCTTTGCTTTGCAAGCCAGGAGGTTGTTCCGAATAGTGTTCCATCTTCTTTTAAGCACTCGAAGATATAAACAGGAGCCGGCTCTTTAATCGAGCCCTCACGATTGCATCGCCCCGCAGCCTGGAACAGAGAATCAACTCCGGCAAGCTCGCGGTAAACAACCGGAAAGTCAATATCGACTCCCGCTTCGATAAGCTGCGTGGACATCACATGACACGGTCTATTCGCTGCCAGCAGCGCCTTTATTTTTTTAAGATCGCGCATGCGATGATCAGGTGTCTTGTTTGTCGACAGGCAGAAGCACAACTCCTCCGCGACACCATCCTCAAGACGCTGCGCCACGCCACGATAAAGTTCCCGAGCCTCCGTCTTGTTTCCGACAATACAGAGCGCCTGTTTTTCAGAAGCAAGCCGATCGCACAGCTGGTCCATAGTCAATATCCCAAGATTATTAAAGTATGTTCTATCGCCGAACACCTCATTAAAGCCAGCTCTGTCTGTAACGATCTCTTGGGGAGTTTCTTTAAAAGGCCAGACATCTTTGAAGTACGGCTGCGTTGCCGTACAGAGCACACAAGTTACGCCACAAGAACGAACAAGCATTTCAAGCATCGCCAGCGTCGGCTTGAGCACTCCATCGGGAAGTGACTGCGCTTCGTCGAGGACCAGGACGCTCTTTGCGATATTGTGCACTTTCCTGCTCTTGCCGGGTTTATTTGAAAATAGAGATTCAAACAGCTGGACATTCGTCGTAACGATGATGGGCGCGTCCCAGTTTTGTGTTGCAAGCTTTTCGTGCTGAGTGCGTTCTGAATCAACGGCCTCGAAATCGTAATTTGAATGGTGCTCTAGTACATTCTGGGCGCCAAAAACATCACGCAGCACATCTGCTGTCTGTTCAATTAGGTTTGTATACGGAAGCGCAATGACGATGCGTTGCAGACCGTGCCTCTTGGCGTGCGCAAGCGCAAAACCCACAACCGAGAGAGTCTTTCCTCCCCCAGTAGGAACCCGAAGCGTAAAGAACCCCTGCGGGCTTTTCGCTGCCACCATGCATTGATTTCGAACGGAGCCACGACAGGCATTGAGTTCATTGTTCTCCGCTGCGCCGCAAAGACGTGCCATGTACGAATCGTACTTTGCGAGCAGTCCATCCATGGAATCAACCGTGGCCGATCGCAGATGTGAATTGTCGGGTGCCATGAACCGTTCTGTATCGAGATAATCAGCATCGACAAGACAGGAAAACAGGACCTTCGTTAGCAAATAAGCTTGGAATTGCCCCTCTTTGTCAATCTCACCAGAATACGACATGCCACGCTGAATGAATTCAATTAATTCCCTCGATAGTTTTCCGGCACTTTTTCCTAGCTGGTTACGCATATTCCGAACAACAGTGGCGTCGATAGCGTCCAACAGATTTGTTTTCTTTAATTTCGACCTTAGGGAAGACAATCCCGGCTCGCTCGTAAGCCCATTGGATAGGCCGGAATGGTGGCCCGCCACAGCGTAAGCAAGGGGGTAGCCAACCTCACACAACTTCCCATACGCTACGATGGCACCCACAGACGAATGATCGACCTTGACCGGTGAGCCTTCAAGGCGTAGCTGAAACGCCTGGCAGGCCTTCCCCGCATCATGTAAGGCTCCAACCGCAATCCCCAGCTGTTCAGCGCCAACAGCATCCGCGAAAAAGCCACTTAGCTTCGATACGTTTGAAAGATGCTCTTTAAGCGTTTGCCATTCGCTTTTTTCAGCACCATCAATACTATGAGCATAGTAGACGTCCATTGCCACCTCCAATGAATTAGAGGATACATGGTTGTGCGGACATCTTTTCAATCAGTATAAACTTCAAGTTATATTAAATCGAAATGAGCCCGGTGAAAGGTCAATTCACCGGGCTGAGCGATTCCAGCTGCCCATAATAAAACTTGTTTCAATCCACACCGCACAAGCGATGACAGCACAAGCGATTTATACCGGAAACGCCTGCCAATAGTATACAGAGCAACACAAAGCCCCGTGCGTTCCAGATTTCGCCTGTGGAATCCCCCGAGTTTGCTGTCACTGAGGTTCATAGGCGATTCGGGAGAGCCGCCCAACCATCACGGTAGCGCTTGTTTCTTTATCTCAATCTGTAACAGTTAGGTAGACATATTCCTCCCCGCTGTTTCAGATTGAGATAAACGGACCGACCCTCGACCTTCTGTCTTGATCTGTAACAGTTAGAAGCGAATTACCCATCGTGGTGTTACAGATTGAGACAAACCGAAAACGGAATGGCCGCTGACCTGATGACACACCATCTAAAAAGAAACGGGCCCTGTCCCACTAGGGAACAGAGTCCGAAACTCTCATGGAGCCAGTGACAGGAATCGAACCCGCAACCCACTGATTACAAATCAGTTGCGCTACCGTTGCGCCACACTGGCACACTTGGCGCTTTCGCGCGAAGCTAATTAAGAATAAAGGAATTGCGGACAAGGCGCAACAGGCCCTTTGACCGACCACATCTCAAAACTATTCGTCAGAACGAATAGTTTTATCTGTTCGCCAGAACCAAAAACTATTCGTTTTGGCGATGCCAAGCCGCAACCCATTGATTACAAACCAGTTGGTTGATCAATCGAGAAAGCAGCTCCCCATAGAAGGTTTACCTACCTCCCGCGCAGGGCCTTGAGCTTGGCCAGGGCATCGGGGCTCAGGCGACTGCCCAGAGTCATCTTGATCTGCGGAGCCTCCTCGGCCTCGCGGACGTCGTTATCGATCTGTTTGATCTCGTCCACCAGCATGCGGCTCGAGATGCGCGTAACGCCCTTGCCCATGACGACGGCTTGAATTGTGCCGTCACTCGATACCACGGAGCACGCGCGGCCTTCCTCGCGCGCCTCGATGCAGAGCTTTTGTACCACGGTATCGGCCGATACGCCCGTCGGCGAAAACTCGATGCGCACGCCGCGAGCCGGCAGGTTGGGACGCTCGCTAGAGATATTGCCAGCGCCGTCAAATACAATCACGGCCTCGTAGCGGCCCTGGGCAAAGGCGGCGACGTCGTTGATAAGGGCGGTGCGCGCCATATCGTGAACGTCGCTGGAATACGGATCGTCGGAATGGTCGTACACGAGCTTTTCGTAGCGCGGCGTGCAGTGGATCACGTTGTAGCCGTCGACCACCAACAGCTCGGGCTTATTGGAGTGAACCGTGGAGACCGGGTCGGCGATAGCCTGCGCAAACGCATTGCCGCCCACGCCGTAGGTCGCGGCCGAGACAATCGGCTTGGCCGAGCCTTCGCCAAAGCGCTTGGCCTTAGACTTGGCGCGGTTCTTCTTGGACATGCGCTACTCCTCCCCCATGAGCTCGCCGGCGTTGCGGCGTAGCCACTCAAAGCACAGCGCCGTCGTTGCCTGGGCAACGTTGAGGCTCTCGGTCATGCCACGCTGAGGAAGCTTGGTCAAAAAGTCGCATTTCTCGAGCACCAGGCGCGAGATGCCGTCGCCCTCGGAGCCCATGACAAGCGCCACGCGGCCCTCGAAGGGAGCATCCCAGCAACTGCCCTCGGCGTGCTCGGAGGCACCGCCCACCCAAAAGCCAGCGGCCTTAAGATCGTCGAGCGCACGGGCAATGTTGGGGACCTGCGCGATAGGCAGATGCATGACGGCGCCGGCGGAGGTCTTGTAGCTACCAACGGTCACGCCGGCGGCACGCTTGTTGGCAATAATGACGCCCGCGGCGCCTACAACCTCGGCGGAGCGCACGATGGCGCCAAAGTTACCGTCGTCGGTCACGTGGTCGAGCACCACGACAAGTGCCGGACCCTCGCCTGCACGGTCGAGGATATCGGCGACATCCGCATAAGGGAAGTTGCCCACCTCGAGCGCAATACCCTGGTGAGCGCCGTGGCTCGACAGCGCATCGAGCTGCGCGCGCGGCACATACTTAATGCGGACACCCGCGACGTTGAGGTCATCGGCCAGACGAGACAGGGCGGCATCGCGCTCCCCGCCCTCGGCAATGAGCGCGCACTTGATGGGAAAACCGGTGCGCAGCGCCTCGACGGCAGCACGACGGCCTTCGATAAACTCGCCCTTGGGAGCCTGGACAGCGTCGCGGTTGCGATCGCGCTGCGGACGCGCAGCTTGGGTGCGATCGCGCTGGCCCTTGGAAGCGGCAGCGCGGTCATTTCGGCGAATCGGACGCGAGCCAGAAGCGGCCTGCTTGCCGCCACGAGGCGCGCGCTTACGATTGTCGGCCATAGGACGGCCTCCTAAATACAACTATCAAACGAAACAAATAGACCGACCGCCCGAGGTGCGGCAGATTGCCTTGAAAGAAGAGGGCATAGACCTTGAGGTCATGCCCGACGATTGAAAGGCAAGGTGCCGTGGCTCGGGCGGTCGGGTGCTTGGGAAACCCGCAGGGGTTAGAGGGATTTGATACGGGTGCCGGCGGCGGTATCTTCAATCGTCAGGCCCAGGTCCTTGAGTTGATCGCGGATGGCATCTGCCAAGTCCCAGTTCTTGGCGGCACGGGCCTCGGCGCGAGCCTCGAGAATCTTGGCAGCGGCCTCGTCCACGTCGTCACCAGTGTAGGCGACCAAGCCGGCGGCAACGCCCAAAAGGCCCAGCGGCAGCTCGACCTTGGGCTCGGGAAGCTCAACGCCAAACGTATCGAGCAGCTCGACCAGCGTATCGGCGGCAGCAAGAGCCGCGGCCTTGTCGGCAGCGTCGCCCGCCTGCTCCAGATACTGATTGCACTCGGTGACAAAACCAAAGACGGCGCCCATGGCACCGGCGGTGTTAAAGTCGTCGTCCATGCACTCCTTAAAGGTGGCACGGGTCTCGGCAGCCTTGGCGGCAAACGCCTCAGATGCTGCCTCATCGGCATCGGCCGTCGCATGGTTCGCGGCCCAGCGCAGGTTCTCGACCGTACCGGCGATACGCGTGAGCGAATTCTCGGCACCCTCCAGGCGCTCCCAGGAGAAGTCGAGCGGCGAGCGATAGCTCGTCTGCAGCATCAGCAGGCGCAGGGCGGCAGCGGAGTGCTGCTCGAGCACCTCGGCCAGCGTAAAGAAGTTACCAAGCGACTTGGACATCTTCTCGCCGTCGACCAGCAGCATGCCCGTGTGCATCCAGGTGTTGGAAAAGCCCTGGTGCCAGGCGCAGGCAGCCTGGGCGCACTCGTTCTCGTGATGCGGGAAGGCAAGGTCGGAGCCACCGCCGTGAATGTCGATCGGGGTACCCAGGTAGCGGTGCACCATGGCGGCGCACTCGGTGTGCCAACCGGGACGGCCCTCGCCCCAGGGGCTCGGCCAGCTGGGCTCGCCGGGCTTGGCGGCCTTCCACAGCGCAAAGTCGAGCGGGTCGTTCTTGTCCTCGTTCTCCTCGATGCGCGCACCCACCATAAGGTCGTCGATGTTGCGGCCCGAGACCTGACCGTAGTTGGGATCGCTGCGCACGGCAAAGTACACGTCGCCGTTATCGGCGGCGTAAGCGTGGCCCTGCTCGATGAGCGCCTTGATCATGGCAATCATGGGGCCGATCTCCTTGGTGGCGCGGGGGCGCACATCGGGATCGAGCACGTTGGCAGCGCGCATGACGCCAATAAACTTATCCGAGAACTCCGTCGCGACCTCGGCGGCCGTACGGCCCTGCTCGTTGGCACGATTGATGATCTTGTCGTCGACATCGGTGAGGTTCTGGGCGAACGTGACCTCGTAGCCGCTCGCGATGAGCCAGCGTCGAATCACATCGAAGCTGATGAACGTGCGGGCGTTGCCGATGTGGATATTGTCGTAAACCGTGGGGCCGCACACGTACATGCGGACCTTGCCGGACTCGATGGGCTGAAACTCTTCCTTTTTATGGGTAGCGCTGTTGTAGATACGCATTCGTTACTCCTTAACGGTTTTCTGTAGCAGGCAGACGGCCCAGGCGCCAATTCCCTCGCCTTGACCTTCCCAACCGAGCTTTTCGGTCGTGGTGGCGGCAACGCCCACGTTTTCGACGTCAACGCCCAGGGCATGGGCCAAGTTGGCACGCATGGCATCGCGGTGCGGGGTGATCTTAGGCTGCTGGCAGGCAATGGTGCAGTCGGCATCGACAAACTCAAAGCCCAGCTCGCGCGCATAGTCCATTACGCGGGCAAGCAACACCATCGAGTCGGCACCCTCGTAGGCGGGGTCGGTGTCGGGGAACAGCTTGCCAATGTCTCCCCCGCGGCAGGCGCCCAGAATAGCGTCGGACAGCGCGTGCGCGAGCACATCGGCATCCGAGTGGCCCAGCAGGCCGCGCTCGTAGGGAATGTCGACCCCGCCGATGATACATCGACGCCCCTCCACCAAACGGTGGACGTCGTAGCCGTGGCCAATGCGCAGGTTACTGAACATGGGGAAGGTCCTCTCTCTCGGCCATGCGACCGAGCAAAATCGCGGTTACGGGACGCAAGTCCTCGGGCACCGTCACCTTAAGGTTGTCGCGCGGACTCTGGACGCAGCGGACGCGCCCACCCATGCGCTCGACCAGTGACGAATCGTCCGTACCGATAAAGCCCTCGGCAATCGCCGCGGCATGGGCGCGTTTCATGGCGTCGACACTAAAGATCTGCGGCGTCTGCGCGGCCCAATAGAGTTCACGTGGCGGCGTCTCGACGATGTTGTCCCCATCGACGATCTTGAGCGTGTCGATCGCGGGCTGGCCACACACGACACCGTCGAGCGAGCGGTCACTCACGAGCACGTCGATAGCGTGATCGATGACCTCGGTAGTAATAAGCGGACGAGCGCCGTCGTGAATGGCGACGTATTCAAAGCCTGCCGGCACCGCATGCACGCCGGCACGAGTGGAGTCCTGGCGGGTATCGCCGGCATCGGCGAAGCTGATGGGCGTGTTATACGAATACGGGCTGATGGCCAGGCGGCGCATCTCGGCACGACGCCCGGCAAGGCAAACCACGACGATGTGGCCGACCTTATCGCTACGGTCAAACGCGCGGATGGACCAGCTCATAAGCGGACGGCCAGCTACATTGACGAGCTGCTTGCCACCGGGATTACCAAAGCGCTGGCCGCTGCCACCGGCAACGACCACGGCGCATACGGGCGCCATTATGCGTTCCCCTGTTTGGTGCCCTTCATGCGGTACAGGGAGTCCGCAAGAATGGCAGGGTTGTTAACGCCAAAGTCGCCCAGGCGCTCCGGATCCTTGCTGATGTCGTCCATGAGCTCCTGCAGCGAGCCATACTCGTCGACGATCTTCTCGGCCACGCCGTCGCGCACGACGGACACGCGCGAAAGCGTGCGCAGGCCCAGCGGCGTCATGACGGAGTCCTCGTCCAAGTCGTCGTAACCCAGAACCGCCGCCACATGCTGCGGGTCGGACAAGTCCTTGGGCGTCATACGGCTAAGCTCGGCACGGATCTTCTCGGCGTTTGCCTCGGAGGAATCGCTTGCGTAGTCGCGAATCATCAAGTCGTACTCGGTATCCATGCTGGAGCCAGCGAGCTGCTCGAGCTGCATCTGCACGAGCTTGCCCTGGTTGCCCAGCTTGACAATGCAATCCCTAAGCTCGGTCTTTGCCTGCTGCATGATCTCGAAACTCGAGAAAATGCCGGTGATGTCGGCGAGCGTGACGTAGTCGTCCAGCTCGAGGGCCGTCAGACGCAGCAGGGAGCGGTCGAGCGACTGACGGGTGGTCTGAAGCGTAGCGACGAGCTGGTTGACCGAGCTCATGATGGTGGTGACGGGCTGAATCTCATAGCTCTTGCCGTGCACATACACGTTGACGACGGCACGACGGGCCGAGACCGAGATCACGATGGCGTCGGTGAGCACCGACATGCGAGCGGCAGTACGGTGACGCATGCCCGTCTCGCTCGTGGCGAGCGAGGGGTCGGGATTGAGGTGGAAATTGGCGCGCAGGATCTGGGTAAGGTCGCCGTCGATGACGATGGCGCCGTCCATCTTGGAAAGCTCGAACAGGCGGTTCGAGGTAAACGAAATGTTGAGCGGGAAGCCGTCGTTACCGGCAGCGAGCACGTTTTCGGTGTCGCCGACGCAGATAAGGGCGCCCAGGTGACCGGCGATGATCATGTCAAGGGCGGTGCGGATCGGCTGACCAGGTGCCGTCAGGCGGATGGCCTGTTCCATACGCTTTTGCAGCTCGTTCTTATCCAAGGCATCGCTCCCATCGTATACGCTCCATAAACGTCAATAAGTTTCTCACGGTTTGCCCCTGTGACGCCCGCAAATTCCGATGCTTACAGAATGAGCGAACACCGCTTAGGTAGCTCATTTGGGACGGGACTCTTTTGGCTGCTCATGTGGTAGCATCGGGTCTCATATAAATGAGGGAGTGGTCGTGTAATCGGGTTCGCCCGGAGAGAGGGAGCCAGACTATGGGACTCGCAGAGCTCGTGTTGCTCGCCGTTGGCCTTTCGATGGACGCCTTTGCCGTTTCCATCTGCAAGGGTCTCGGCATGAAAAAGATCAACCTTAAAGTCGCCGTTGTGCTCGGCCTGTTCTTTGGCGGCTTTCAGGCCGGCATGCCCGTAATCGGCTGGGCACTTGGTAGCCAGTTCATGGGCATCATCGGTCCCACAGACCATTGGGTCGCCTTTATCCTTTTGGCCTTTATCGGCGGCAAGATGCTGTGGGAAGCCTTTACCGAAGACGAGGATGAGGACGAAGGCGACGGCAAGGATGCCGAAAAGATCGACCTGGGCGAGTATCTAATCCTTGCCATCGCCACCTCGATTGACGCGCTCGCCGTGGGCATCTCGTTTGCCGCGCTCTCGGTCGATATCGTGCCCTCTGTATCACTTATCGGCGTCACAACGTTTATCTTCTCCGTCGCCGGCGTAGCGATCGGCCACACCTTTGGCGCGCGCTACGAAAAACCCGCCACCATCGTGGGTGGCGTCGTACTCGTCCTCATCGGGCTTAAGATCCTACTTGAGCACCTTGGGATCCTCGCACTGTAACGAATAACGGCCGCCCGGCATTACGCCAGGCGGCCGTTTTCATAGCCAGCCGTTTTAGAGCTGCTTAACCAAGGCGACCTTTACGCGGCAAGGCGCTTGAGGACGTCGATGAGCAGCTCGTAGAAGCGCTCGGCAGAAGCGAGCTCCATGCTCTCGTCCGGGGTGTGGACATCGGAGAGCGTCGGGCCCACGGCGATGGCGTCCAGGCCGTGCAGGGCCTCGGCAAACAGGCCGCACTCAAGGCCGGCGTGAATGGACTCGATGCGCAGCTCGGAGCCAAAGAGCTCGCGATAGCTCTCGACAAAGACGTCGCGGACCGGCGAATGCTCGGCATAGCTCCAGCCGGGATACTCGAACTCAAACTTGGCGTCGAAGCCCAGGACATCGGCCAGCGTCTGCAGGCGGTCCTTGAACTCGTTCTGCAGCGAGGTGATCGAGGAGCGCGGGGACAGCATGATCTTGACCTCGTCGTCAGAAGTGGCAACCACACCGATGTTGGAGGAAACCTCGACGGAGCCGTCGGTAGCGACGTTGCGGCGGATCACGCCATTGGGGGCAAGACGCAGGGCGCGGATGAGGGCAAGCGCGGACTTCTCGTCCATGGCCTCGACCTCGGCGTCGTCGGCAATCTCGACAGTGCAGGTAAAGCCGGGGTCGAAGACCTCGAGCTCGGCAGTGACGTCGGCGATAATGCCCTTTGCGATCTGGGCCGCGGCCTCGGCGGCAGCGTGGTCGGCGTAGACCAGAACAGCCTTGCACTCACGGTTGATGGCGTTGTCTTTGGTGCCGCCGTTGAAGCTGACGATGGCGGGCTCGCCGGCAACCATCAGGCGGTCGATGATGCGGGCCATGATGAGGTTGCCGTTGCCGCGCTCCAGGTGGATATCGCTGCCGGAGTGACCGCCCAGCAGGCCGGAGATGCCAAGCGTGAGGATGCTACCGGTCTTGTGCTCGCGCGCGATCGGGCAGGTGTAGGTAACGACGACGCCGCCGGCGCAGCTGACGGTGGCAACGCCCTCTTCCTCGGAGTCAAGGTTAATCATGGTGCGGGCGCTGATCTGGGACTTGTCGAGCGTCTCGGCGCCGACCAGGCCAGTCTCCTCGTCGGTGGTGAATACGCACTCGAGGGCGGGGTGAACGATCGAATCGTCATCGAGAACAGTGAGCATCAGAGCGACGGCGATACCGTTGTCGGCGCCCAGCGTGGTGCCGTTAGCGGTAAGAACGCCGTCCTTGACGAGCAGGTCGATACCATCGGTCGTAAAGTCGTGCTCAACGGAGCCCAATTTGTCGCACACCATATCGATGTGGCCCTGAAGCATTACGGTCGGGGCATTCTCGGCACCGGCAGATGCGGGCTTGCGAATGATGACGTTGTAGACCTCGTCCTGGTACACATCGAGGCCGCGCTCCTTGGCAAACGCAACCAGGAAATCGCTGATGCCCTTCTCGTTGCCAGACCCACGGGGGATCGCGCTGACCTCCTCAAAGAAATGGAACAGCTGGGCGGGCTCATAGCCGGTGATCTTGTAGTCCATGGTGCCTCCTTGGCGCAACCGGTTAGACAATAAGACATGTGCCTTGTATATTCCCAGACTTCGTTTGCATAAACCAGTCGAAAACGCCGAGCGCTCTCGCATCATCGGCTAACGGCGAAGAAACGCCACTTTATTAAGGTAAAGCAGGTAGACGGACCGCGCCGAAGGGACGTTGGACCCTTTAACCAACCTCAACGCCTGATCAACGCTTATGCATACACCGTTGGTATGTTTAATGAGATTTACTTTGAACGAGGGGCCTTTCCAACAGAAAAAAGGGCGCTCCTTTGGAACGCCCTCGTGGACACAAGGTTTTGTTACGCCCTACAG
The DNA here is from genome assembly GCF_052122015.1 of Collinsella sp. LCP19S3_A6. Taxonomy (NCBI): domain Bacteria; kingdom Bacillati; phylum Actinomycetota; class Coriobacteriia; order Coriobacteriales; family Coriobacteriaceae; genus Collinsella; species Collinsella sp. LCP19S3_A6. Next base: position 50,085 of record NZ_JBQKDD010000009.1, read on the forward strand.
CGCGCCGGAACCGGCTTGCATCATGCCGCCGGGGCCCGAGCTTACGCCACTGCTCACAGGCGCGGCGTTTCCGGTGTGCGGCGCTTCCGGAGCGGTATCGCCCCCAAGCGCACCTGCCGGACGCGGCGCTGGGATCTCGCCCGTACCGTGGCTAAAGACGAACTTGCCGTCGGCCACGTCGCACAGGACGGTATCGCCACTGCTCCACTCGCCGGCCAGCAGCTCCTCGGACAGCGGATCCTCGATGAGCTTTTGGATGGCGCGGCGCAGCGGACGTGCGCCGTTGGTGAGGTCGGTACCCTCGGCTACGATCTTGTCGTAGGCCGCATCGGTGAGTTTGATGTTCATGCCGTTGGCAATCAGGCGCTGGCGCAGGTCGTCCACCAGCAGGTGAGCGATCTTGGTCAGGTTCTCGCCCGAAAGCTTCTGAAACACCACGATGTCATCGATACGGTTGAGCAGCTCGGGACGGAACAGGCGCTTGAGTTCGCCCATCGCACGGCCCTTAATCTCGCTCGAGGTAAGACCCTGCTCACCGGTGGTGCCAAAGCCAACGCTCGCATCCTGCGCAATCTCGCGGGCGCCCACGTTGGACGTCATGATGATCACGGTGTTGCGGAAATCGACCGTCTTGCCCTGGCTATCGGTCAGGCGACCCTCCTCAAGCACCTGCAGCAAGATGTTGAAGATATCGGGGTGCGCCTTCTCGATCTCGTCGAACAGCACGACCGAGTACGGGTGACGGCGAACGGCCTTGGTGAGCTGACCGCCCTCGTCGTGGCCCACGTAGCCCGGGGGGCTACCGATAAGCTTGGAGACCTCGAACTCGCTGCCAAACTCCGACATGTCGAAGCTGATGAGCGCGTCCTTGCTGCCAAAGAGGTACTCGGCGAGCGTCTTGGCGAGCTCGGTCTTGCCTGTGCCGGTAGGACCCAAGAAGATGAAGCTGCCGCCGGGACGACGCGGGTCCTTGAGCGGCGAGCGGCTGCGGCGCACTGCCTTGGCCACGGCCTCGACAGCTTCATCCTGGCCGATAATGCGGGTCTTGAGCACGCTTTCGGTCTGCAACAGACGACGGCTTTCGCTCTCGGTGAGCGAAGACACCGGCACGCCCGAGGTCACGGACACGATGTCGGCAACCTGGGCGACATCGATGGTGAGCGGGCTGGCGTCGAGCTCGGCCGTCCAAGCTGCCTTGGCCTCGGCGAGCTCAATCTCGGCAGCCTTCTGCTGCTCGGTAATCTCGGCGGCCTTGTTCATGTCGTCGCCCTCGGTGGCCTCCTGCGCGGCAGCCTTGAGCTCCTCCACGCGATGCTCGGCCTCGCGCACCGGCTCAGGCGCACGGTTGGCGGCAATGCGGGCGCGGGCGCCGGCCTCGTCGATGAGGTCGATGGCCTTATCGGGCAGGAAGCGATCCTGGATGTAGCGGTTGGAGAGGTTCGCGGCGGCCTCGATGGCACCCTGCGTATAGCGCACGTGGTGGTGCTCCTCGTAGCGCGGCTTGAGCGCGGTCAGGATCTTGACCGTGTCCTCGACGCTTGGCTCCTCAACATCGATGGTCTGGAAGCGGCGCTCGAAGGCCGGGTCCTTGGTGAGGTACTTGCGGAACTCCTCGGCCGTGGTGGCACCGATGATCTGGAAAGCGCCGCGCGCGAGCACGGGCTTGAGCATGGAGCTTGCATCGATGGATCCCTCGGCAGAACCGGCACCGATGATGGTGTGCATCTCGTCGATAAACAGGATGACGTCGTCGGCTTCGGTTGCCTCCTGGATCACGTTCTTGAGACGCTCCTCAAACTCACCGCGATATTTGGCGCCCGCGACAAGACCCGGCAGGTCGAGCGTCCAGATGTTCTGGTTCATAAGGTTCTCGGGCACGTTGCCGGCAGCGATCTGCTGCGCCAGGCCCTCGACGATGGCCGTCTTGCCCACGCCGGGGTCACCCAAGATAAGCGGGTTGTTCTTGGTGCGGCGCGAAAGGATCTCCATCATGCGCTGGACTTCCTTTTCGCGACCGATCACCGGGTCGAGCTCGCCGTCGCGCGCCTTCTGCGTAAGGTTGGTGGCGAACTGCTTGAGCGTGTCGGTGCCGCTCCCCTTTTGCTGCGAGGCGTCCGAGCCGCTAAAGAACGGCAGGCCTGTACCGGGACGCCCGGCACCGGCACCGGCGAGCGGGCGCTTCTTGTCTTGATCCTTGGCGGTAAGCTTCTCGATGGCTTTTTTAATGGAAGCGGACGAAACACCCAGGCGCATGAGAATGTCCATGGCCATGCCGTTGCCCTCTTCGACGATACCGATGAGCAGGTGCTCGGTCGACACATAGGTCTGGTTGTTCTCGCGCGCCACGCGGAAGGAACGCTCCATCACGCTGATGACGAGCGGCGTAAAGGCGAGCTTAGCGGCCTCGGTCTCCTCGCTGGGCTCGGGAACGGTGGTCTGGACCTCCTTGAGCGTGTCCATGATGTCATCGTAGGAGATATCGAGTGAGCGCAGTGCCTCGGCGGCAATGCCCTCGTCCTCCTTGGCGAGCGCGAGCAGCAGATGCTCGGTACCCACCTTATTTGAGTGAAGATCGAGCGCCTCCTGCTTGGCCATGGACATGACCTTGCGCGCGCGATCGGTAAAACGGTCCAACATGCTAGTTCCTCTTAGACGAGCTAGTTTTTCAAACGCAAAGCGCCACTCGTGGCGGCGCTTTGGTCTCTTTACCCATATGGAGTATATGTTAACCGCTGTGGCCTTTTCCGCGTGCAGCCATACGACAACGTCTACAAAAAAGGAATCGCCGGGTGCGGCGGGCGCTCTAGGTTAGAGGCTCTTGCCTAGCAGGCGGGCTCGGCGTCCATACTCTCGGCAACGTCATCGACGACATCGGCAACGGGAGCGCCCGGCATACGTACGAGCTCCATATGCTGCTCTTCAAAGACGGTTCCCATGGGGAAGGCATGGCGGAAGATAAAGCGAGCAACCCCGGCGTGACCAGGAATTTAAAAGCGAAACCCTTGGCAAGGGGGCTGGCAACAAACCAGTCGCAGCACATGGCAAAAATGTAGGCAACGGGGAAGCCGAGCCACGCGGCGGCAATGACCTCGCCGTTGATGGCCCCATGCTGCAGGGCAACGTTGTAGATGCTCATCCAGAGCACCATGCAAAAGCACATGATAAAGGTAAACAGCAAGCTCTCTCGTTTATTGATAGGCATAAAGAGCAAAATCCTTTCTGTGTTACGCCGCGGCGCCGCCAACAAAAACGGGCGGGCGAGATGGAGTTACTGGGACTTCATCTCGCCCGCCCGTGGTACGTGCGTCTGCGACTACTTATGTGGTGGAACTACCCTAACACGAACGGCGCGCGCTTCGTAAGCGTTGAGTTTATGAAGATGCAGGGCACCGATAATCCCCCGACCCCATAAGTTGCAGTGGAATACGGACTGTTTTGACCCTTTAAGCAGCAATTCAGTCCCTATTTCACCGCAACTCATTTGGTTCAAAGTAACCTGTCCCCCTTGTACCAATTAGCTGGTGTAGCGCCAGCGAGGGTCGGTGAGCGTACGCGCCACACCCAGCCCAACGGGCAGAAACGCTACGATGAGCACTGCGCGCACAAACCAGCCGAGCATATTGACTGTGTCGAAGGTGCACATGTAATACATAGAGCGATAGAGATACAGACCGGGCACCATAATGACAATCGAAGGCACCGTGAGGGCGATGCGCGGGTAGGTGAGCTTGACTTCGGCCAAGCTTGCCAGCAGACCCGATACCAGCGCGCCGATAAACGCTGCTGCCTCGGGAGGCATTCCCGTGCTGAGGCCCAGGAAGGGAATCATCGTCGGCGCATCGACAAGGGTCAGACGCAGGGTATTGGACACGGCGCCGATCAACCCAGCTGCCGCGGCCATCTTTACCGGGCTGTTGGACATCACCGAGAAGCCGAATACGCCAACGAAGCTCATCACCACGCGCAGGAGCGTAAGGGCAAGCGGCGAAAGGCCCAATGGGGCAAAGTCGTCCGGCGCCAGTCCCACACACTCGGCAACCATCCAACCTACGAGGGTCGCCATCACAATAATCGACACAGCATACGAAAGACGCTCGATACCGCTTCGCATGTCGAGCTTAGCGATGTCGAGACCTGCCGTAATGAGCGGAAAGCCAGGAATCACAAAGAGCATGGCGCCGATATAGCCTTCTTGGTGCGACATTGCACCCGGAACAACCTGGGCGAGGCCGAGCAATGCCAGCAAATATGAGATACAGGCCAGTGCGACACCGAGCGTCAAAGCGCTGAACTGACCAAGGCCTTGCTTGAGAATATGGGAGCGGGCAAAGTTGCCGACACCCGCGCCCACGAACGCGCATGCCATCTCAATGGGACCGCCACCAAGTAAAAAGACAAAGGCGCCACAGGCGCAGGCTGCCGCAAGGCCCTGTTGCCAGGGCGCGTAATCAGGTTTTGAACTCTCAACGGTCTTGAGCATCTCGTGATACTCGTGCACCGTGAAGCGACGACCATAGGTCTCGATTTCCTTGAGGAAGCTCTCCATCATCCAAATGCGATGGGTGTTGACGCCGGTTGTCGGCAGACTGACGACCTCGTTAAAGCAGTGGCCATCTTCGATGCAAGTACACTCAAACGACAGGAGACTTAAGTCAACATGGATGGTGACACCGAGTACGGCGGCGACTCGATTCATGGTATCGCGTACGCGCCAGGCACCCGTTCCACTCGCGAGCATAAGCATACCGGTGCGGCAGACGATGGATGATTTATCGGTGAGCGGCGCATCGACGGCAAGTTCATCGCCTGCCGTCACGATCTGGTGCCAGTCAGTTTTCATATGGAGCGCGCCGGCACGAACGCCGTGGTGCATGGGGGCTCTCGAAAGCAGCGAGTTAAGGCGCGAAGACTGTGGGGACTCCGTTGATTCGTCCTCAACCTCATCAGTCTCTTCATCGACCAGATCAAAGGAATCAAGCGGCGCTGGCTCGCGACGGTCGATCAGCTCCTCGTCCTCATCATCAAAGTAATTGAACTGATCGAGCATGTCCTCTTCGATTGCGCGCTCGCTCGCATCGTCCATCCCGGTGCTCCCTTCCTATCGACTAACCCCCATCCTAGACAGCGACGGCTAACGGAAACATAAAAGAGACGGCTGTCATGCGAGCCATGCGTGCAATAGCCATTGGGTAGTCGTTTAAGAACGTCCCCAACGACTACTCCGGCAACGCCGATGTTTTGGCAACGACAGCGAGCGACGTCCAGGGCGAACAAGTTGGCATGAAAAAGGCAAGGCATAGACCTTCTGGTCATGCCTTGCCTTTTGAATGACAAATTGTCGCCCTGGGCGGCGCGCAGCGTCGGCTGGTCCGCCGTTCGGTAGAACGGCGGAACCAATTAGTACATCTTTGCGCCGGCGGGAATGGAGGCGTCGAGCTGGATCAGGTTGAGGCGCTCCTCGCCCTCCTCCTCGTGGATGGCACTGATGAGCATGCCGCAGCTGGGGATGCCCATCATCTTGCGCGGAGGCAGGTTGGTGATGGCAAGCAGGGTCTTGCCGACCAGGTCCTCGGGCTCATAGTATTCGTGGATGCCGGAGAGGATGGTGCGGTCGGCACCGGTACCGTCGTCGAGCGTAAAGTTCAGCAGCTTCTTGGACTTCTTGACGGCCTCGCATGCCTTGACCTTCACAGCGCGGAAATCGCTCTTGGAGAAGGTATCGAAATCGACGAACTCCTCAAACAGCGGCTCAACGGCGATCTTGGAGTAATCGAGCGTGGGCTTGAGCGACTTAACGAACGGGCTCGCGGCGTTGTCGGCCTCGGCAGCCTTGGCGGCAGCGGCACCGGACTGGAAACCCTTCTCGGGCTTCATGTGCGGGAACAGCAGGACATCGCGGATGGAAGCCTGGTTGGTGAGCAGCATGACCACACGGTCGATACCGATGCCAATGCCGCCCGCGGGAGGCATACCGTACTCGAGGGCGCGCACGTAGTCCTCGTCATACTCCATGGCCTCATCGTCGCCGCCGGCCTTCTCGGCCATCTGGGCGGCAAAGCGCTCAGCCTGGTCGACCGGGTCGTTGAGCTCGGAGAATGCGTTGGCGTACTCGTGGCCGGCGATGACCAGCTCAAAGCGGTGGGTCAGACGCGGGTCGTCCTCAAAACGCTTGGCGAGCGGGCTGACCTCGATGGGGTAATCGCACACGAAGGTCGGGTTGACGATGGTGTCCTCGCCCAGCTCATCGTAAATCTCGGCGATGATCTTGCCGGCAGTCCACTCGGGCTTGATCTCCAGGCCCTTCTCGCGCGCGGCGGCAGCAAGCTCCTCGACAGGCGTGTCGATGGTGACCTTCTTGCCGAGCACGTCAGAGACAATATCAGTCATGGGGCGGCTTGCCCACTCACCGGAAAGATCGATGGTCTGGCCCTGGTACTCGATGACCTCGGGGTTGCCGATGGCCTTGTTGGCAGCCTTGATGACGCCCTGGGCGAGTGCCTTCATGCCCTCGAGATCGGAGAAGGCACGGTAGGCCTCCATCGTGGTGAACTCGGGGTTGTGGGTGAGGTCCATGCCCTCGTTACGGAAGATACGACCGATCTCGAAGACGCGCTCAAAGCCACCGACGATGCAGCGCTTGAGGTGCAGCTCGGTAGCAATGCGCAGGTAGCACTCCTGATCGAGAGCGTTAAAGTGCGTGATGAACGGCTTAGCCGTAGCGCCACCCTGAATGGTCTGCAGGATGGGGGTCTCGACCTCCATGTAGCCGTCGGACTCCATAAAGCGACGGAAGGTGGAGAGGATCTGCGAGCGCTTGCGGAAGGTCTCGCGGACATCGTCGTTGGCGATCAGGTCGACATAGCGCTGACGATAGCGGGTCTCCTTGTCGGAGAGACCGTGGAACTTCTCGGGCAGCGGGCGAACGGCCTTGGAGAGCAGGGTCGCGCTCTTAGGGGCGACGGAGAGCTGGCCGCGCTGAGTACGCACAACCACACCGGTCACACCCAGGATATCGCCAAGGTCGAGGGCCTTGAGCGTATTCCAGGCTGCCTCATCCATGTCGTTGATGCGGCAGAACAGCTGAATCTCGGCCGTTGCGTCGCGCACGACGATGAACATGATCTTGCCCTGACCACGCTTGGCGACCACGCGGCCGCCGATCTTCACGACGTCCTCGGTGTCTTCGCCATCGGCAAGATCGGCATACTTAGCCTCGATGTCGGCAACGTAGTCCTCGATCTCGGAGTGCTCGGGATAGGGGTTCTGGCCCGCCTCGAACAGGGCGGCGCGCTTGGCCAGGCGCGTGGCGCGCTCGTCGTTGAGCGTCGATGCCTGCTCGGCGGCGTTTTGGTTCTCTGCCATAAGTTAGCTCCTCAAACTAAAACGCTCCCCAGGATTCGGTCCCAGGGAGCGAAAACATACCTTTACGCGGGACCGTGGTCTAGCGTGCGATCTTGGCGATGGTGTAGACGCGAGTCTTGCCGGAAGGCGTAACGACCTCGACGGAGTCGCCCTCGCCGTGGCCGATGATGGCGTGGCCGACCGGGGACTCGTTGGAGATCTTGTGCTCGAGCGAGTTGGTCTCGGTGGTACCGACGAGCGTGACTTCCATGACCTCACCGTTGGGATCAATCAGCGAAACGGTGGAACCGATGGAGACGGTCAGATCGCCCGTGGTGGCAGCAACCTGAGCGTTGGCGAGAATAGCCTGAATCTCGGCAATGCGAGCAGCATTCTGAGCCTGCTTGTCCTTGGCGGCATCGTACTCGGAGTTCTCCGAAAGGTCGCCAAACGCGCGGGCTTCCTTGATGTCCTCGACGATCTCCTTGGCGTAATCGCCCTCACGCCAAGCGAGCTCCTCGACGAGCTTCTGGCGGCCCTCAGCGGTCAGTACGATCTGGCTTGCGTCCATACGGATATCTCCCCAACTATGATGTAACAATCAACTGTCAACATAACGAAAAAGACCGGCTAGCCTGCGGGCAAGCCGGTCAGGTGCTCACCCCAAAGGGATGGGACTACTCTGCGTCCGCGTCGCCGTCCTCTGCCTTCTTTTTCTTGGCGGCGGCGAGCTGGGCCTCGAGCTCTGCGATCTTCTTGTCCTCCTCGGACTCCTCGACCACAACGTCCTCGGCCTGCTTGGTCTCGTCCTTATCGTCGCCCTCCATACCCTCGCGGATATTCTTGACGGTAGAGCCGAGGGACTTGCCGAGCTTCGGCAGGTTCTTGGGCCCGAAGATAATCAGGACAACGACGAGAATAATGATGAGCTCAGGAGCCCTCAGTCCAAACATGTAGACCTCCACAAAACAGCGAGACAAGCTCGAATGAGTATACCGCGGGTATCGCGGTATCACAACAATAGCTAAAAAAAGGGACCGCAAGAAGCGGTCCCTTCTCATGCTCTGGTCGGGTTGACTGGATTTGAACCAGCGACCCCTGCGTCCCGAACGCAGTGCTCTACCAAACTGAGCCACAACCCGTTAGCTCGACTATAGTAACAAAGTTTTTCGCCACGTGCTAGAGAAATTTTTATTTCTTTGGCGCGTCGATTTGAACCGTGTTGGGAATAAGCTCAGTCGCGCAGGACCACCAGCCATTTTGCTGGGCGGCGTCGACAAGCCTTTCGGCCGTGGCGGCGGTGTCGCAAATGGCAAACGAGCAGGCACCCGACCCGCACACGTCCACGGCAACGGTTCCCTCCTGTGCGCGCAGCCAGTCGAGAACCGCCTGGATCTGCGGCTCCATCAAAGCAGAAATGATGCCCAAGTTGTTATGGATGAGCGAATACGCCATCTTCGCATCACTCACGCGAAGAGCCGATGCAATGGCACCGGGCGCAGTCGCGGGCACCGGGGCCTCGTCAAAACGTCGATAGGCCTCAATTGTCGAAACGCTCGCCTCCCGCGGCTTGACCAGCACAACGGGCGTCACAGGAAGCGCGGGGTACTCAGTTGCCAGAACGTCTCCCCCACCCACGTAGAATGCGGGGCTCGCATGCAAAAAGAACGGCACGTCGGCGCCGATGCCACGCGCAATCTCGTCCAGCGCAGGATCAGTGCGGTCGATGCCCCACAGCTCAGCCAGGGCAACGATAACCGCCGCGGCATCCGTCGAGGGGCCGCCCAGGCCGGCGCACAGCGGGATGCGCTTCTCAATCGTCACGCACACGTTTGCCTCGCGCCCGAAATGATCGGCCATGGCGACGGCGGCGCGGTAGGCAGTATTCTTTTGCATGGGAAAATCTGATGCCGGAACCGTCTGGACGGTCAACGCCTGCGCCGGCGTGACCGTCACGGTATCGGCTAGGCCGACAGCTGCCATCAGGGAATCGACGTTGTGGTAGCCGCGGGTATCGCGCTCGGTATGAACCCCCAGGTAGAGGTTAATCTTTGCCGGCGCAGTAAGGATGAGGGACCGATCGGTCACCGTTAATGCTCCTCGAGCTGGTTGCCGAGCGGAGTAAAGATGTGCTCGCCGCTCTCGGGGTCGAACAGTTCAACCTGACCGGTAAGGACGTCGATGTACTGGTAGGACTGACGCGACTTGCGGCCGCGGCGCTCGTCAACCTCGACGATAAAGACAGCCGGGTGGACGCTCTTGATGGTACCCATGCGCTCGACAACGCGGGTACGGCCCATGTTGGCCTTCACCTTGACGCGATCGCCCACCATATCGGTCAGCTTCTCGTGGATGTCGTCGACGTAATTGACTTCCATCTCTTCCATGAACAGGGCCTCCAGAAGGTGCAATTCAAAAAGGGGATAATACCCCTAAGATAGACAAAACTCTAATACTATAGCACCCTGTTACAACCCCACGCAAGTAGCTAATTAGGCTACTTACAGATTGTCGGTATCGAGGACAATGGTGAACGGGCCGTCGTTGACCAGGTCGACTTTCATGTCGGCGCCAAAGATGCCGCGCGCCACGTGGTCGACGTCCTGGGCGACGAGCGTCAGAAAGTACTCGTAAAGCTCGTTGGCGACATCGGGCGCGCCAGCATCCGTAAACGACGGACGACGGCCGTGGCGGCAATCGGCAAACAGCGTAAACTGCGACACCACGAGCACCTCGCCGTCGACATCGGCAAGCGCCAAGTTAGCCTTGCCGTTCTCGTCCTCGTTGATACGCAGCCCGCGGAGCTTGCCCCATAGTTTATCGGCCTCGGCACGCGTATCGCCATGGCCCACACCCAGCAATACCAGATAGCCGCGCCCAATGCGGCCCACGCACTCGCCGTCGACCGTCACACCGGCGTTGAGCACGCGCTGCACCACCGCACGCACGGCCTACTCCTCGCCCGTGAGTTTGGCGGACAGGTGCTCGAGTGCATGGAAACGATGGCTGATGGCGTTCTTCTCGTCCGCTGTGAGCTCGGCCATAGTTTTGCCCGGTGTATCGACCGGCAGGAACAGCGGGTCGTAGCCAAAGCCGTGGTCGCCGCGGCCCTCGTGTGCGATAACGCCCTCGCAGGCGCCCTCGCCATAGGTGACCAGGCCGTCTTGGTCGATGAGCGCAACGACGCTCATAAAGCGTGCGGTGCGATCCTCGTCTGCCACGCCTTCCAGATTAACGAGAAGTTTGGCATTGTTGGCGGCATCATCGCCGTGTACGCCCGCATAACGCGCGCTATACACACCCGGCTCACCGTCCAGCGCGTCGACGACCAAGCCGGAATCGTCGGCGATGGCCATAAGGCCCGTCTCCTCGACCGCAGCCTGCGCCTTGATGATGGCGTTCTCCAAAAACGTCGTGCCGTTTTCCTCGGGGTCCTCAAAATCGCCCAGCTGGCCGAGCGCCACAAAGCGCACCTCGGGCATGACCTTGCCCAAAATGGCCTCGATCTCGGTGAGCTTATGGGCGTTACCCGTGGCCACAACAATGGTCGCCGCCGGGTCGAGGGTGTCGATGTCAATCTTCTCAAGTGCCATAGCCGGCCTCCTTGTCTCTTATAGCAATGCCGTGTAGAGGACGACGAGGGCCTCGGCCTCTCCCCTCTCAATCAACGGCAGTCTTATACTTCGGCGTTTTCGCAGATTAAACCTGCCAAAATCAACATCCCCTTTTGGCAGGTTAGGCGAGGGCTTGACGCTGAAGCTCGATGAGCTCGGCGATGCCCTTGTCGCCCAGATCGAGCAGGGCGTTGAGACGCTTGCGGTCGAAGGGCGCCTGCTCGCCGGTACCCTGGAGCTCGATCATCTCGCCGGAGTCGGTGGCGACGAGGTTCATGTCGACCTCGGCGTGGCTGTCCTCGGAATAATCCAAGTCGAGCAGGGTGTTGCCGTCGACGACGCCCATGGAAATAGCGGCAACCTGACCGGTAAGCGGAATGCGCTCGAGCTTGCCCTCCTCGACCCACATGGCAAGGGCGTCGTGCAGCGCCACCCAGGCGCCGGTGATGCTCGCCGTACGCGTGCCACCATCGGCCTGGATCACATCGCAGTCAACGGTAACGGTGTACTCGCCGAGCGCCTTCATGTTGACGACGGTGCGCAGGCTGCGGCCGATCAAGCGCTCGATCTCCATGGAACGGCCCTTGCGGTTGGCATGTTCGCGCTTGCAGCGCTTGCCGGTCGACGCCGGCAGCATCGCATATTCCGCCGTTACCCAACCGGCCTTGGCGCCCTTGCGCCAGCCCGGAACGCCCTCCTCGATGGTAGCGGCGCACAGCACGCGCGTGTCGCCAAACTCTGCCAGGCACGAGCCGTGGGCGTGCTTCATGACGCCGCGGGTGAGCTTAACGGGACGCAGCTCGTTTGCGGCGCGGCCGTTGGCGCGGTTGACCTGCATATATTCCATGGAACTATCCTTTCGGCAAAAGAGTGGCGAAGACTCCGGCGACATTGCGTGCCTAACCGAGTTCATCGATATCGACATGCTCGATGCTTTTGAGCGGCTGGCCAAAGATAAAGCTGCCCGCCACCGCAAACTCGGCAATGTTGTCGGACGTGGTGGCAAAGCGATGCTGCGGCTCGGCGGTGTTGCCCGCCAGCTGCTCACGGCGCGTGAGGATATCGGTCAGCTCGCGGGTGGTCTCCTCGGCGGAGCTCACCACGCGCACCCCGGGCCCCAACGCATGACGGATGGGGCCCACCAGCAACGGAAAGTGCGTACAGCCGAGCACCACGGTATCGATGCCACGATCGTGCAGTGGCTCGACTGTGGCGTTGACCAGCGCGCGAACGGCTGGCGTATCAAAAATATCCTCGTTCTCGAGCCACTGCTCCTGCAGATGCGCGCCCGAGGCGAGCTCGTGCTCGACAACCTCGACAAAGCTCGAGGCAGGGCAGCCATACACGTCCACGCCGGCATCCAAGTCCTGGATGGCGCGCGTGTAGGCGCCCGAGCGGATGGTGAGGTTGGTGGCGAGCACGCCCACACGGCGCGTGCGGGTGCTGTTGATGGCGGCACGCGCGCCCGGCGCGATTACGCCAATCACGGGGACATCGAGCACCTGCTGAGCCAGGCGAAGCGCCGCTGCCGTCGCCGTATTGCAGGCGATGACCATGATCTTGACGTCGTGTCTCGAAAGCCAGCGCCCCGCCTGTAGCGCAAACGAGCGCACCTCGTCCTCGGTGCGGGTGCCGTAAGGGCAGCGCTTGGTATCGCCAAAGTAGTAGACGGACTCGTGCGGAAGCGCCGTCGCAATCGCGCGCGCAACCGTCAAGCCGCCCAAACCCGAGTCGAACACGCCGATGGGGCGCGTATCACCGGCCAGATTCTCGATATCGGACATTACCTCACCAGATTCTCTCTCGAAAAGATATGGCCAAGCGTAACGGCACTGCGCTATGGACGGGCCGCGACGAGCAGCTCCGCCGTCGCCGCCCAGCCGTCAACGATCCTGCCGCGCGTGACAAAGGCGTTATCGCAGGACGCAAGAAACTCGGACGCGCCGGCGCTGGTCAGACCGTTCTCGACCAGGCAGAACGTGCCCACGTGGTCGGCCATGTAGAAATCAGACTCGGAATCGCCGAGTGCCAGCGTCTCGTCGCGCTCGATGCCCAGATGCTCGCAGAAACGCGCGACCGCCACGCCCTTGTCGAGACCCGACGGATTGATGTTAAAGGCACGACCGTCCTCGACGCGATCGAGCTCGAGGGTCGTCGGCTTGGACAGATGAGTCAAGTGGCCGTTGCAGGCCCAGACCAGACCGCAGCCGGCCTCGTCGAGGATGGCCTGCGCCTCGTCATCGGGAATATCGCCGCGCATGCCGACGGTGACCTCGCGGTACTTATAGCCAGTCGACATGTCGTTGTGGTACTCGATCTTGTGCGGCCAGCGAGCGAGAATCTTCTCGCACACGCCGGTCTGCTCAATCACCTGGTGCGGCGTAAGGCCGCAGGCGGGGTCGTAAGGCATGTCGCCGGTCAGATACTCCCAGTCGTTGGCCTTGAGGTCGTACATGACCAGGCCACCCATCTCGCCAATGTAGGAGTTGAGGCCGAGCACGCGGGCATCTTCGTGGATCATGGTGCGGTTGCGACCCGAGGTGGGAATTACCTGGATGCCAGCGCGGGCAAGCGCCACGACGGCCTCGACGAGCTTGGTCGAGGGATTGCCGTCGTTGTCGCGCAGCACGCACGAGCCGGGCGCGAGCATCGTGGCGTCCAGATCGGTAAAGACGTACTTGACCTTGGCAAGGCGCTCGCGCATCTCGCCCGAAAGCTCGGCAACGGTCGGCAGGGTGTTGTGGGACATGGTCACTCCATTTATTACGTAGAAAAGACTTAATCTTGGTACCGCGTTTTCCCTAAGGTGAACACGCTTGAGAGGCACTGCATCATCGGGCGTCGAGGATCCGTAGACGCCATCCTAAAGGCAGCGGCGCTTAGGCGTCGTACGCCGCAAGGATGCGCTTGAGAACCGAGCCATCACGCTCGCAGGGCTCGGGTCCGTTCTTGCGCAGCATGCACTCCTCCTCGCCCTTGCCGGTCACGATAACCACAGCGGGGCGGTCGGTCTCGCGCACGGCCGTCTCGATAGCGGCGGCGCGGTCGCACACGATCTGCCAGCTATCGTTTCCCTGCGCCTGGACATTGCGCGCAATCTCGGCGCAGATGTCCTCGACGTCCTCGGGGCCCGGGTCATCCTCGGTAATCACGATGCGATCGGCGTACTTGCCGGCAGCGATACCCATCGTAGTACGGCGATCGACACCCTTGCCTCCCGTTGCACCAAAGACAACCGCCAGCTCGCGCTCGGGATAGTTCTCGCGCAGGTCGCGCAAAAGCGTCTCGAGGCTCATGCCGTTGTGCGCATAGTCAACGACGCCCAAAATCTTGCCCGATGCAGACGGATAGAGCTCCATGCGACCGGGAACAAAGACGCCCTCAAAGCCATGGACGATGCCCTCTTCGGAAATGCCGAGGGCCTCGGCGCAGGCAATCGCGGCAAGCGCATTGGACACGTTGAACTTGACGGGCGTGGGGATCACGATGTCACGCGTAAAGCGCGGCGTGCGGACCGTGGCGATCACGCCGCAATCGCCGTTGCGAATGGCCAACGCGCGCACGTCGGCGCGTCCATCGGTCAGCGAGAACGTCACCGTGCGCTCGCAGCGGGACGCCGCCTCGAGCACGCGGTCGACGTGGTCCATATCGAGGTTGACCACGGCAAAGCGGCTCTGCGAAAAAATCTTGAGCTTGCTGGCAAAGTAATCCTCGAGCGTGGGGTGCTCGATCGGCGAGATATGGTCCTCACCGATATTGGTAAAGGCACCCACTTCAAAGTCAATCTTGCCCGTACGCTCGTATTTGAGGCCCTGGCTCGACGCCTCCATGACCAGCCACGGAGCGCCCGCCTCGGCGGCATGTGCGATACGCGACTGCAAAAGGAAGGACTCGGGGGTCGTTAGCTTAGAAGGACCGACCTCGATACCGTCATCGAACTCGATACCCGTGTTGAGGGCTGGTCGATGACGGCCCGTGAGCTTAGCCTCGTTGGCAAGAATGCCACGCAGATAAAAGCTGCAGGTCGACTTGCCCTTGGTGCCCGTAAAAGCGCAGACCTTCACCTTGCCCGAGGGATGACCGTAATAGGCGTCCGCCACCACAGCGAGCGTACGGCGGATATCGTTGACGATCACAGCGGGAATATCGACGTCGTAATCGACCTCGGACACGTACGCCACGGCGCCTTCGGCAATCGCCGAGACTAGATACTCGGGCTTGAACGCACGGCCCTTGCAGACAAACAATGTACCCGGACGCACCTGGCGCGAGTCGTCGGTCGCAAACTCGATGCGCTGGTCGCAAAGAGTATCCGGCTTGGAAACAACAAGGGCCTCGGCCTCGAGCAGCTCCACATAGCGCATCAAAGCCAGCTTCTCCTTCGTCGTACCCGACATATAACGACCTTTCTCGCTAAACCTAACCTTAAAAGAGCAAAAACCGTCCCAGATGAATCCGGTCGCGCCCCTGTATTATCAACCATCCTAATATGCCACCTGACCTTGCGAGTGTCTCAGCACCCTAAAAACTTGCAAGGACCAGCGCAGGGTTAATTCGAAATAACAAACCCCCGCCCTACAAATGCGCGTGATGCGGGGATGACCTGTGAGTTTGTCATGCTCTACAAGGACACGTCGCTGCTTTCGAGCGTCGGCGTCATGGAACTCATGCTGTTCTCCAAAAACCTCACGACCACCACGGGCAACATCACACCCTACATTTGCGCCGCACCCTACTATCTGGTTGTGACGATTCCGCTCATCCACGTCGTCACCAAGGTAGAGCACCGCCTTGCCAAGCGCGGCAAGCGCTAGCCCCTCTCGCGCTCCCACACACAGCAATCGTCGTAGTCACGGCCCGCCGCTTCACCCAACGTGCGGGCCGTGGTTTTTCGGTCCCCTCGGCGCTTATGCCCCATCACGAAGCAAAAGATTGGCATGATAGTAAGGATTGATTGATATCGACTGCTGCAAACCTTGCGGCAGCGCACCTAAGCCGTCAGCAGAAAGGATCTTGCATGTGCGGTTTTGTCGGTTTTACCGGTACAGATGAACAGAGTGAGCTGGTTCTCACGGCCATGATGAATCGCATCATCCATCGCGGGCCGGATATGGGTGGCCAGCACATCGTCGATAACGTCGCCCTCGGCTTCCGCCGTCTTTCGATTCTCGACCTTTCCGAGGCTGGCGCTCAGCCCATGTCGAGCGATGACGGCAAGGTCACCATCGTCTTCAACGGCGAGATCTACAACTTCCAGGAGCTTCGCGCCGAGCTCGAGGCTGCCGGCTACGTCTTCCACTGCAACGCCGACACCGAGGTCCTGGTGCACGGCTACGAGGCGTGGGGCGAGGACCTGGTCAACCGCCTGCGCGGCATGTATGCGTTCGTGATTCACGACCAGAACAGGAACAAGCTCTTCGGCGCCCGTGACATCTTTGGCATCAAGCCGTTCTATTACTACCGGGCCTCCGACGGCTCGCTGCTGTTTGGCTCCGAGATCAAGAGCTTCCTGGACCACCCCAAGTTTGAGAAGGCCGTCAACCGCGATGCGCTGCGTCCCTACCTCACGCTGCAGTTCCCTGCCACGGAGGAGACGTTCTTTAAGGGCGTGTTCAAGCTTGCCCCCGCGCATTGCTTTACGTACGACCTTACGACCAACACTATGGATATCAAGCGCTACTGGAGCTGCGACTTTACCGATGACAACTCCAAGAGCTTCGAGGAGTACGTGGACGAGTGCGACAAGGTCGTGCACGAGAGCGTTGCCGCGCACCGCATCGCCGATGTTAAAGTTGGCTCGTTCCTCTCCGGCGGCGTCGACTCCAGCTACATTGCCGCCTGCCTCATGCCCGACACCACGTATTCCGTCGGCTTTGACTACAAGAACTTCAACGAGACCAACTACGCCGCCGAGCTTTCCGACAAGCTTGGCATTAAGAACGTGCGCAAGATGATCACCGCCGACGAGTTCTTCGACGCGCTACCCGATATCCAGTACCACATGGACGAGCCGCAATCGAACCTCTCCAGCGTACCGCTGTACTATCTGGCACAGATGGCCGCCGAGGAAGTTACCGTCGTCCTTTCGGGCGAGGGCGCCGACGAGCTGTTTGCCGGCTACGAGTGGTACGAGGACACCCCCGAGATGCGATCCTTCAAGAAGCGCGTGCCGCTCGGCGTGCGCCGTGCCCTGGGCTCGCTCGTTCAGCATCTCCCCTACTTTAAGGGTCACAACTTCCTGACCAAGTGCGCCGAGGTCCCCGAGCGCTGGTACGTGGGCCAGGCAAAGGTGTTCGACCCGTCCGAGGTTGACGAGGTTCTCAAGCCAGCTTACGACACCGGCAAGAACGCCTCCGAAATGTGCGCAGAGTACTACAAGCAGGTCCCCGACTGCTGCGAGCTCTCTAAGAAGCAATATCTGGATATGAACATGTGGCTTCCGGGCGACATTCTGCTCAAGGCAGACAAGATGTGCATGGCACACTCCCTGGAGCTCCGCGTTCCGTTCCTGGACAAAAAGGTCATGGAGTTCGCCGAGCATATTCCCGCCAACTACCGTGTCAACGAAGAGGGCTGCAAGCTTGTCCTGCGCCACGCCGCCAATCGCACGCTGCCCGATGAGTGGGCAACACGCAAGAAGGTTGGCTTCCCGGTGCCAGTTAAGTTCTGGCTGCGCGAGCAGAAATACTACGACTACGTCAAGGAGTACTTCACCGCACCGTGGGCTGCCGATTTCTTTGACACCGATGCGCTCATGAAGCTGCTCGACGATCACTTTGAGGGCCGCGCGCTCAACCAGCGCAAGATCTATACCACGCTGACGTTCCTCATTTGGTACAAGCGCTTCTTTATCGACGAGAACAAGGGCACCGAAGTCTCCGCTTAGATTTCGTTATGAATTAGCGGTGAACCCCGCAGGGTTTCCGCTATACTCAATTCCCGCGGGCGATTGGCGCAACGGTTAGCGCAGGTGCTTTACACGCACAAGGCTGGGGGTTCGAATCCCTCATCGCCCACCACTTGATTGAAAAGGCTCCCAGCGATGGGGGCCTTTCCTTTTTGGGCCCAGTGCAGAGGAATTCGAACCCGCAAGGGTGCGGAGCTGAGGAAACGCGAAGCGTTTTCCAGCGCAGCACGCGAGGAGCGGAGCGACGAAGCGGGGCGCGGGCGGCGCCAGCCGCACGCGGACATCCCTCATCGCCCACCACTGAATTGGAAACGGTCCTCGCAAGGGGACCGTTTTTGTTTGCGCCCGGTGCATGGGATTCGAACCCGCAAGGGTGCGGAGCTGAGGAAACGCGAAGCGTTTTCCAGCGCAGCACGCGAGGAGCGGAGCGACGAAGCGGGGCGCGGGCGGCGCCAGCCGCACGCGGAC
>NZ_JBQKDD010000010.1:0-68008 GCF_052122015.1 Collinsella sp. LCP19S3_A6
AGGAGCGGAGCGACGAAGCGGGGCGCGGGCGGCGCCAGCCGCACGCGGACATCCCTCATCGCCCACCACTGAATTGGAAACGGTCCTCGCAAGGGGACCGTTTTTGTTTGCATACGGCCTATCCCAGCCATGGTAAATCGATAGCAAAACGGGTTCCAGTTCGCCCAATCGTGCGCCAAACGGCACGTGACGGTCTGGAACCCGCTTCAAACTGCTCTATGCCTGATGACGCTAAGCTAAAACACCCGCCAGGATCTCGATTAGGCTGTCCACATCGGCTTCCTCGCACACGAGCGGCGGCAAGAAGCGCAGTGTATGTGCACCTGTAGCGTTAATCACGGCACCAGCCACCAACGCGCGAGCCACAACGTCGTGCGCATCACCCGCAGCATCGTCCAAATCGCAGCCGAGCATTAGGCCGCGACCACGCACCTCGGTAACATGCGGCAGCTTGGCGAGCCTTGCCTCCATATAGGCACCCACCTTGGCGGCATGGTCTGCGTAGTCACCGCGCACAAGCGCGGAGAGCGTCGCGGCACACGCCGCGATGGCCAAGCAGCTGCCGCCGAAGGTCGAACCATGGTCGCCGGGCTTAAAGATGTCAGCGATTTCCTTCTTTGCCACCACGGCACCCATGGGCACGCCGTCGGCGATGCCCTTGGCAAGACTCATGATATCGGGCTCCACACCATAAGTCTGGAACGCGAACGGCTTGCCGGAGCGGAAAATACCACACTGGACCTCATCGGCGATAAGCACGGCACCCACCTCGTGTGCCAAGTCGCGCGCCGCCGCCATAAACTCCTCGGTCATGGGATGCACACCGCTTTCGCCCTGGATCGGCTCGAGCATCACAGCGCAAATCTCGCTTCCCAGCTGCTTAAAGATTGCGTGCAGTTCATCTACATCGTTGGGTGTGCATGCCACAAAGCCACCCGGCAGCGGGCGGAAACTGTCCTGCAGCCAATCCTGCATGGTCGCGGCAATGGTCTCGAGCGTACGACCATGAAATCCGCCGCGCATACACACGATGGTGTTGCCACCGTTGCCGGCACGTTGGGCATACAGACGCGCGAGCTTCATAGAGCCCTCGTTGGCCTCGGCACCGGAATTGGCAAAGAACGTCTCCCACACCTGCTCGCCCGCAGCCGGAGCGCCAAGCGCCGCCGCCGTGGTCTCGTCGCCAGCGGCAATCGCGTCGGCAAGCACGCGCGCACCGTCCGCATCGTCGTTAGCGAGCTTGGACAGCAACGCCGCGACCTGGCCGCGCTGCTCAATGTAGAAGTAGTTGGAGACATGCAGGAGCTTTTTGGCCTGGGCCTCGAGCGCCGAGAGCACCGCCGGGTTGCCGTGGCCTAGGCTGCATACGCCAATACCTGCAAGAAAATCGAGATATTCGCGACCATCGTCGCCGGTGAGCTTCATGCCGTGGCCCTCGACAAACTCGACCGGCGAGCGGCCAAAGGTTTGCATAACGTAGTGGGATTCGAGCGATTGTTGAGCTGCAAGTGACATGAGATGCCTTTCGTTAAGCGCCAGGTGGCGCGGACTGTGGGTGTAACGGTGTGACGATTTCTAACCAGCTAGACCGTCTGGAGCTTCTCGACCTCGTCGAGGTTCTCGGTCAGGCGCGCCGCAAAGGTCGAAAGCGGGTGCGGGTGCGTATCAAATTCGTAGGCCGTCTCGGTAGAGTGGATCACGGTGCCGACGCCGGCATCGGTCAGCAGCTCCAGGAGCAGCGAATGCGGCGTGGTACCGTTAATGATGTGAGCGCGAAATACGCCGCCGACAAGCGCATCGACGGCCGCGCGCAGTTTGGGAATCATGCCCTTATCGACCTCGCCACCGTAGAGCATCTCATTAACCTCGTCGAGCGTTAGGTTGGAGATGAGCGAGTCTTTATCGCTAAAGTCCTTGTACAGGCCGTCGACGTCGGTCAAAAAGATCGCCTTGTGCGCGTGGAGCGCCGCCGCAACGGCACCGGCGGCGGTGTCGGCGTTGATATTGAAGAAGCCACCGTCCTCCCCCGCCGCGACGGTAGCGATGACGGGAATATACTCGCTATCGAGCAAGTTCTCGATGTAGTCGGTGTTGACATGCGTCACTTTGCCCACGCGTCCGAGCTCGGGGTCGAGCGGCTCGGCGATGAGCGTGCCGGCGTCGCTGCCCGATACGCCCACGGCCAAGTTACCGTGGTGGTTGATTGCCGCCACCAGCTCTTGGTTAACCTTGCCGCCCAGCACCTCGCGCACGATATCCATGGTCGCCGGCGTGGTCACGCGCTGGCCGTTCTTAAACTCGACGGGCATATCGTAATGGCTCAGCGCCTCGTTGATGGCTTTACCACCGCCATGCACGATGACGGGGCGCATGCCGATAATCTTGAGCAAAACGATGTCGCTCATCACGTCGCGACGCAGTTGCTCGTCTACCATGGCGGCCCCGCCATACTTGATAACGACCGTCTTGCCGGTCAGGTTTTTAATCCACGGCAGCGCTTCGAACAGCAGCTGCGCAGTTGCTTCGTTGGATTCGCTCGAACGACAATCGCGTGCGAATTTCATAATCTGCCTCGTCTTTCGTATCGTTATCGCGCTGTGCTCCGCTGCCCGCAATCGCGGCGAGATGCGCAGCGTGCCTGGAATCTAGGAGCGGTAGTCACCATTGATTGAGATGTACTCGTGCGTGAGGTCACAGGTCCACACGGTCGTTGCCGCGTCGCCTGCGCCCAGGTCGGCCGAAATCACGATCTCGGGCGCCTCAAAACGTCGCAGGGCCTCGTCCTCGTCAAAAGGAACAGTCAGGCCATCGCGGCAGACGGGCAAGCCCATCATGTCGATGGAAACGTCTTCCTGATTAAACTTTACGCCGCACTTGCCGAGCGCCATGGCAACGCGACCCCAATTGCAGTCGTGGCCAGCGATGCAGGTCTTGACGAGTGGCGAGTTGGCGACGGCGCGGGCGGCGATATCGGCTTCCTCGTCGTTGGCGGCGCCGGTGACGTTAACCGTCACGAGCTTTGACGCACCCTCGCCATCGGCCGCGATGTTACGCGCCAGGCTCTCGCACACCTCGTGCACGGCAAAGGCCAGCTCGTCAAAGGCGTCAGTGCCCTCGACGACGGCCTCGGCATCCGCGGCGGCAGCGCCAGAAGCCAGCATGATACAGGTGTCGTTGGTCGAGGTATCGGAATCGACCGTCACTTTATTAAAGGTCTGTTTAACGGTCGAGAGCAGTAGGGTATGGAGCGCCGCCGACTCGACGGGGGCATCGGTAGTAATGACCGCGATCATGGTGGCCATATTGGGCATGATCATGCCCGATCCCTTGCACATGCCGCCCACCGTATAGGTATTGCCTGCGTGCCCCGCGGCCTCGCTGCGGTAACACACGGCATACTCCTTGGAATGCGTATCGGTCGTCATGATGGCACGGGCTGCATCGGCGCCGCCATGGGCAGAGAGTGCCTCGTAGGCGGACGGAATTGCCGTCTCAAACGTGTCGATCGGCAGAATCTGTCCGATCACGCCCGTGGAGGCAACTAAAATCTGTTGGGGTTCACAGCCAATGATCTGCGAGGCGATGTTGCACGTCTCGCGCGCACAGGCAAGGCCGGTCTCGCCCGTGGCGGCGTTCGCGTTGCCGGAGTTGATTGAAACACCGGCGATGATGCCATAGCCCTTGTCCGTACCGCCCAGGTTGGCACGGCTCACCTGCACGGGCGCCGCACAAAAGCGGTTAGTCGTAAACACGCCGGCCCCGGGACAGGGTTTATCGGGCACAACGAGCGCGTAATCCAGGCGCGCGGGATTCTTGCGGAATCCGGCATGGATGCCCGCCGCCTTAAAGCCGGCTGCCGCCGTTACGCCGCCCTCTACGGCACGAATCTTGATATCGAACTGCTCAGCATTCATCGTCTTTACGACTCCTTATGTCAAACAAAAAATGGGCATCGGTTGGTGCGCCATGCCAGCCACAATCATGAGACCAGCTTAAAAGTGGCGCCAAACTCGATACCCGACTACCAAATCGTTAATAATCGAATGTGCTACACCGGGCACGCCACTGTGGGCAAGCCTCGTCGCTCGTCAAAACCAAAGACGATGTTGGCGCACTGGACCGCCTGGCCCGCAGCGCCCTTGCACAAATTGTCGATGGCGCCCGTCGCCACCAGCACGCCCGCACGCTTGTTGAGCGCAAGGCCGATCTGGGCGGCATTGGTACCGACAACCGAAGCCGTCTTTGGCTGCTGGCCGGCATCGAGCACGCGCACAAAGGTACGACCGGCGTAGAACTTCTTGTAATGGTCGACGGCATCCTCAAGAGTCAGCGCTTCGAGAGCCTGCGTTGCGAGCGGCAGCGTCACCGTAGAGAGCAGGCCGCGCTTGAGCGGTGCCAGGTGCGGAGTAAAGACGACGCGATCGGTAAGGCCCAGAATTTGCTCGATTTCTGGCGTATGGCGATGTTTTCCTACGCCATAGGCCTCCAGATTCTCGTCCGCGCTGCAAAAATGGGTGCGGGTGTTGCACGACTTACCGGCACCCGTCACGCCACTGATGGCGTCGACGACTACGGGGCCGCTCTGGGCCACCCAGCCCGCACGCACGGCAGGCGCGGCAGCAAGACTCGTTGCGGTGGGATAGCAACCGGCGCAGGCGACCAGTACGGGCTTTCCGTCGGCGTGGTCGGATGCAGCGGTCTCTAAGTCCTGGCAGAACAACTCGGGCAGACCGAAGGCACGTGTCTTGAGCAACTCGGGGCTCGTGTGCTCGGCGGCATACCATGTCTCAAAGACGGACGCGTCGCTCAGACGGTAATCGGCCGAAAGATCAAAGCAAGAGACACCCGATGCAAGCAGAGCGGGCACCTGTGCCATGGCAGCCGTGTGCGGCACGGCGAGAAAAACCGCATCGCAGCTCTTAAGTTCAGGGGCGTCATGCGTGGTGAAAACCAGATCGCTCACGCCAGCAAAGCTGGGATACACCGCGGACAGCAGCTGGCCGGCATCGGCGTTGGACGTAATGGCAACAAGTTCAAACTCGGGATGGCCGAGCACGAGGCGAATAAGCTCGGCGCCGGCATATCCAGCCGCGCCGACGATTCCAACCTTTAAAGACATATCGGACTCCTTGTCTGCGGTCTTATGCGTCATTGCGCATTCCGCAGCCGTCGTTATGAGGTAGGTTGAAACTTTAGCACCCGAGAATGCATATTTACGCAAATAATTTGTGTCTTCATGCATTGAAACATACCCGACACATTCGCTTGTAGGAATTGACAAAAAAAGCGAGCTCTGCATTAGCCGCAGCGCATCATGCTGCTGGCCAATGCAGAGCCCACCTTATACGGAATACCAAACTTAAGGGTCGCCCAGAGCAGCCTAGAGCTCGACCGGAACCCATTCGTCGTGATTGCAGATAAAAGCCTCGGGGTCCTCGACGCTAAAGAAGACGAGCGTGGGATCGTTAGGCCCCTCATAGTGCTCGCTCAAGCGCTCAAGATGCTTCCACCCGGCCTCGCGCATTTCATCCGAAGCCCGGTCGTCCAGACCCGCACGTCCGCGCAGGATCAACCAACCATGGCCCGGCCACCAACTCGTGGCCTCAAAGCGCTGGTTTTGCAGCAGCTCTTGCCACACATCTTTGGTGCGCGCCGTTACAAACCACAGCTTGCCGTCCTGAATCTGCGCAAACGAGAACGGACGCACATGCGGCTGCCCGTCCACGCTCGTCGCTAGGTACCACGCCGGCACCGACGTCAGATACTCCAGCACCGTATTCAATCCGTCCACGTTTCCTCCTGTCATCTGACCAGTCTTTTTGGAATGGGCAGCTAATTTGGGAAATTAAAGCTCGAGGAGCTCTTCGCTGCCGTCGATATCGCAGAACCGAGCGGCGATGTTGCGGACCGAGAAGAACGCAAGGCGGCCATCGTTGGCACTATCGTGTTGCTCGCCAATGCCCACCATGTGCTTAAAGCCCGTCTGGCGCACCTTGTCACTCACGAATGCATCGTCCTCGAGTGCGGCCTCGCCAGTTAACACGATCCAGCACTCCCCCGGCTTCCAGCCCGATACCTCAAACTTGGGATTCTTGCTCAACTCCGCCCACACGTCCTTGTCGCGCGACGTGCAAAACCACAGCTTGTCGTTATCGATCATGGCAAACGAAAACGGCCTCACGCGGGGCTGATGCCCGTCGTTTGCATCGGTCGTGGCAAGATACCACGCCGGAATGCGTCTGAGATACGAGCAGACGCGCTCGAGCTGAGCCGTGCGATCGATGTCGGTCATAGAGACCCCTTTCTTGCGCTCGAATCGAGCTTAGACGAGTTGAAGATTGATAACGACAACGCATGCCACCAGCAGCGCCATCGCCACCGCGGCCAGTGCATCCCCGCGGCCAAACGTAAGCGCATGCAGACGCGTGCGTCCCCGCTCGCCGTGATAGCAGCGCGCATCCATGGCGGCCGAAAGCGTCTCGGCATGACGGAACACGCCAGCAAACAGCGGAATCGCCACACTGCCGAGCATGCGCACGCCACCGAGCGGACCGCCCATCACGCGCGCGCCACGGCTTGCCTGTGCATCGGCCGTCTGCTTCATCTCGGTGGCAAATTGTGGCATAAATCGCAGTGCGATACCCATAATCATGCCGAGCTCGTGCGCCGGAAGCCCCACACGCGCGAATGGTGCGAGAAGGCGCTCAAAACCCGCGGTGAGGTCGAGCGTCGGCGTGGTGAGCGTAATGGCGCTCATGCCGGCCATCATCATCGTCAGGCGACACGCCATAAACGTCGCAGAACGCAGCGAGCCCTCGCTCACCTGCAAAAAGCCAAACTGCCACAGGATGCGGCCACTCTGATCGGAAAACAGGTTGAGCACCGCGACCAGCACGACAATCGCCAGCAGTGGTGCCATCGACGATAGGACCCGACGCAACGGAACCCGGGCCGCGACATAGACCAGCACGACAAAAATTGCGATCGGAACCAGCCCGCGGAAGCTGCCGACGGTGAGCGCAGTGATCAGAAATGCGAAACCTAGGAGCAACTTAGTGCGCGGATCCAGGCGATGCACTGCGCTTTCCCCCGGATAGTAGCTGCCAAATGAGAATGCCTCCATTAGCAGCCCTCCTCTTGCGTGGCCATCTTGGAACCAGCCTGACGCGACGCCCTCAAAGGTCCGTCCGCGCAGCCTAGCAGCATGCCGGCCAACTCGTCGGCCAGCGCCTCAACCGTATAAAGCTTGTCGCAGCGGAGCGCCACACCGGCTTGCACGAGCGACAATGCCATGCGCTGCGCAGCGGGAACGCCCAAACCGATCGATTTGAGCTCGTTCGCGTGCGCAAAAACCTGTGCGGGCGTTCCATCGGCAAACACCGCGCCCTCGTTCATCACAACGATACGGTCGCAACAATTTGCCAGGTCATCCATGCTGTGCGAAACCATGACAACGGTCAGGCCCTCACGATGGAGCCGATCGATAAGCTCCAGGAAATCCCTGCGCGCAGCCGGATCGAGCCCCGCCATGGGCTCGTCGAGCACCAGGACCTCGGGCTCCATGGCGAGCACGCCGGCAAACGCCACGCGGCGCTGCTGACCGCCCGAAAGCTCAAAGGGGCTCTTGTCGCCTATCGCGGCAAGGTCGAGGCCCACGCGCGCAAGCGATGTTGCGACACGGCGAACAACCTCGTCTTGCGGCAGGCCAAGGTTGCGCGGGCCAAACGCCACGTCCTGCGCCACGGTCTCGGCAAATAGCTGGCGCTCGGGATACTGAAACACCACGCCGACCTTGGCCTTAACCGCGGCGGCGCCTTTCTTGCTTGATAGGTCGAGTCCCAGTGCGCAAACGCTCCCCTCCTGTGGACGAATCAGCCCGTTGAGATGCTGAACCAGCGTTGATTTACCCGAGCCGGTATGACCCGCCAGGCCCAGAAACTCGCCGCGACGCACCGTCAGCGAAACATCACGTAGCGCCCAGGGGCTGTTTGGATCGCTGCCCCAAAGAGCCTGTTTGCCCGATGCGCCCACAGTGGTCGAGCGCTTGCGCCATCGGCGGCGCTCGCGGGCGCTCAGCGTGTAACTATGCGAGAGGTGCGAAATCTCGATGACGGGCTCCGACGCGACCATCCCGCCGGCTGCAGAGGATGCATAGTCAAGCACACGAGAATCGGATGCGGAGGGCCGCCCAGCGACGTCCGCCCCGCTCCGCTCAGCATAAACCTGTGCAATCTCGGCGACCATATCCACCTCACGCACCTGCGCGCAAACGGGTACGCCCTTCGCGCGGAGTGCCCTACCTAGAGAGCACGACGCCGGCATATCCAGGTTGAGCTGGGCAAGTTCGTCCGCCCGCGTCAAGATTTCCTCGGGCGCACCGAGCATGGCAACGCGCCCCGCCCGAAACACCGCGACACGATCGGCCTCGGCGGCCTCTTCCATAAAGTGCGTAATCATCACGATGGTCATGCCGCGATCGTGCAACGCGCGGCAAACCTTCATGAGGCCCTTACGTCCACGCGGATCGAGCATCGAGGAAGCCTCGTCCAATATGAGCACGCGCGGTTCCATGGCGAGCACGCCGGCAAGCGCCACGCGCTGCTTTTGGCCGCCCGAAAGTGCATGGGTCTCGTGGCGCTCAAAGCCCACCAGGCCCACACCCTTCAGCGCCTCGCGTACGCGCTGCGCAATTTGTGCCGATGGCACGCCAAGGTTTTCGGGACCAAACGCAACGTCATCTTCGACAAGCGTTGCCACCAGCTGATCATCGGGATTCTGGAACACCATGCCCGCGGTCGAACGAATGTCGTAGACCAACTCGGGATCTGATGCATCCATGCCGTTGATACGCACCGTTCCTGCATCGGGCTGCAGCAGCGCATTCAGATGCTTGGCAAACGTCGACTTGCCCGACCCATTGCCGCCGAGGATGCAGAGAAACTCGCCATCCTCGATGTTCAGATCGATACCGTCGAGCGCCGGCGTGACACCGTCATAGCTAAAGGAAACGCCTCGACAATCAATCATGCGCGGCCTTTGACCTGGTCCTTTTTAGGCGTGATGAGGTTGGAGACCGCCTTGTACACTGCAAGCGTGAGCACCGAGTTGAGCACGGTCTTGATAAGGTTGAACGGCAGCACGGCAGGAACCATGAGCGGGGCGATCGCATCGACCGAGCCATACCAGAACCATACGCCAATGGTAAGGTTTGCGACCATAGACAGCGCCGTAGCGGTAATGACGCCGAACACCAGGCCAATCACGGCACCCTTATAGGTATGCATCTTCTGGTAGACGATAGCCGCGGGCAGAATGTAGCCCAGCGTGGCAACCAGGTTCATAAGCGCACCGACCCAGTCACCCGTGGTGAGCGCGTGAATAACGATAGCCATAGCGGCAACAGCAGTACCGGCGCCGGGACCATACGCAAACCCGCACACCATCGCCGGCACCAGCGACGGGTCGTAGGTCAAAAACGGCGCCGAAGGAAGGATGGGCAGCTGCACGTACATAAACAGGGCGCCCAAGGCGCACATCAGCGCCATGGTAACGAGCTGTTTGGTGCTCCACCTATTCGTGTTCTCAAAATGGATATGCTGCGACTGTTCAGACATAAGATCACCTGCCTCTTTCATCCGGACTCTAACCGTTGGTACTGGGATCTCACCAGTTCAGCCGGCATGCGAACCAACGCACGCACGGGTCGCGGACTCATCGGCTCGGACGCAGGTACCTCGCCTGCGCCACGGCGCCCCTCTGGCACCGTCCGATTTACCGCCAGTGGGGAATTACACCCCGCCCTGAAACAGCAATTGGAAGTGTAGCACGAGCAGGTATTCGCGCAAGTATGCCAAGGGTAATTTATGGTGGGGATCAGTTGCCGCAACAACCACGTTCCCCACCCATCCCACAGTAACGCGCCTTTCGCGCAAAGCGCGAAACAGCGTCCGGGATACGTATCCCCAACAACCACGTCCTTCTCCGCGAGCCGACTTCAAAGCCGTAAACGCAGGGGATCCGGGGGCGTGACGGGGCTTCTCTCCGGAACATTCCGCAGGACGCAAAGAGGCTCCGCAGCGCGAAGCGCGATGCGGAGCCTCTTTGCATGTCCGAGGACGTTCCGGAGAGAAGCCCCGTCACGCCCCCGGATCCCCGGTGGGAGTTCTAGACCTTGTCGGCCTTAGTACATACCGCCGCCCTGCTGACCAGCGGTAGCAGCAGCGATAGCATCCTCAAGCTGAGTGTTCTTGGGCACATCGGAAACCGTGGCCTCGGTGATGAGGATCAGGCTGGCGACAGAAGCAGCGTTCTGCAGGGTGACGCGGCTGACCTTGACGGGGTCGAGGACGCCCATCTCGATCATGTCGCCCCACTCGCCGCTGGCAGAGTTGAGACCCTGGCCAGCGGGCAGCTCGGCGACCTTGTCGACCACGACAGCGCCCTCAAAGCCAGCGTTCTTGGCAATGGTTGCGACCGGAGCGGTCAGAGCCTTCTTGACGATGTCGACGCCGATCTTCTCCTCGGGGTCGTCGATCTCGACTGCATCAAGCGCAGGCACAGCGTCCATGAAGGCGACGCCGCCGCCAGCGACAATGCCCTCCTCGACAGCAGCGCGGGTTGCCTGCAGGGCGTCCTCGACGCGGTGCTTGATCTCCTTGAGCTCGGACTCGGTGGCAGCGCCGACCTTGATGACGGCAACGCCACCGGAGAGCTTGGCCAGGCGCTCCTGGAGCTTCTCGCGGTCGAAGTCAGAGGTGGTGTTCTCCATCTCGCCCTTGATCTGAGCAATACGGGCGTCGATGGCCTCCTTAGAGCCAGCGCCGCCGACGATGACGGTGTTGTCCTTGGAGATGGTGACGGACTTAGCGGTACCGAGCATATCGGCGGTGATGTCAGCGACCTTCACGCCCAGCTCGTCCAGAGCAGCCTGACCACCGGTGAGGACGGCGATGTCCTCGAGAATGCGCTTGCGGCGATCACCGTAGCCCGGAGCCTTGACGGCGCAGACGTTGAGGGCGCCGCGGATCTTGTTGAGGACGAGGGTGGGCAGAGCCTCGCCGTCGATGTCCTCAGCGATGATGAGCAGGCCACGGCCAGCGCGCTGGACAGCCTCGAGAACAGGCATGATGTCCTGGACGCTGGAGATCTTCTGGTCGGTGATGAGGATGTACGGATCCTTCATCACGGCCTCCATGCGGTCGTTGTCCGTGACGAAGTAAGCGGAGACGTAGCCCTTATCGAACTGCATGCCCTCGACGGTGTCGATGGTGATGTCGAACGTCTGGGAATCCTCGACGGTGATGACGCCGTCCTTGCCCACGACTTCCATGGCCTCGGCGATCTTCTCGCCGACCTCGGGGTCACCGGCGGAGATGGTACCGACGGAAGCAATCTGCTCCTTGGTCTCGACCGGCTTGGCCTGCTTCTTCATCTCGGCGACGGCGGCGTTGACGGCCTTGTCGATGCCGCGACGGATGGCCAGCGGGTTGGCGCCAGCGGCGACGTTGCGAAGACCGTCGTTAACGATGGCCTGAGCGAGCAGGGTTGCGGTGGTGGTGCCGTCACCCACGGTGTCGTTGGTCTTGGTGGCGACCTCCTTCACCAGCTGGGCACCCATGTTCTCAATGTTGTCCTCGAGCTCGATCTCCTTGGCGACGGAAACGCCGTCGTTGGTGATGGTCGGGGCACCGAACGTGCGCTGCAGGGCGACATAGCGACCCTTGGGGCCCATGGTGACGGTAACGGCATCGGCCAGAGTGTTGACGCCCTTGGCGAGCTTAGCGCGGGCATCGGTATTGAACGTAATGTTCTTTGCCATGGTAGGTAATCCTCCAAAAGAAATGTGACTCACGTCGCCGCTTCCGAGTCCTATGCGGCGACCGCGTTCAAAGACGAATCAGAGAGCCTGATGAGACTAGGCCTCGACGACGGCGTAGATGTCGTCGGCGCGCATCAGCAGATACTTCTCGCCGTCGACCTTGACCTCGTTGCCACCGAACTTGCCGTAGATGACAACGTCGCCTTCCTTGACGTCCATGGGGATGCGCTCACCCTTGTCGTTGACCTTGCCAGCGCCAACGGCAACGACGGTGCCGCGCTGCGGCTTCTCCTGAGCGTTGCTGGCGATATACAGACCAGAAGCGGTCTTCTGCTCGGCCTCGTCGGGCTTGACCAGAACACGATCTGCAAGCGGTTTCAAAGACGACATGCTTGTCTCCTCCTTTTTGGGCCGCGTGGTTATGCCACGCGAATTAACCCTATTTGTTTGCGTACGCGTTGAATGGTACCCACGAATGGCGGGTTATACAACATAGAGTCAAAAAATCTTATTTTTTGGCACTTAGATTTTCTGAATGCCGGGGGGATAACTTGTGCGCAGCTCCCGTGTGGCGCCGGAGGGGCGGGGCATAAGGTTTCCTGCTCGGGCAGTCCTGCTCGCACGAAGGCCACATTACGTGACCTTCGGCTCGTGCGGAACTCGCGATAAACCTTATACCCCGCCTCTCCGGCGCCACACGGGAGCCAAGTTAACTAGTTCGGGCCCGGCATTCAGAAACGTCAGTGCAGCAAAATGGCGATGCGGATGGGAACATGGGCATGGCTTTCGCTGCACGCACGGGTCCCCTGGGGAGCACCGTGCATTTTTGGGAGTATTCAGCAGACCAGGATGGCTGTATACGCGCCAGACACATCTTATTGGTCCCAAGGACGCCTTCGACCGGCGATTTGGGTCGGCAGGCAGACCCCATCAGGGCATAAAGGCATGCCTCGTGCCTGCCCGGACGCCAAAATAACGTCAATCCCCATGACATTACCCGACCGCAACGGCGCCGGCAGAGCTCGCAGTGCTGAATACTCCGTTTTTTGCACGGCCCAGGCGGGGGTACATCAGGGCCAGAAAGAACATCCCAACCTTTTTATGCAATCTGTAATGGGAAGTATGCAAACACCATGAGGCAGCATTGCAAATGTCCAATTTGAACGCGCGGGGCAGCAGCGCCTCCACCCCACGCACAAATCCGGCAGAGCAGGGACGCTCATAACGAGTCCCCACCGATATGCAGACGTGGCTCGAGCGCCATCCCAAAATAAGTCGCCCGGGCCGCGTTTAACGACACGGCATGAGCATCAGCGCTCGTAGATTACGTTACCTGCCAGGTAGGTGGCCTGAACGTTGGTGGCTTGCAGCTCTTGGGGGTCAACAGTGAGCGGGTTTTGGTCCAGGACTACCAGGTCAGCATACTTGCCGGGCTCCAAGCTGCCGAGGTTTTGCTCGTCGCCTGCTGCATAGGCGCTGCCCAAGGTGTAGTTGCGCAAAGCCGTTGCCGCGTCGATGCGCTCGCTCGGTAACCAGCCGCCCTCGGGCCAGTGGCTTTTGGGGTCCTGGCGCGTGATAGCCGTGTAGAGCACGTCCATGCTGGTAACGGGCGTGATGGGGCTGTCGGTACCGAAGGCTTGGCGAATGCCGCGCTGTTTATAGGTTGCGAACGGCCACATGATGCGGCTGCGCTCCAAGCCCAAATCGCGCTCCGGTCCACCCGGGTCGAGCGTAATGTGGCAGGGCTGGCTCGAGGCGATCACGTTGAGCTTGCGCAGGCGGTCGATGTCCTCGGGCAGGAGGTTCTCCAGGTGCTCGAGCGTGTTGTGGCCGTGCTGGGGCAGGCCGTACAGACCGGCGGCTTCCTCGAAGATATCCAGCGCGGCATGAATCGCACCGTCGCCGATAACGTGGATGCGCACGGCGCGGCCGCGCTCCGCAGCCGCCAGAACCAGCTTGCGCATGCGCTCGGCGGAAACCGTCAGACGGCCTTGGTCGCCCGGGAAGCGCGGATTGGTATAGGGCTCGGTGAGATATGCCGTATGTTCACTCGACACACCGTCAAAGAACTGCTTAAAGCCCGGCGCCGAAAGCAGTGCGTTGTTCGCGTAACGTGCCTGCAGCTCTTCTAGACGCGACTGGTCATCCAGCAGCGTGGGGAACAGATGGGCACGAATGCCCAGCTTGCCGGCTGTCTGCAGTTTGTCGTAGACGTCGTCGCGGATAAAATCGCAGCCCGGCATGGGCATGAGCGACATGTCGCAGATCGAGGTGATGCCCTGCTCGGCCATGCGCCTCATTTGATCGGCGTAAGCGCTTGCGATGCGATCTTCGCCCAGCCACTCAAGGCAGCGCGGCAACAGCTGCATGGCGGCCGCCTCGTGAGCAATGCCCGTGAGCTCACCGTTTGCGTCCTTGTCGTAGCTGCCGCCCGCTGGCGGCTCGCTATCGCGCGTGACGCCGAGCGCCTCGAGAGCGCGACTGTTGAGCCACAGCGTGTGGCCGTCGCCCGAGTACATAACGCAGGGACGATCGGGAAATACCGCATCGAGCGACGCCTTGGTAGGATGCTCGGGCGGGTCCCAACGGTAGTCGCGCCAGCCCTGCGTCACAACCCAAGCGTCGTCGGGCAGATCCTGGGAAAACTCGAGCACGTGCTGCACCAGCGCCACCTCGGACGTGCCCCCATCCATAAGCATATACGGCGAGGAACCGACCGAGGTATGAAAGAAGTGCAGATGAGCGTCATGGAAACCGGGGCAGACAAACTGCTCGCCGTAGTCGATAACCGGCGTGGCGGCAGGCGCGGCGGCGATCACGTCATCGGGCTTGCCGACTGCGACGATACGGTCGCCTGCGATGGCAATCGCCAGCTCACGGGCGGTATCGATGCCGTCTTGCGAGGTAAAGACGTTCTTAGAGCGGATAATCCGATCGATATGTTGCATGGGCATCCCCATCTCTGGCAGGAAATTCAACACCCCCGAGTGTACTCCACCGCCACAGTTGCAAAACGTCAAGCGGTAAACGGCACCTTTCCCAACCCCAACGGCCCCGCCTGCCCCTTGGGAACGGGGTAGAAATGGTAGATTTCAAGCTTGAAATCCGCATCCAAGGCTGCGTGCACAAGCAATTTGCACCTATCAAGGTTACGGAGGTATCCATTTCTACCATTTCTGCCCCGTCCCCAAGTGGCAGGTGGCATACTGGAAAGAGCCTGTACGATTTTGCGATAAACCAGCAAGGAGCAAATCGACCATGACGAAGACCAAGGCACAGCAGATTATGGCAGCGACCGAGGCCCGCGCGGCTGATGACGTCACCGCAGCCATCCAAGATATCGCCGCCGAGTTTGAGCCCTACATCATCAAGCAGCGCCGGCACTTCCATAAGCACCCGGAGCTGAGCCTCGCCGAAGAGCGCACGACTTCTGACATCGCCAACCAGCTCGACGCCATGAATATCCCCTACGAGCGCCCGCTTAAGACGGGCCTGGTGGCGACCCTTCGCGGCACCGCACCCGACGCCTACCGCGAGGACGGCACGCCGCGCCGCCGCATCCTGCTGCGCGCGGATATCGACGCCCTACCCGTCACCGAACAGACCGGCGAGGAGTTCGCCAGCGTCAACGAGGGCTGCATGCACGCCTGCGGCCACGACTGCCACATTGCCATGATGCTCGGCACGCTGCAGATCCTGCGCCATATGACCGACGACATCCACGGCGAGGTCCGCATCGTCTTCCAACCCAGTGAGGAAAACGGCCAAGGCGCCAAACTCATGATCGGCACGGGTGTGCTCGACGGCGTCGATGGCGCCTACGCCGCACACATCTGGAGTGAGGTCAACGCCGGCACCGTAAGCTGCGAGCCCGGTCCGCGCATGGCCAATACCGACTGGTTCCGCATTGATGTCCGCGGGACCTCGTGCCACGGCGCCATGCCCCAGCGCGGCCACGACGCCGTCATGGTGGCGGCCGAGATCGTCAACGCCCTGCAGACCATCGTTTCGCGCGAGATCAGCCCCTACGAGCCGGCCGTCATTACCGTCGGCGAGCTGCACGGCGGCACCGCGCGCAACGTTATCGCCGGTACCGCCTACCTCGCCGGCACGGTGCGCACCTATGGCGATTCGACGCACGAGGAAATGCCCGAGCTCATGCGCCGCATCGTAGAGCACACTGCGGCGGCCCTGGGCGCCGAGGCTGAACTTACCGACTACACCATCGCCAACTACAAGGTCGAAAACGACGTCGCCTCGAGTGAGCGTTGTCGTCAGGCCGTGGTCAAGTGTCTGGGTGCAGCCGGCGAAGGCCATTATCGCGGCACGCTTTCGGGCGAGGATTTTTCGGAGTACCTGCGCCGTGTACCGGGTGTGCTTGCCTTTGTGGGCACGCGCAACCCCAAGATTGGCGCCACGTACGCCCAGCACTCCTGCTTCTATAAGATCGACGAGAGCGTGCTCGCCAAGGGCTCCATGGTGGCCGCTCAGTATGCCATCGACTTTTTGGCCGAGCCCACGCAAGAGGAGCTCGACGGCCCCGCTATCGCCGCGGTTGCCGAGACCAATCCCGATCTGGCAGCCAAGCTACGCTCTGCCAAGGCAACGGCCGCCGAGGCCCGCGACGCCATGCACGACGCCCGCACCGCCCGCCATGCCGCCATCAAGGGCATCCACGAAGCTCGCACCGCCGCTCGTCACGAGGAGAAGCACAACGAGTAGTCGAATCGCGACCATCTCGCAGCCGTAGCCACATCGCGATGTCAAAGCGGGGGCGGACGTTTCGACACGTCCGCCCCCGCTCATTCGTCAAGCACTATTTCTACCATTTCTATCCCGTCCCCAAATGGCAGGTGACAGGGCTACTCGTCTTGCGGGTCCTCGTCGGAGCTTGGCTCGGGTTCCGTCTCGGGCTCGGGCTCCGTCGTGGGCTCGGACTCCGGCGCAGATCCCGGGACAGACTCAGGCTCGGGCTCAGGCGCGACATCCGGAGCGCTGTAACCCGAAGGAGCGGACTTCTTCTCGAAGGGCAATACAAAAGTCAGGACGTCGTCCTTATCCTCGTCGGCCCACTCGCTTGCATAACGTGCGACCCAATAGCCAACGGCACGGTGCTTGAGCATCTTGCCAAAGACCGTTAGAAATACGGTGACGAAAGCGATCAGCACCAGGAACAGCACGAGTGAGATGCCACCGCCGGTAACAATTGCCTCAATACCCGTAGGACGATAGTAGTATCTATACATACCGACAGAGGCAATGGCGCCAAAGACCGCCGTCAAGATCCATGTGACAACGTTGGCGACCAGGCCCGTCAAAAACTCGGGAAGGAATGAAGCGCAAAACAGCTTGGTCTTATTGTTCTTAAAGGCCGCCCAGACCTTGTCGAGCGAAAACGCGCTCTCGACGCGACCGGTCACCGCAAAGTGCATCACGGCGATATCGGCGAACATCTTAAAGAAGACTCCCAGGACCGCCGTGGCAATCATAGCCAGGACAAGCAGGCCAAGCGAGCCAAACAGCGCAGTCTCGAGCGCAGAAGAGCCGTAATACGAATACGAGCCCGCCGCGCCAATTACCACGCTCTCCACCAGCGAAAGCACTACACCAATAACGGGAATGGCAGCGATAATCTCGAGCACGACCGAAATAACGCTCGAAAAGACCCCGAGGCCAAACGATGTGGAACGCATCAACGGACGATCCATGCCGTCATCGATCTTAAGCGACAGGTCGCGACCCCACTCGATGCCAAAGCCCGAACCGCACACACTCGCCACGCAGGCGGCCAAAAAGCCGATGGCAGCTGCAATACCGCCGATAACGGGAATGAACAGCACGAGCACCGACACGACACAGATAAGCGCCGGCAAAAAAGCAATCTGGCACACGCGCTGCAGCACGCCCGGAGTCTTGGTCATGTCTTGGAACGCCTGAGCCACACAGCCCTTTGGCGCATTCGCCACGGGCGGTTGCGGAACAAACTGCTGGGGCTGAGACTGTCCCTGGGGAGCGGGGCCGGCGGCCTTGACCACGGTATTAGGGGCACCGCACACGCCGCAGAACTTGTCGTTATCGCCCATGGGGGCGCCACACTGCGAACAGAACATCGAAATCATCCCTTCGTATCTAGAGTGAACCACCTGGATCGCAAACGACGTCTTTGGCAACATTATCGCGCAATGTGGGGACAAATACCCCAAGATGACCGATTTGAAACGTTGGCGGCTTTATTCAATGGTTCGAAGGGTATATCCGCGCTAGTTCGTGCCGCGGAAGCCCTTGCCCACGATCTCGGAGCTGTCAACGATCGTGATAAACGCATCTGGATCGATATCGCGGGTATAGCGGCGCAGTTGCACTGCTTCGCGACGGCTCAGCACGCTCATGATCACCGTCACGCAATTGCCCGAGAAGGCACCGTAGCCGCGGCTGATCGTTGCCGTGCGGTTGAGATGCTTGACGATAAACTCCTCGACTTTGCGTGGCTCGGCGCAAATAATCGTACAGACCTTGCGCAAATGAATGCTCTCGATGGCCTTGTCGACCACAAGCGTCTTGGCAAACAGGCCGAGCACGCAGTACAGGCCAACGCGCGGACCGTACAAAAAGGCCGCGATGGTCACGATGCCGATATCGACCAGTAGCAAGGCGCGTCCGATCTCGAGCGTCGTGCGACGCTTGAGGATCATGGCAAGGATATCGGTGCCGCCCGTTGAGGCGCCAATGTCAAAGACAATGGCACTGCCCAGCGCCGGCAAGATAACGGCAAAGCACAGGTCGAGCCACATATCGCCCGTCATCGAAACATCCGTCGGAATGAAGAGCTCAAACAGCGAGACGTAGGCCGAAAGCGCAAACGAGGCAAAAACGCTCCAAAGGATTGCCTTGCGCTCCAAAAAGATAAAGCCCAAGACGACGAGAACCGCGTTGATAATCCACATAAAGACGCCGACGGGCAGAGTCGGGAACAGCGTGGAAAGAATGACCGACACGCCCGAGGTTCCGCCGAAGGCAAAGTGATTGGGGGTTTTAAAGGCCACGATGGCGAACGCCGTGAGGATCAGGCCCAGATTGAGCTCGGCGAAAAAGCGCGGGAAGCCCGGCTCCTGGCTGCGCTTGCGGCCGGCGCGCTCGCCACGTTCGATATCCTCGCGACCGACAACGCGCTCCATCGGCACCACGGGAGGACGATGCACCTCCTCGGCGGCACGCGACGCCGCCTCTGCCGCAGCGGCCTCAATCGCCCATGCCTTGCTTTCTGTTTCGTGCTCGTCGGCCATTACGGCAACCCCTCGTTAACGATTTGGAAACAATGCGCCCATTAGGGTAACGCGGAGCGCGAAGATTGCAACCCTTAGTTAGACGAGCGGTATGCCTACATCGGGGGCATACAAATAACGGCCGGCCGCACATGCATCCGTGCGGTCGACCGTTTAGCGTTTTCGCAGGTAAAACCTATCGAAACAAACCTGTCCCTATTTGGTAGGCTACTCGTGCTGGCTGGTGCGGTGCTCGTACTCCTCGGGGGTGATGACATCCTCGATGCGCAGGTTGACGCCTGCCACCTCAAGGCCGGTCATCGCGGCCAGACGCTCGGTCACGCGCGCCTTAACGTCGTCGAAAATCGCGGGTGCGTAGGCGCCGTACTCGATAATGACGGAAATGTTGACGACCACGCGGTTGTCATCGGTGACCTCGACCGTCACGCCCTTGGTCAGGTTCTCGGCACCAAACTGCTCCTGAACAAAGTGCATAAGGTTGCCCTTCATGCCCAGGACGTGCGGCACCTCGCGGGTAGCCATGGCGACGATCTTCTCGATCACACCGTTGGAATAGGTCAGCGAATCCTCGGACTCGTCCGCTTCCTCATCATCCTCGTCCGCATCGTCGGCGGGCTCGGCCTCGACGAGCGCCCCGTCCTCGAGCGTTACGTCCTCAGCCTCGGCGGCGACGGTCTCGTCTGCCTCGAGCTCGGTATCGGCCACATCGACCTTCGTATTAAAAGCCATGGTTCCTCCTTATGCCCACCGCACACGCGGCGGTCGAATACATACTAGCGGCCGCTAAACAGACGGCCGAAGAAGTTGACGATCCCGTTCTCGCCGTCACGGATCTGGCCAATCACGGCGCCGATCAGCACAAAGAATGCGATGACGAGTGTGTCCCACAGGCCGAGCGTGAGCACCAGCACGGCGAGCACAAAACCAGCGACGGCTCCGAGCGTGGTGTTGGGATGACGGACGGCATAGCTCCAGATGGCCGCCCCCGTACCCTTGATGAGACCCATGGCCTCGTCAAAGTCGTTGGCGGCGCTGTCGTGCTGCTCGCCGGCCTCGGGGGTGGTGTCGGCGGACTCGCCTGCCGGCGTAGCGTTCTGGTCGATCGTCAGGCGCGGGGTGCGGACGGTCTTGTCTTGATTGGTATCACTCACCGGAAACCTCCACGGTCTGGACGGTAGTCTTGGACGGCAAAAAACGGACGCGCGCGGTCGTGCCCGGCGTGCCGAGCATGGTGTCGCAGGCCTCCTCGATACGTTGCTGCATCGCGGTTGCAAGGGAGGCCACGTCCCGGTCATCGAGCGCGATGGCGTCGACCTTAAAACGGACGAGCGATTCGTCGGAACCCTGCACGCGCGCCTCGACATGCTCGACCATCACACGGTCGTCGCGCTCTGCCGCAGCGCGAGCGCACGAGGAAAGCGCTGCGAGGGTGACCTCGATGTTGCGCTCCCCCGCCGGATGCACGCAGGACGGCTCGCGACGCGCTAACATCAGGCGGAAAAACCCGATGAGCACGCCAAGTGCCACGATGGCGGCGCACACCGTAACGACGACGCGAGGCATGGTGTCACGCAACAGCAGCATAAAGCGATACGTATACGGTCCCCAGAACTGGCAGACAAGCGTGCCCAGCGCCACGATGGCGGCGGCAAGGTACACGGTTGCTAGGGCTCGTTTGAGTACGCGCACGCGCGCTCCCTTCAGGTTTCGGTCCACAGAATGCAAAACGATTCGCATCATTATAAAAGAGCCGGGTCCGGTGCCATACGCACGCGGATCCGGCTCATCTATTCCACGAGGCTTGTATGCTCGCTTCATTATGCCCAGATATGCACGGCTTAACCCGTGCAGGCGCTACTCCTCCTCGAGGGCAGCGATGACCTCGTCGGTCATGTCCATGGTGCTGTAAACATCCTGAACGTCGTCGAGCTCCTCGAGACGGTCGATGAGGCGCTGGACCTTCTTGGCATCGGCGCCGGAGACCTCGGTCGGGGTGGTCGGAACCATGGTGGTCTCGGAGCCCTTGACCTGGATGCCCTGCTCCTCGAGCGCCTTGGAAACAGCCATGACGTCGTTGGCGGCGGTCCAAACGATCCACTCCTCGCCGGCGTCCTCGTAGTCGTCGCCACCGGCCTCGGCGATAGCCATCATGAACTCTTCCTCGTCACCGGCAGCACCGTTGGCGATCATGGTCTCCTTCTTGGCGTTCTCGTCCAGGATCTCCTTGGCGACGACGATCTGGCCCTTGCGCTCAAACTGGAAGGCGACGGAGCCGGAGGTGCCCAGGTTGCCGCCAGCGTGGGAGAAGGCGGAACGGACATCGGCGGCGGTACGGTTGCGGTTATCGGTCAGGCAGTCGACGTAGACGGCAACGCCGGCGGGACCATAGCCCTCGTACACGATGTTCTCGTAGACGGCGGCATCGGCACCCGAACCGAAGGCCTTGTCGATAGCGGACTTGATCTTGTCCTTGGGCATGGACTGAGCCTTGGCCTTGGCAACGGCGGCGGCGAGGCTGGCGTTGTTCTCGGGCAGCGGGTCGCCGCCGAGACGGGCGGCAACGGTGATGTTGCGGCTCAGCTTGGAGAAGAGGGCGGAACGCTTGGCGTCCTGCGCGCCCTTACGATGCTTGGTTGTGGCCCACTTAGAGTGTCCGGACATACGTGTCTCCTATCGGTTTCGACCTAAAGCCCAGCGCAGATGCTCGGGCAATATAAACAAACGTCGTTATGATATACCTACTGGCCTGCGAGATAAACCCCAAAATGAAGGCGTCGTGATGATGCAGCCCCTTGGTGCAAAGTAACCTGTCCCCTTTGCACCAAGTTAGAACCAGAGGAGGTCGCTGCGGGTAATGGTGGCGCCGATGGCGAAGGGCATGCAGGCGATGACTGGATACAGGTAGCGCATGTAGGTCGAGCCGTTGCAGGGACCGATCAGGCACACGGCGAGCACGCCCAGCAGCGGCACCCAAATGGCCAGCCCGCGCCACGAATGACGACGTAGCAGATAGACCACCACAGCGATCATGATCCACACATAGGTGGCCGAGCTCATGGTGAGCGAGATAAACGGGATGCGTTGTACTGCCACGCGATACAGGTTGATCAGGTGGTCGCACCAGCGCACAACCTTGCTATCGACCGGATGGAAGTCGAAGTACTTGAGGTTATCGGGCTTCGCCATGATCTCGGCACTGCGCGCCGTGCTGTAGACCCACGCATCGCGGGCACTCGGATAAAAGTAGCCGTAGTAGTTATTGATGAGCGCCG
The DNA here is from genome assembly GCF_052122015.1 of Collinsella sp. LCP19S3_A6. Lineage (NCBI taxonomy): Bacteria > Bacillati > Actinomycetota > Coriobacteriia > Coriobacteriales > Coriobacteriaceae > Collinsella > Collinsella sp. LCP19S3_A6. The sequence goes on from NZ_JBQKDD010000010.1 coordinate 22,374, forward strand.
AGATATAGCACTCGGGATCCTTTTTGAACATCTGGGCCCACACCTCAAAATAGGCCTTGATGTCCTCCTGTGAGGCGTACTCGTTAAAACAGTTTTTTACGGCATCCGACTTGTCGGGGTTGTAACGGCGGCCCAGATTCTCGTACTTAAGCACCCGATCGATCGCAGCGCGTTCCTTATCGGTCACCAGACCGTCGCAGGGAGCTTCCTCAATCGTGCCGTCGTCTTTGACCTTGGGGTTAACGCCCGAATTAAGGCCGTCGTGCTTTTGGACGAAGCGCGCCGTCTGTTGAAACGGAATCGAGAGGATCTCGCGCTTGGAACCCGGCGTGATATCGTGCTCGGGCATAAAGACCTTGGTAAAGTACATGTTGGAGGCAAGGCAGAGCACGAGCACCGCGAGAACGCCGGCCCAGCGGAAGCGCGGCGTGGCGCATGAGGGTGCGACGCCAGACTGTTTGACCACGCGACGGGCCACATGCGCGTCCCAGGCGCAAAACGCCGCCGCAATCACGCAGGCCGCCAACGGAAAGACCAGGCCGCCATTGCGCAAAAACGTGGAACCCATGGCGCCCAGCACGAGCAACAGCCAGTCGTGGCGCGCAAAGAGCACAGGCGTGCGCTCGCCCGCGCGCTCGGCATTGACATCGCGACGGGGCAGGCCACATGCCACGAGCTTGACGGTCTGAACGAGCAGTACCAGAAACGCATCGGCAAACAGTACGTCTTTGGTCAGCAGCGCCGCGTAGTTGGAGAACATCGGCATAAACGCAAAGAACAGCAAGATGACGCCGCGGACCGGCAGGCTCACGCCCAGCTTGCGCAGCGACGATATGGAATAGGCCACGCAGGCGGCCGTGATGACAAATTGGGCGCAGGTGTAGATGGCAAGACCCGCATTGGCGCTATTGAATAGCGAAAGCCCCAGTTGCACACACGAGCCGATGATGGCCGTGTGCACCACCGGATGATGGCCGTTGAGTAGCACGTTGGGGTTAAGCAGGCGCAGGTAGTCGCTCGTGCCATTGGGGTAGTTGAACCATTGGCGAATCTGCGCGCCCGTATCTCCCATAAAGAGGCCGGGCAGCGAGGCGATAAGCGTGGGCGCCCAGACAATCATGAGCACAAGAAACGGCCCAACAAAAGGATGGACCGAGAGCACGGCGTGGGTAACACGCCACACGCGGCCAAAATGCGCCTCCGAAAACGGAATGCGGCGAGAACTCAACCAATCCAAAAACTCAAAAGCCAGATAGAAGGACACAATCGCCAGAAGCATCCAGCCCGCGCCGCCAATCCAGGCGCAGATAACGCGCGCCTTGTCGCCCAGCACAATCTCGGCCGAATCGGTGAGGTCGTAACTGCGGCCGAACACCATGCAGACGGCAAAGAACAGCGACGGCAGCACGACCGAGGGGCGCCAAGCGTCACCGCGGCCAAAGAACACATAGCGAAACGGCAGCGTGAGTAGGCAGGCCAGCGCGAGCAGCATCACAGCGTCGGTATGGCCGGCAAATGAGAGGAGTACCTCGTAGCACACGTAAAGCATGCCCGTCGCCTTTGGATCGATCGCCAGGACCGCGTTGCTCGACACCGGGGCGGGATCGATGGAAAACGCCGTGGTCGCCAGCAGGGCGAGCAAAAATGCGACGAGCGTCTGCTTGGCGGGATAGCGCTTAAACCAAACGATGCGGGCGGCGTCGCGCGCAGCCGTTGTGGAGAGATCGGAATCCTTCACAGTCCGAAAAGCCTTTCTAGAAACCTGCCAAAAAGGGACAGGTTTATTTTGGCAGGTTTTATCTGGGGAAACGTTACGGTTCTGTCATCGTTGCCTGGAAAAACCGCCACAAAGGCGCCTGTTCCCCTTTGTGGTGTATGTGGTGGTTAGGCGTCGAGATAGATGCGCTGGGGACGGTTGCGACGGAGGGCAAAAATGATGAGCGCCAGGCCCGCAATCACGAGCGGCAAACTCAGCAGCTGGCCCATGGTGATGACGCCGCCCAGCAGATAGCCCAGCTGGGCATCGGGCACGCGCACGAACTCAACGAAAAAGCGGACGATGCCGTAACCCATCACAAACACACCCATAAACGCACCCTGGGGCAGCAGCGGTTTTTTGCGGCTGAGCACCTGCAGAATGCAAAAGAGCACAATGCCCTCGAGAAATGCCTCGTAGAGCTGGGATGGATGGCGCGGCATATCGCCCGCGGTGCCGCCAAAGATCACGCCCCAGGGCAAATCGGTCGGCTTGCCCCACAGCTCGCCGTTGACAAAGTTGGCGCAGCGCCCCAGGCACAGGGCCAGCGGAGCACCGATAACGGCAAGGTCGGCGATGGTCCAGGCGTCGAGCTTGTACATACGGCACACGAGCACGCCGCCGATGATGCCGCCCACCAGGCCGCCATGGAAACTCATGCCGCCTTCGTTGGTGGCAAAGATCTCGAGCGGATGCGCCCAGTAGTAGCCGTCACCGTAAAAGATGACGTAGAACAGACGGGCGCCAATGATGAGGCCAAAGACCACACCAACCACGACACTCATCAGGTCGTCGACCGTAATGTCAAAACCCCAACGACGCTGCGTGCGGTACATGACGACCGCCGTGAGCAGAGCTCCGACCACATAGGCCAAGCCGTACCAGTAGATGGTGATGGGCCCCGCCGAAATGGCGACAGGATCAAGCATATGGTAGAGGTCGTTGAGCATATCGGTCCCCCTGCTCCCTACATACAAATGCGGCCGCGGGCCTTTCGCTCGCAGCCGCACATTTGGGCATGACGTCTATGCGGAGCACATCGCCCGCAGCTTTCGCTTCTCAGAACGGCGCATACTCGTCGTACAGATCCTCGGCCTCGCCGGAGGCATTGACCTGCTCGACACGCGTAACGCCGGGCACGTGCTCCTTGAGGATACGCTCGACGCCCATGGAAAGCGTCAGAGCGCTCATGGGGCAACCGGCGCAGGCGCCCTGGAGCTCCAGCTTGACGACGCCCTCGTCATCAACGCCCATATACTCCATGTCGCCGCCGTCGGCCTGCAGGTTGGGGCGAATCTCTTCAAGAACCTTCTTAAGCAGCTCTTCGTTAACAGCCACAGGGGCTCCTTTCTCACAATAACGCGGGCGCGCCCGCGGACAGAGCTATGTTACTACAGCCATGTACCCGCTCGCGAGCCGTCCATGCGCGCGGACACGACTTTCACGAGCAGTTAATTTGACAGTCAATTTGGAACGGGGCTTAATTAGCCGCTTTTGCCAACGCCCGGCGCTCGTACACGCTGCCGCTACTGCTGCGTTTGTTCCCCGGTACCAATGTGGACATCGACGATAACCTGGCGGAAGCTAATGCCACAGGAGTCGAGAATGCGGCGACTGATGCGGCCGTCGTCGGTGTCGGCGTACTTATTGTCCAGATAGACAACCTCGCCCACACCTACCTGCGCCAGGATTTTGGCACAGTCGTGGCACGGGAACAGCGTGACGTAGACCGTGGAACCCTCAAGGTCCTTGAGCGAGCCGCGGTAGTTGAGCACGGCGTTGGCCTCGGCATGAACTACGTAGTTATGCTTGTCCTGCAGCGGGTCATCGCTCGTGCCCCACGGGAAAAAGTCGTCGTTGAGCGCCGAGGGCGTACCGTTGTAGCCCACCGAAAGAATGCGGTGGTTGGTGCTGGCGATGCACGCGCCCACCTGCGTATTGGGATCCTTGCTGCGGCGCTGCGCGGCGATGGCCACGCTCATAAAGAACTCGTCCCAGCTAATAACGTCGCGGCGCTTGCCCGACGCGGTTTGATGAAGATCGTCCGACATGGCAGACACCTCCGAAATCGAAATAGTTTGGCCCATTGTAGCAGGTGAAAGGTGGGGCTGTTTCCTCCCGGCGCCGACGTTCTTGGCTTTATGCGCGGCGAGGCTTTTGGTTGATGCGGTACAGCTCGGCGAGACCCCGCAGCGTCAGCGCGTCGTCTACCGTCAGGCTGTGGCCGACCAACGCCGCGAGCGCCTCGGCATCGTCGCCGGTGATGACAATGGGCACGCTGCCCTCGCCTGCCGCCTTGGTCGAGCGCATCTCGGCAAGCACCATGTCGAGCATGCCGTCGATACGGGCAACCTCGCCCAAGACCACGCCCGAGCGCATGGCCTCGCGCGTGTTGCGACCGATCACATGCGTGGGTGCCGAGGGCTCGACTTGCGGCAGGCGCGCCGCAGCGGCCGAGAGCGAGCGAGCGCCGAGCGCCAGCCCCGGCGCGATAACACCGCCGACAAAGGTTCCGCGTGCATCGATGACCTCGATATTGGTCGTAGTGCCCAGGTCGATCACGATGCACGGAGAGCCGTAGACGGCACGGGCCGCCACGGCGTCGGCGATGCGATCGGGACCGATCTCGGCCGGGTCGTCGTAGTGCACGGGCATGCCGGTCTTAAGTCCCGGCCCCACGGTGAGCACGCGCCCCGTGCAGGTACGGGAAAGTGCCGCCTTCCACGGGCGCTCGAGCGCCGGCACCACGCAGCTCAGCACTGCTGCCGCGGGAACGAGCACACCAGGCATGCCCGCATCGGCTGCCAGTGCGCCCATGACCCGCGCGAGCCTCATGCGCGCCTCATCGGCCGTAATGCTCGGCGGCGTCGTGATCTCGCACGTCGCAAGCGGGCATTCCTGCGCCGCGGCCGAATCCTCGGCAAACAGACCAAAGCGAATGAACGTGTTGCCCACGTCGACCGTCAATATATATGCGCACCCATTAAGCATCGCCGGCGCTCCTTTCGTCTGCCCAGCAGTATATCGCCTACCCGAACCAGCCATCCCAGGTAGTCATTTTGGGACGGGGCTATTTTAGCTACCCCAATATGTCGGTTGATATTTGCCCCAATCCCAGATAATTCGTCGACTGTCAAAGGGTAGCTAAAATAGCCCCGTCCCAAAATGACTACCTTGCCGCTATACTGATGCGCGGTCGTGCGCGAGCTCACGCGGCGGCCCTTGGTAACCCGACTTCCCGCGCCGTATCCGTAGCGGCGCTTTCGGGGGAAGCGGATATACGCAAAGGAGTTCTATATGGGCAATCCCTCGAACCGCACTTCTATGCGCGGTCAACTCACGCTGCGCGGCGTCGTCATCGGCGTCCTTGGCTGCGTGATTATCACGGCAAGCTCGGCCTACACGGCCCTCAAGATGGGCGCCCTCCCCTGGCCGATCATTTTCGCTGCCGTCATCTCGCTGTTCTTCCTTAAGCTCATGGGCAATGCCAGCCTCAACGAGGCCAACGTTACCCACACCATCATGTCCGCGGGTGCCATGGTCGCCGGCGGCCTGGCGTTTACCATCCCGGGCGCCTGGATGCTGGGCTATGCCGACCAGATCAGCTGGCTCGACATGTTTATCGTGGCGCTCGCCGGCACCATCTTGGGCCTTCTAGCAACGGCGCTCATCCACCGTCACTTTATCGTGGACGCCGCGCTGGAGTTTCCCACCGGCAACGCCGCAGCCCAGACCCTGCGTGCTACCGAGGCCGGCGGCAAGACCGGCAAGCAGCTCTTTTGCTCCATGGCCATCGCAGGCATCTATAGCGTGCTGCGCGACGCCCTGGGCGTGGTGCCCAGCATGCTGTGCACGCTCAATATCCCCGGCGTGACCTTTGCCATCTACAACTCGCCCATGTTGCTGTCCATCGGCTTTTTGGTGGGCTTTGCCCCCGTCGCCTTCTGGTTTGCCGGCGCGCTGCTGGGCAACTTTGGCATTATCGTCGGCGGCACCGCTGCCGGCCTGTTCGATATTGTGACCGCGCAGGGTATCGTCAAGTCCTTAGGTATGGGCCTTATGATGGGCTTTGGCGTCGCCGTCGTCCTTAAAGACATCCTGCCGCAGGTCGCCGGTATCGTCCGCGGTCTTGCCGCCGACAGCTCCACCGACACCGACGAGCAGTCGCTCATCTCGGGCTCGCTTAAGCTCGACGCCGGCATCATCGGCCTGGGCACCGCCGCCATCGCCGTGATCATCGCCATCGCGCTCGACCTTGGCCCCGTCCCAGCCGTCATCGTCACACTGTTCACCTTTGTCACCACCATCATGAGTGCGCAGAGCTGCGGTCAGACGGGTATCGACCCCATGGAGATCTTTGGCCTCATCGTCATGCTCATCGTAGCGGCCTTCGCGCAGCTTGCGCAGGTCAAGCTGTTCTTTATCGCCGGCATCGTGGCCGTGGCGTGCGGCCTTGCGGGCGACGTCATGAACGACTTTAAGGCCGGCGCCGTGCTGGGCACCAACCCGCGCGCACAGTGGATCGGCCAGGCCATCGGCGGCATCGTGGGCGCACTGGTCGCTGCCGCCGTCATGGTCGCGCTCGTCACCGCCTATGGTCCGGACGCCTTTGGTCCTGACAAGAGCTTTGTGGCCGCGCAGGCAAGCGTAGTCGCCACCATGGTCTCGGGCATCCCGAGCGTGCCGTGGTTCGCAGGCGGTTTTATCGCCGGCATCGTCATGTATTGGCTCGGCATTCCGGCCATGATGATCGGTCTGGGCGTGTACCTGCCGTTCTACATGTCGCTCACGGCCTTCTTGGGCTCCTGCGTCAAGCTCGCCTACGACAAGTGGGCCGCACACCGCGACGCCGCCGGTCTTTCGGGCAAAGAGAAGGCTTCCAAGGATGCTGCCTTCCAGGAGCAGGGCCTGGTCGTCGCCAGCGGCCTGCTGGGAGGCGAGTCTGTCGTTGGCGTTATCCTGGCGTTTGTCTCCGTCGGCCTGAGTCTGCTGGGCTAAACCTAACAACAACGTACCCGTACAGAGCGCGGGGCCGGAGACCATCCGGCCCCGCGCTCTGTATCTGTCGAAACACTCGGCCGCAACCGCATTTGACGTCCCCCTTACCTGCTCGTCTAAGTTTCACGTCAAGATGACCGCCCCGCCCGCCACGGTGTAGAGTACATGCTGCGAGCGCACCCGCGTTCCTGCGGCAATACGAGGTGGACATGGAACTCGACAAACAACAGATCAAGCGACTACGCAAACGCCATCACCGGCGCCACGGCATTCGACCTGCCCATAGTGAGGCCCTGGAGAACACCGGCCGCTTCCTAAAGCGCGCATTCAACATTCGCGAGGGTCGCGCACCCTATCACGTGATTCGCAAGCGCTTTGTAAACGGGGCGCGGCTGACCGGCTCGCACTTATGCATCCTCATCATCGCCATGCTCATCGCGAGCATCGGCCTCGATATCGACTCGGACATTGCCATCGTGGGCGCCATGCTCATCTGCCCACTCATGGGATCGGTCCTTGCCATGGCATATGGCATCGCCACGCTCGACCGCGAGATTGCCGTCGAGGCCGTCGCCGGCCTCGCGCTACAGATGGCCTTTTGTCTGATCACGTCCACGCTGTATTTTAAGCTCTCGCCCCTTGGCACCACCACGGCCGCCATCATCGACAACTCGACGCCCACTGTGTGGGACCTTGCCGTCGCGCTCGCGGGCGGCTTTGCGGGCGGGCTGGGCAACTCGCGTGACCAGGAACCTGCCACGCTTATCGCCGGCGTGGCCGTGGCGACCGCGCTCATGCCGCCCCTGTGCGCGGCGGGCTATGGCATCGCCATTGCAAGCGGGTCACTGTTTCTCTCGGCGCTTTATGAGTTTGGCATCAACGTGGTCTTTATCGCACTGGCTGCCGAAGCCGTGCTGCTTCTTTTGCGCGTGCCGCTCAAGCGCGACCTGAACGGCGACGGTATTGTGACTGCTGAAGAAAACGCCGAGGTCAACGAGCTATCGCGCAAGGTGCGCCGCCGCATCATCGTGGGCACGGTGATCTTTGCCATCCCCTGCATTATTATGACGGCGGGGTCTATTGGCTCGGCGCAGGCCGGCGTGCAAGACGGCTACGGCGTCACTGAAACCACGCGCGAACTTGCGGCGGTGCTGCCGGGCTTTAAGGATTACACCGTCGCCGTCGAGACCTCGGCTACCGAGGGCGACAAGGAGGGCGTTGTCGAGCGCCAGACTGTCGCTCGCGTAACGACAAGCGAGACGCTCGGGGCGCACGACCGCCGTGTTGCCCGCAAGCTCATCGACCTCAACGTACCCGAACTCGATCGCGTGGAGTTTGACGTGAAGTGATGCGGAACGTGAGGTAGGCCCGGTACGAGCGCGCGCAGCCGCGGGGCACAGCCAAGCGCAGCGCTACAGCTCGTACTTGTACACGCGGTAGATGTACTTCTCGGCTTCCATCTCGTACGTGGCAATGGGCAGTCCATAGCGATCGTACTCGGCAAAGGTCTTGGCTATGCCCGATGCCACGAGCATGCTATTCGAATCGCCGACGCGCTGCGCACTACTTACGTAACCTGAGAACGGCACTGCGATCTGGTCCACAAGCTCGTAGGTGCGCGCGGTCTCGTCCACCGTAAAAATGCGCCCAAACGAATGCGTTCCCTTGCTGTAGTCGGTCACTACCGCAGCGCCCAGCTGGCCCCAGTCAAACTTGGGATAGCTCTCGGCAGCACCAAAGTTGTTGTCGTATAGCAGCACCTGGTAGCGACCAGTCGCGGTCGTCTCGTCGTTTGGCAGATAGGTCACACTATGCTGGCCTGCGTTGAGCGAAAAATCGCCTTGAGCCTGCAGCAACTTGTCCTCAAAGCCCGAGCCGGCCCAAAACTCTGGCGAGCCCATAAGCCAATCGACCGTAGGCGTACCGTAGATATCCGTGAGCTTGATGACCGTTGAGGTCTCGCGCGAGCTGAGCAAAACGGTGCCGCCGCCGAGCCACTGAATCGTGTTGATGTGAATCCAATCCAGGTCGCCGTCCGAGGCAACCTTGGCGCTTGCCTTGAGGTTGGGGAATATATCGCCCAGGTCCACGACGAGAGAGACGTCACCTGTTGTTATGTCGACCTTAATGATGAGGTCCTCTACATTAACGCGATCGTCCTTATCTTTTTTGGCAGCCGGGCGATCGACGTCCAAATCGGCTTCGGAGCCGGCGTGACTCGCCAGCACCAGCAGGTTGCCATCGTCATCGAAAGCGTAGTCGTGGTGTAGCTCGTAGTCGCCCGTGCTCCAGACGTTTACCACCTGGCCGATGGCGTTGATCTGGGCCATCTTGGTAGTCGAGACGCTCATGATCATGCTGCCATCGCCCGGGAACAGCAGGCGGTGGCTGCGGTAGCCGACAATCGGCACCTCGCCGCGAATCTGGCCGTCGTTGTCGTAGAGGTACATAAAGTCGAGCTTGGACGAGTCGTTGCCCAGAATAGTAAAGAGACCATCGGCAAGCGGCGTATTGGACTCCCCCGACGTGACGGCGAGCTGCTCTTCTTCCTCGCCTTTGAGAGCCGGCGTCTTGACCGTGAACGTCGAGGTGCGGCTGATACCGTCTTGTGCCGTGCACGTGATGGTTACCGTGTTTTTGTGGTTGGGAATGAGGCCGATGACCTTGAACTCGTGTTCCGTGGCCGGCGCGTCACCGCCGTGGGGCGTATGGGAAAACGCGGCGACCTTGGGCGTGTCACCAGTCTTTTTGCGACCGGCGACCTTGTAGGAGACGGTTACGGAATCCGTTGTCGCAAAGCGAACGTAGCAGCTCAGGGTATCGGTGCCAAAGGGATCCTGCGCGATAAACGGAGTGGTCTCGTTGTAGCCGCCGTCAGCGTACTCGGCATCGAGCCGCTCCTTGATGGCCGCCTGCTTCTCGACGTCGTAGGTCGCGACGATCTGCTTGTGGAGTTTCTTTTGCTCGTCAGTGAGCTCGTTGCTCGCAGTAGATGCGGCGCCCGTGCCGGCCCCGCCGACCGAGCAGCCCATGAGCCCTGTCCCGGCAAGCGCCAGCGTGCCCGCCGCACCCGCAAGAGCCGCTCGACGCGAAAACAGTCTGCTGTCCTTGTCACTCAATTCCATATCGTTACCGTCTTTGAATACCATTGTTGTTCCCTCATATACCACGGCGTTTGACCAGCCCTGTCTAATTATGACTCGCAGTTTAACAAACGCCCCTTAATGCAAGTTTAAGCTTGTAGCGATACGGAAACGCGGGGCGCGAAGGGAATCCGCAACCCTTCCGCTCCCAAGTGATCAATCGGAGCGGCCGCGATGGTGCTCGATCCAGTCCACGGCAAAGTCGACAAGTTCGCGTTGGCGCATAAAGCGGATTGTCCCGTTGCCGAGCGGCGCTGCGGCGCACTGACACTGCAAATGATACGTTTCTCAATGTGGCCGAGGAATCTTTTTAGTACTTGAAGAAGCCCTCGCCCGAGCTTTCGCCCAGCTTGCCTTCGTCGAGCATCTGCTTGAGGACGGATGCCATGGCCTTAAAGTTGTAGGGCATCATCATCTTTTTGAGCAGCGGGCTCACCAAGCCCGGCACCTTCTGATACTGCATGACGATGTTATAGGCCGTCTGGATGCCCACGGTGTCGAACACGCGGAACGGGCCCTTGGGCGCGCCAGTGCCGCGCGTCCATGCGAGGTCGATGCTCTTGGGGTCGCTGACGCCCGAGACGTACAGATCAAGGCCCGAAAGCAGCCACGGCACCAGCATGGAATTGAGCAGATAGCCGTTCTTTTCCTTGTTGACGGGCAGGGCAAGCATACGGATGTCGCTGGCAAAGTCGACGAGCTCATCGAAATAGCGCTTGTCGGTCTGGTCCTGAGCCATGACCTCGGTCATGTTGTTCTTCCAGATGGAGTTGGCAAAGTGCAGCGACAGGTACTTCTCGGGGCGGCCGGTGTACTTGGCAAAGGTGCTCGGCAGCAGCGTGGAGGAGTTCGTCACGACAACGGTCTTTTGCGGGAGAACCGGGGCGAGCTTCTTGTAGAAGTCGATCTTTGCCTGGGTGTCCTCGGCCATCGACTCGATAACCAGATCGGCGTCGGCCACTGCCTTGGCAAGATCGAGCTCTAGCTTGAGTGTGGAGTAGGCACGCTCGACGGCGGCGAGCGCCGCCTCCTTGTCGAAGGGCTGGTCGCTATCGGCGATACCGGCACACCACTCGCCCGTGCCGTCCGCCATGCCCTCGATAGCCGCGATGTACTCCTCGCGCACATGATCGATCTTGGGCTGAGTGCGGCCGATGCTGCCCTCGCTGCGCAGCCAGATCGTCACATCGAAGCCGCAGTAGGCAGCCTGAAAGGCAATCTGGCTTCCCAACACGCCGCCACCGGCAACACAAACGGTCTTGTAGCTCATAGGAACAGTCCTCTCTTACGTAATTCCATGGATGTGTATTTATTCAACCGTAAGGATGACGCGCGCTGAGGGTGGGTTCCATAAACGGACGGTAATTTGCGGCGAACGGCTACATATGTTCATTATCTCAGGGTTCCAAGGGCGATTTTCGGTGCCACTGACACGTCGCTTTCGGAAGAGGTGATAGTTGGGGCGTTTACGCAGCATATGTCCAGCAAAAACGGGTGGTAGCCGGCACGACTACCACCCGTTTGTCTCATATCTAGCACATAGCAGGCCAACTACTTCTTAATGCCGCGTCCCAGACGCTTGGCGACCGATGCAACGGCCTCCTCGCTGGCCGAGCCACAGCTCACGCAGCCATCATGGTCACGCATCTGGCCGGTGACCTCGTCCATCGCGAGCGGCGCCACCTTCTCGAGCTTAAAGCCCTTACCGGCGCGCATGTTTTCCTTGGCCACGCTGATCATGAGCTTAATGCGGTTGAGCTGGTTGACCTCGGACGCGCCGGGGTCGTAGTCCACTGCGACAATGTTGCTCTCGGGGTGCTGACGGCGCAGCTCCTTGATCACGGCCTTGCCCACCACGTGGTTAGGCAGGCACGCAAAGGGCTGCGTGCAGATGATGTTGGGCGCGCCATGGTCAATCAGGTCGAGCATCTCGGCCGTGAGCAGCCAGCCTTCACCCATGTTGTTGCACACCGAAAGCACCGTACGGGCCTTGTCCGCCATGGTGCCGATGCGCTCGGGCGCCTCAAAGCGGCGGGACTTTTGGAGCAGCTCCTCCACCGGCGTACGCATCCAGTCCACGAGCTTGATGAGCGCCTGCATACCAGCGCGCGTGGTTGCAGAGCTTCCGAGCTCATCCTTCTGCAGCTCGGCGTTGCTCATGGAGTACAGGAAGAAGTCGAGCAGGCCCGGCACCACGGCCTCGCAGCCCTCGCGCTCGATAACGTCGACCACGTGGTTGTTGGCTGTGGGGTGGAACTTGACCAAGATCTCGCCGACCACGCCCACGCGCGGCTTGGTGCCCTCGCCCACGAGCGGCATGGTGTCGAACGCGCGGATGGCCTCGCGGCACAGCTTGGTGTAGTTGTGGCGGTTGAACTTGGGCGCCAGCTTGCGGGCGCGCGCCATGTACTCCTCGTAGAGTGCGTTGGCGGCACCGGGCGTAGCCTCGTATGGACGACAGCGATAAAGCATCTGCATCATCACGTCGCCAAAGAGCACCGCGTAGACTGCCTGCTTAAGCAGCGCCGGCGTAATCTTAAAGCCGGGGTTGTCCTCACCGAGCGCCACCGCCGAAAGCGAGATCACCGGGATCTCGGGGTGGCCGCTCTCGCGCAGGGCCTTGCGGATGAGTGCGATGTAGTTGGTGGCACGGCAGCCGCCGCCGGTCTGGCTGATAACCACGGCCGTCTTGGACAGGTCGTACCGGCCGCTCTCGATGGCCTCCATAATCTGGCCGGTCACCAAAATGGACGGATAGCAAATGTCATTGTTCACATAGCGCAGGCCGGCCTCGACGGCGTCGTGATCGGTCGAGGGCAGCAGCTCCAAGTTGTAGCCGGCACCGCGGAACACCTCTTTGACCAGGTCAAAGTGGATCGGCGCCATCTGCGGGCACAGGATGGTGTAGCCCTCCTCGCGCATCTGCTCGGTAAAGGGCACCTTGGGCCACGCGGTCGATGCGCTCTCGCGCTGAGCCTCGAACGTGTACTTGCGGCTCGCGAATGCGGGGGCATCCGTGGAGGGAGCCACCGGCGCGGCATCGCCCTGCTCGTAGGTCTCGCCCGCGGCCGCGGCCTCGGCCAAGCGCTCGGCCTCCTGGTCCTTAAGCGCGGCCATGAGCGAGCGGATGCGGATGCGCGCGGCGCCCAGGTTGGACACCTCGTCGATCTTGAGCACGGTGTAGATCTTGCCGCTGGCCTCCAGAATCTCCTGCACCTGATCGGTAGTCAGAGCGTCCAGGCCGCAGCCGAAGGAGTTGAGCTGGATCAGGTCCAGGTCGTTGCGCATCGTCACAAAACGGGCGACGGCGTACAGGCGGCTGTGGTACATCCACTGGTCGACGACGCGGATGGGGCGCTCGGGCTTCACCAGGTGCGCAAGCGAATCCTCGGTAAAGACCGCAAAGCCAAAGCTCGAGATAAGCTCGGGCAGGGCGTGATTGATCTCGGGGTCGTTGTGGTAGGGGCGGCCGGCGAGCACGATGCCGTGACCGCCGTGGTCCTCGACCCACTTAAGGGTCTCCTCGCCCATGGTCTGGATGTCCTCGTGGAAGCGTGCATCGGCCTCAAAGGCAGCGTTGACGGCGGCATCGACCTCGGAGCGCGTGATCTTGGGACCGCGCACGCGACCGCGACCGGCCTCAGCATCGGCCACGCGGTCGACGGCAAGCACCTGGTACAAGCGGCGCTTGAGCTCGGTCTTGTCGTGATAGGGCACAAACGGGTACAGGAACTCGATATTCTGCTCACGAATCTCGTCGATATTGAGTGCCAGCGCCGTGGGGTAGCTCATGACGATGGGGCAGTTATAGCAATTGCCAGCCGTCGGATCCTCCTTGCGCTCCCAGCGCACGCACGGCATCCAGATAAAGTCGACATCGCGGTCGATAAGGTTCATCACGTGGCCGTGGCTCATCTTGGCCGGATAGCACACGCTCTCGGACGGCATGGACTCGATGCCCGCCTGGTAGGTCTTCTTGCTCGACTGGTCGGACAGCTGCACGCTAAAGCCCAAGCGCGTAAAGAACGCGTGCCAGAAGGGGTAGTTCTCGTACATGTTGAGTGCGCGCGGGATACCCACGGTGCCGCGCGGGGCCTCGTCGGGGCTCAGTACCTCGCGATTAAAGAGCAACTCGTTTTTCTTTTTGAAGAGGTTAGGGGCCTCGGTCTTTTTCTTTTTGTGGCCGGCGCCCTTCTCGCAGCGGTTGCCGGTAATGAAGCGCCTACCGCCGCCAAAGTCATTGACGGTGAGCTGGCAGTTGTTGGAGCAGCGACCGCAGCGGACGTGCTTTTGCGTCACAGTGAGGTGCGCGATGTCCTCGGCCGAAAGGATGGTCGAGGTGCCGTCGGCGCCAGCGCGATCGCGGGCGAGCAAGGCCGCACCATAGGCGCCCATGCAGCCGGCGATGTCGGGACGCACGGCGTGAACGCCGGTGAGCTGCTCAAACGCGCGCAGCGTGGCATCGGACATAAAGGTGCCGCCCTGGACGATCACCTGGCTTCCGATCTCCTTGGGATCGCGCAGCTTAATGACCTTGAACAGGGCATTCTTAATGACGGAATAGGACAGACCGGCCGCGATGTCGCCCACCGTGGCACCTTCCTTTTGCGCCTGCTTAACACGCGAATTCATAAAGACCGTGCAGCGACTGCCCAGGTCCACCGGAGCCTTGGCATGGATGGCGGCGTCGGCGAACGCGCGCACGTCCATGTTCATAGAGACGGCGAAGCTCTCGATAAAGCTACCGCAGCCCGACGAGCAGGCCTCGTTGAGCATGATGTGCTCGATGACGCCGTCCTTTACGCGCAGGCACTTCATGTCCTGGCCGCCGATGTCCAGGATAAACTCGACGCCGGGCAGGAATGCCTTGGCGCCGCGCAGGTGCGCGACGGTCTCGATCTCGCCGGAATCGGCCTTGAGGGCCTCGATGAGCAGCGCCTCGCCGTAACCCGTGGTGGTCACGTGGCCGATGGTGCAGCCGGCGGGGATGTGGTTGTAGAAATCGGCCATGATGACCTTGGCCGTACCCAGGATGTCACCGTTGTTGTTGCCGTACCAGGTATGCAGCAACTGGCCGTCCTCACCCACAAGCGCGGCCTTCATGGTGGTGGAACCGGCGTCGATACCGATGAACACGCGACCGGTGTAGCCTTCGAGCTTGCCCTTGGGAACGACTTCCTGGTCGTGGCGGGTCTTGAACTCGGCAAAGTCCTCGTCGGTGGCAAAGAGCGGATCCAGACGCTCGACCTCGGCGCCCTGTGTGTCACCCAGGGCATCGATGGCCTCGATGAGCTGCGGGAACGTGCTGAGCTTATTGGACTCGTGCGCCATGGCGGCACCGCTCGCCACAAATAGGTGAGCATTTTGGGGCACGATGCGGTGCTCCTCGTCCAGGTTGAGCGTGAGGTAGAAGCGATGGCGCAGCTCGGAGAGATACTGCAGCGGGCCGCCCAGGAAGGCGACGTTACCGCGGATGGGACGGCCGCACGCCAGGCCCGAGATGGTCTGGGTCACGACAGCCTGGAAGATGGAGGCGGCCACGTCCTCGGGGCGGGCGCCCTCGTTGAGCAGCGGCTGCACGTCGGTCTTGGCAAAAACGCCGCAGCGGCTGGCGATAGGATAGATGGTGGTGGCGTTGGCCGCGAGCTCGTTGAGGCCGCTGGCGTCGGTGTGCAGCAGGGTTGCCATCTGGTCGATGAACGCACCCGTACCGCCGGCGCAGGTGCCGTTCATGCGCTGCTCGATGCCGTTATCGAAGTAGATGATCTTGGCGTCCTCGCCGCCCAGCTCGATGGCGACATCGGTGGCAGGTATGAGGGTCTCGACGGCGCGCTTGCTGGCGATGACCTCTTGGACAAACTCCAGGTCGAGCCACTGGGACAGCAGCAGACCGCCCGAGCCGGTAATGGCGCAGGTCATCTGGGCCGTCGGCAGCACGGCCGCAGCGCCCTCGAACAGGTCGCGGGCGCAAGCGCGGACGTCGGTGTGGTGGCGCTGGTACTTGGCGTAGACGAGCTGGTTGTCGTCGTTGAGCACGGCGAGCTTGACGGTGGTGGAGCCCACATCGATGCCCAGGTGCAGGTTGCCGTGGGCGTTGTCGGGGTTGAAGATCGCGCCTTCGGGGGCGTGGGCGGCGGCTGCGGGCTCGGCGGCGGTGGCGGGCTCGCTAGCGACGGACGTCTCCCCTACCGAGTTCTTGGCATCGGCAACTGCCTCGGCAACTTTCTCGGCAGCCGCGGTCGCGGCCTTCTGCGCGGCGTCCACCACGGTGGGCGCAGCCTCGCGTGCGGCGGCGACCATACGGTCCTTGATGCCCTCGACGAGTTTGCTCATTGTCTCTCCTCTTAGTTGTTGGACTCGACGGTTACGGCGGTGTCGGCCGCGTCCTCGAGCTGCAAGTTCAATAGCTTCATGCCGTACTCCGGCACGTTGATATCGATGGGTTGGCCATACAGGTCACCAGGACGCACAAAAGCGAGCACCGTCATCATGCGCGCCATGGCCTCGGGCGATTCGGTGAGCCCACGCTCAAACCAGCGCTGAATCATGCCGACCTCGGCACTCACGACGTAGGTGACGTAGTAGTCAAAGAACGTGCCCAGCGCCAGGCCCAAAATGCCCGTCTGTGCACGCGGCACCACAGCCTCACGCGCGGTGTCGATAATCCTTTTAATGAAGGCCTGGTCGCCGCCCGGACCCAGCAGCGCACCGATCAAGTCGCGGTTGGCCGCAAGATAACGCAGTAGCTCAACCGAACCGGGCGCCGGCTCGAGCTCATCGATGTTGTGATAGAGATCAGGCAGCCGAGCTGCGGTGATGAGCTCAATGCGCTCACGGATCTCGGCCAGCAAGCCGTCCTCGATTTGATTGATAAAGTCGGGGATATCGCGGTAGTGCGAATAGAACGTACGGCGCGTGAGGCCAGCACGCTCGGTGAGCGAAGCGACGTTAATGCGCGAAAGATCGCCGCTTTCGGCTAGTTCGCTGGCAAGTGCCTGGCGAAGGGCACGCTGCGAGCGAAGGGACCGGCGATCGCATTTCTCGAGCTGGGACAAGCGTCCTCCTTGTTACTCTGCCTGTGCGCTATTGCACAGTGCGAGTATTATTGCACACCGTGTGCATCAACACGTAAAGGCAATATTTGGATGCGACGAAGGGGCAGTCCCTTTGTCACATTATTCGATGATGGTGCGGGAGTTTTGCTTATGCATGGTGGCAAGCATGTGTTTGGGAACGGCGTGGACCATGCAGCTGCCGATAGTCGCGCTCGCGGCGGCCTTGGCGGCATCGCTGCCGTTTTTGGTCGCGTAGCTGTGGCGGAAGCGCTTGAGCATGGCGATGTCGTTGCCGCCGTCGCCGTAGACCGCGACCTCATCCTCGGCAATACCGTAGTAGCCCGCCAGCCAAGCCACGCTCTCGCCCTTGTTGCACGCCACGTCCGTGATCTCGAACATCACCGGATCGAACGGCGCGTTGACCACGCGGTCCGAGCGCTCGGCCAAATACGCCTTAAGGTCGCGCTCCAGCTCGGGCGAGGTCACGCGACAATTGATCTTGCATACGTCATGGCGCAGGATGTCACCGATCGACTGGTCGAAATATTGCTCCTCGTGATACCCCCCACGTGCACGCATGCCGCGCATCACGATGCGCCTGATAGGACTGTCCTTTTTAAAGCCCGCCTGGTGCATCTCGAACGATCCGCTCGAGAACATGCCATCGGGCGTGGAGCAGTCAAAGCAAATGTCCGGGAACGCCTTGAGCAGCTCCTCAGTAATCTGCGGGTCGATGGTCCAGGTCTTGAGCACCTCGCCATGGCTGTTGCGCACGATGGATCCGTTGGAGCAGCAGGCGTCGAGTGCCAGACCTGTAAAGCCATGCTCGCCAATCGGCAACGTCGAGCGCCCGGTCGCGGGAACCACATGCAGGCCAGCCTCGGTCAGCTCGCGAATGGCACGGCGAATGGTCCCGTCTGCCTCGTGCAGGGCGTTCAGCAGCGTTCCGTCTAAGTCACTCGCAAACATCTTGATCATGGGCATGCCTCTCCTTCGTCTGCACGATATTGTAGACGAGAACGGGCGCGCCCCAAGAGAGGCACACCCGTCAGGCGGTCGATTCTACACCGCGGCGGGGCCGTGTTCGCCGGTGCGGATGCGGATAACTTCCTCGACCGGCTCGACCCAGATCTTGCCGTCGCCGACGGCGCCGGTGCGGGCGGCGTTGCAGATGATGTCGACAATTCCGTCGACATGCTCATCGGCGCAGATAAGGGTGAACTGTACCTTAGGGATCGTGTTGACTAGCAACTCGTTGCCGCGCACGTATTCCTTCCAGCCATGCTGCGCGCCGCAGCCCTGCACCTGGTTAATAGTCATGCCACGAACATCAGCAGCAAACAGCGCGTCCTTAAGAACCTCAAGTTTCTCGGCACGAACGATCGCCGTAATCTTCTTCATAGTGAATTCCTCTCAATAAAAGAAATGAATTGCCATTCAACGACGCGGGTTTTCGAGGTGCCCGAGATTGCCCCGAAAGAGGAGCGCCGCGTACTTCGGTACGCAAGCGACGGTTTGAGGGGCAAGGTCGGGTGCCTGGGAAAGCCGTGCTGCTAATCGAGTCCGGAGAACGAAGGATACGCGCTCTCGCCGTGCTGACTCGCATCCAGGCCCAGCGCCTCGTCTGCCTCGTCCACGCGCAGGCTACCGTGGAACAGCGCCTTGACCACCGCAGCGATCACCAAGTCGAGCACCAGTACAAGAGCGACCGTCACCACAATGCCCAAAATCTGCGAGATGAGCAGCGACACGTCGCCCGTGTAGAACAGGCCGCCCTTACCGGTCCACGAGAGCTCCGGCACGCAGAACAGGCCCGTGAGCACGCCGCCCAAGATGCCGCCGATGCCATGGCAGCCAAACGCGTCGAGCGCATCGTCGTAGCCAAACTTGGTCTTAAGATGGCTGATAGCCAGGTAGCAGACAGGTGATACGATCAGGCCCATGACCAGCGCTGCCCACGGCTCGACAAAGCCCGCACCCGGCGTGACCACCACAAGGCCCGCAACCAGACCGGTGCTGGCACCCACCAGCGTGGGGCGACCGGTGCGCACGCGCTCGACGACAAGCCACGAGACCATACCCGCCGCGCTGGCCGTCACGGTGTTGAGGATGGCGAGCGCGGCCACGGCGTCGGCCTTAAACTCGCTGCCGCCGTTAAAGCCAAACCAGCCAAACCAAAGCAGGCCGGCGCCCAGCGCCACAAACGGCACGTTATGCGGGCGGTAGCTCACCATGCCAAAGCCGCGACGACGGCCAAGCATTAAACAGAGAATCAGGCCCGTGAGACCGGACGAGATGTGCACCACGTCGCCGCCCGCAAAGTCGAGCGCGCCGATGATGTCGCCGATAAAGGAACCCTCACCGCCCCAGACCATGTGGGCGAGCGGCGCATAGACCACGAGCAGCCAAATACCTAGGAAGGCCGCCATGGCACCAAACTTAACGCGGCCGGCCAGGCTGCCCGTGACGATAGCAGCCGTGATCATGGCAAACGCCATTTGGAAGGCGATGTTGATGATTTGAGGGTAGACGGCACCGTCCGCAGCATTGCCCTCGGCCGCCTGCAGCACCTGGTTGAGCACCGGCAGGCACAGCAGCTGGTCAAGGCCTCCAATAAACGGGCTCGAGCCGTCGCCACCGTAGGCCAGCGACCAGCCGGCGACAATCCACAGCACACCAACCAGACCAATGGCGCCAAAGCACATAAGCATGGTGTTGATGACATTTTTGCGCCTGGACAGGCCGCCATAGAAAAACGCCAGACCCGGTGTCATTAAAAACACGAGCATGGTGCAGATGAGCATAAACGTTGTCGATCCCGTATCGTACATTCGCTCCCCTTTGGTCGCATGAACGTTGTCGGCGCCCATAATGCGGCCGAGGGGCAACTGGTGTAGACCAGATACGGCGTTGTTAAACGCTGCGTTGTCGAATGGAAACGGTGCCGCAATCTTGGAAACGGCGCGGCAACGGACGCGAAACGAACGGGAAATACGCGAGCAAGGGAGCCGTGTGCGCGCCCATCCCGGCTAGCGCCGAAACAGCTCGTGGGCGCGGTCGCGGAGATTAGTTGCTCGAATGACGCCCTCGTAGCGATTGATGCGCAAGCGCGGGAAAGCATTGAAGAAGCGCAGGTCGCGACGGCTGAGCGACACACTCGGCACCGGACGGCTCATGCGCTTACCGGCAAGGCGACGACTGAGCGACGGACGCGGCATGCTCGGCGCGGCATCGGCGACGCGGCGGGCGGCAAGCGCCAGGCCGCGAGCACCATCCGAGATAAACGTCGGCATCGAAGCCTTCTCACGAAGGGCATCGAGCGCCGCGTCGCCCAGCTCGGCCAGCCACGCGTTAACGGCGCGACTGCGGATATGCGTCTGCGCTACCGAGTCGATCGTCGAATCGGGAATACGTTCGAGCATGGAGTCCGAGGCATCGGCAAGCGACTCATTGATGCGGTCGGCAAGGTCGGCGCGCACACGCTCCAGCTGATCGGACAGGCGACGCCAACTGGCCAAAGAGAACACCGCGTCGACCATCATCGCAACCGCGACGATAAAGGCGGACAGCCGCACAATCAGCACCGGCAGATGGCCAAGCAGTCCCAGCAATGCCGGCTCCACTAAACGACAAATGCACAACGCGCCCAGGCCAAACGCGCAGGCCCAGTACAGGCAGATACGTCCGTGCAAGTTAAACGGCAGGTGCGAGTAGTCCCAAAAGCGTGCGCCTGTTGTCTTTTCCAATAGAAGGCCCACACTGTACTCGATTACACTGCACACAAGCGCCGCGGCGACAAATTGGCTCGAGGCATCCGAAATCCCGCGCAGCAAAAGCCAGCAGGCTATGCCGCCCACACCATAGATAGGGCAACACGGCCCCAGCAAGAATCCGCTGTTGGCGAAGCGTCCTTGGTTGAGCATGGCGCAGACTGTTGACTCCCATGCCCAACCGCAAAACCCGTAAAAGGCAAACGAGAGCACCAGTGCCGAGAGCGGACAGGCGGCAAGCGTCGCGCCGCCAAATGCCATGTCGATCGCGGTTCCCACCGTCTACCCTCTCCTCTTTTCGCTCGATTCTTTACTCACGCCATCGTCTGCCTCGTCCTTGCGCGGCAGACGGCCGGCGACCGTCTCGCGCAGAGCACACCATTTATCCGCCAGGCACACAATCCATGCCTCACGACACGTCGGCGGCACCGGCACCAGCGGAAACATATGCCGCACGATAATATTCCGCTCGCGCGACGTCAGCTCAAAATCTTCTTCCGCACGCGCCAGGGCAAAAAACGGATGCCGAAATCCGTGCAGGCGATGGCTTGGGTCGGGATCGTGCCAGTCATAAAGA
Source organism: Collinsella sp. LCP19S3_A6 (assembly GCF_052122015.1). Lineage (NCBI taxonomy): Bacteria > Bacillati > Actinomycetota > Coriobacteriia > Coriobacteriales > Coriobacteriaceae > Collinsella > Collinsella sp. LCP19S3_A6. Next base: position 43,673 of record NZ_JBQKDD010000010.1, read on the forward strand.
AAGTAATCGTGCAGCAGGGCCCCGCGCAGCAACGAGGCGCGGTCGACGGAGATACCGACACGGCCCAAGCGCTCGGCAAAAGACAGGCTCGCCCGCGCTACCGAAGTCACATGTGCATAGACCGTCACATCGCCATGCTGGATAAACTCGCGCGTCAGGTCCAGACGGCCCGCCTGCGCCAGTTGACGGGCAGCATGGTCTACTTCGCACGCGATTTTCTCGGCACGAACGACATCGGACATGCTGCCTCCTTCCAGCGACTCACGGCGACAAGCCACGGCCTGCACGCATTGAATTAATCATCATCGAATCTACCAGTATGGCATCGGACAAAACGTTTTGCCCCACCAGTTGGCGAATTACCGCGCCGCCGTCACATATCAAACGCCAAAATGTGCGAGACTGTTTTGTGCAATTGTGCCGGCCGAGGGAGCGCCGGCGCTCGATTCGCATGGAGTAACCCACAACGATGCTGCTTACGCAAACGACAACGCCCGAGGACGTCAAGGCTCTCGACCGCGCCGAGCTTCCGCTGCTCTGCGGCGAGATCCGCCAGGCAATCCTCGAAAGCTCCGCCGCCGTCGGTGGGCACGTTGCTCCCAACCTGGGCGTCGTTGAGCTTACAGTTGCGCTTCATCGCGTGTTTAACTCCCCCATCGACAAGATTGTCTTTGACGTTTCGCACCAGACCTACGCCCACAAGGCGCTGACGGGGCGCGCGTACACCTATATCGATCCGGAGCGTTATGGTGAGGCTTCTGGCTTTGCCAATCCCGACGAGTCCGAGCACGACCTGTTTGCCATGGGCCATACTTCCACGTCGGTGAGCCTGGGCTGCGGCCTTGCCCACGCGCGCGACCTGGCGGGTGACGCGTACAACGTCATTACCATCATTGGCGACGGTTCGCTTTCGGGCGGCCTGGCGTTTGAGGGCTTTAACAACGCCGCCGAGCTCGACAGCAACTTGATCATCATCGTCAACGATAACGACCAGTCCATCGCCGAAAACCATGGCGGCCTGTATCGCAATCTGGCCGAACTGCGCGCCAGCAACGGCACCTGTGAGCGCAATGTTTTCCGCGCGATGGGGCTCGACTACCGCTATCTGGACGCCGGTAACGATGTGTTGGCCCTCGTCGACGCGCTGCAGGAACTGCGCAATATCGATCATCCCATCGTGCTGCACGTCTCCACCGCCAAGGGCAAGGGCTTTGAGCCAGCCCAGAGCGACCCCGAGCGCTGGCACCATGTGGGTCCGTTTGACATGACTACTGGGCGCAAGCTCTGCCCGGGCCATCCGAGCGAGCCTGCGCCGCGCACCTATGCCGACATTACGGGCGAGGCGCTCAGCGCCGCCATCGAGCGCGATCCACAGGTCGTGGGCATCACGGCCGCCACGCCCTACATCATGGGCTTTACACCCGAGCTTCGCGCCGCGGCCGGCAAACAGTTCGTCGATGTGGGCATTGCCGAGGAGCACGCCGTGACCTTTGCCACCGCGCTTGCGCGCTCGGGCGCCAAGCCAGTCTTTGGTGTGTACGGCACGTTTTTACAGCGCGCCTACGACGAGTTGTGGCACGACCTGTGCCTCAACGACACCCCCGCAACCATCCTGGTGTTTGGCGCGTCGATCTTTGGCACCACATCCGAGACGCACCTCTCGTTCTTTGATATATCCATGCTGGGCGGACTTCCCAACATGCGCTATCTGGCACCGGCCTGCATGGAGGAATACCTGTCCATGCTGAGCTGGTCGCTCGACCACCGCGAGCATCCCGTGGCGATCCGCGTTCCGGGCATTGGCCTGGTTAGCCGCCCCGATTTGGCGCCCGCCGAGGACACCGACTACAGCGCCGTTCGCTACGACGTGCTGCGTCAGGGCCGCGACGTTGCCGTGCTCGCGCTTGGCGATTTCTTTGAGCTGGGCGAGCGCGTGACAAACCGCTTGGCTGCCGAATACGGCATAGAGGCCACGCTCGTCAACCCGCGCTTTGCAACCGAGCTTGACCGCGAGTCTCTCGATGGCCTTGCCGCCGAGCATCGCGTTGTCGTCACCCTCGAGGACGGCATCTTGGACGGTGGCTGGGGCGAGCGCGTCGCGTGCTACTTGTCCTGCACGCCCGTGCGCACGCGCACCTTTGGCATCGCCAAGGGCTTTCCCGACCGCTACGATCCCAACGAGTTGCTTGCTCAGAACGGCATAACGGTCGAGAACATGGCCGCCGAAGCGGTACGCCTGCTGAACGAGTAGAAAAACCTCCGCAAGGGAAGCACCCCTGCGGAGGTTTTTATTTCCCCAACTCAATTGTCTCGATCTGTAACACCTAGAGGACAAATCCTCGCCCAATCGTTACAGATCTAGACAAACCGTCTTTGCCCCTGTTGTTTATCTCAATCTGTAACAGATAGAGACCTTTTGTCCGTCCAGATGTTACAGATCGAGACAAAACAGCGAGGCAGGCCGCCACATCTGCAAGAACCACCACAAAGGTGCCTGTCCCCTTTGTGATAGTTTTAAGTCATGGTCGGCGCGAAAAACGAATAGCCGTTCATACGCGATCTCCTTACTTATATATGTCGCGTTGCCGCCATTATAGCGACCGCCGCGAGCGACCATGCCGTCCGCAAAACGCTATCTCAGCTGTAATAATCGACGTTTGACCAGATAAAACCTGCCAAAATAAGCCTGTCCCTTTTTGGTAGGTAGAATTACCCATAAGGTAAGTATGTTTCTGAGTTATTTCGTGTTGACCCATTTGAGCGCGATAGGGTATAACTCTATTCAACCGCTAGGGATTTTATTGAGAAAGGTGTTCTACCATGAGCAAGAACCTCTCCCAGCAGGTCGTTCTCGACCGTCGCGGCTTCATCGCCGCCACCTTTGCAACCGTCGCCGGCCTTGGTCTTGCCGGCTGCTCCGACACCAGCGCCGAGGCCGACAAGGGTTCCGCCGCCGGCTCCTCCAAGAGCCCCGAGGACACCGAGGCTTCCACCACGCTCGATGCCAAGGCATTCGACAAGCTCGTCGACAACGGCCCCAAGGCCGATGACGACGCCATCGCCGCCAGCACCTGGGCCACGGCCGTCAAGGACGCCGGCGTCTTTAAGATCGGTGGCGTTCAGACCTCCACGCTCTTCTCCCTCCTCAACGAGAAGGACGGCAAGACCCGTGGCTTCGACGCCGGCATCGCGCAGCTCCTGTCCAACTACATTCTGGGCGAGAACAAGGTCGAGATCACCCAGGTGACCTCGGACACGCGTGAGTCCGTCCTGCAGAACGGCCAGGTCGACGCCGTCTTTGCCACCTACACTATTACCGATGAGCGCAAGAAGCTTGTCTCCTTTGCCGGCCCCTACTACTACACCCAGCAGGCCATCCTGGTGCTCGCCGACAACGACGACATCAAGAGCGTCGACGACCTGGCCGACAAGAACGTCGCCGTCCAGTCCGGCTCCAACGGCCCCGCCATCCTGGAGGAGTTCGCCCCCAAGGCCAGCCAGCAGGAGTTCAAGACCGACGAGGAGGCCCGCCAGGCACTTCAGCAGGGCCGCGTTGACGCCTACGTCATCGACAACAACATGCAGCAGAGCGCCCTGGTCCGCGAGCCCGGTAAGTACAAGATCGCCGGCAAGCCCTTCGGCAGCAAAGAGCCCTACGGCATCGGCCTGCCGCTCGATTCCGACGGCGTCGCCTTTGTCAACGACTTCCTTAAGAAGATCGAGGACGATGGCACCTGGACCGAGCTGTGGCAGATCTGCATCGGCGATCGCACGGGCGACACCAACGTTCCCGAGCTGCCCGAGATCGGCGCCTAGACAGCGAGCCCAGTAACGGCCGCTACGAAACCATACGGAAACGCACGATGCGCTTTATTGCGCTAAACTGTTTCCACACTGAGTTGTCGGGGCTTCCGTACACACGGGAGCCCCTTTCCTTATCGGCGGGAGGTCCGCATGAGTCTCTCCGAGCTCTGGTCGCTCTATGGCCAGAACTATATCGACGCGCTGCTAGCAACCTGGGGCATGACGCTTGAGTCGTTTGCCATCGCCATGGTGCTGGCCGTCGCTGTCACCGTGATGCGCGTGTCGCCGCTCAAGCCGCTGCGCATTTTTGGCGACCTGTATGTTCAGGTCTTCCGTAACATCCCCGGCATCGCGCTGCTCATCATCGTCGTCTATGCGCTGCCGCCGCTCAAAGTCGTCCTGCCCTACCGCACCTGCGTTATCGTCGCCACGGTCCTTTTGGGCTCGGCCTTTGGTTCCGAGAACTTTATGAGCGGTATCAACACCGTCGGCGTCGGCCAGGTGGAAGCCGCGCGCTCGCTCGGCATGAGCTTCAGCCATATCCTCGCCAAGATCGTGATTCCGCAGGCGCTGCGCTCGAGCGTGCTGCCCATGACCAACCTCTTTATCGCCGTCATGCTCACCACCGCACTCGGCAGCCAGGTACCGCTTCAACCGCAGGAGCTCACCGGCGTGGTGAGCTACATCAACACGCGCTCGCTCGGCGGCGTCGCCGCGTTCTTTATCTCGGCGCTCGGCTACCTGGGCACGGCCTTTGTGGTGAGCCACATTGGCAACTACATCGATAAGAAGGTGAGGATCCTCCGATGAGCAAGCACTCCTCTTCTGCGCTCACCATGCGCGATGCGCTCTACGAGGCTCCCGGCCCCAAGATGCGCGCCAAGATTCGCATCGGCACCGCTATCTCACTTGTTGCCGTCGCCGCGCTCGCCGTCCTCGTGTTGCAGCGCTTTTATGTGACCGGTCAGCTTTCGGTCCACTATTGGTATTTCTTTACGCACCTCACCACCTGGAAGTTCCTGCTTGCCGGCTTTGAGGGCACCGTTAAAGTCGCACTCACCGCTGGCGCCATCGCGCTGGTGTTGGGCCTAGCCCTTATGCTCGGCCGCACCAGCGACATTAAGCCGCTGCAGCTGGTCTGCCGCGTGCTCACCGATTTCTTCCGCGGCGTACCGAGCCTGCTGTTCATCTACTTCTTCTTTTTGGTGCTGCCTCAGTACAAAATTGCGCTACCGTCGTTTTGGATGCTCACGCTCCCCGTCGCGCTCGCTGCAGCCGGCGTGCTGGCCGAGATCTTTCGCGCGGGCGTCAACGCCGTGCCGCGCGGGCAAGTCGAGGCAGCCCAAGCGCTCGGTCTCTCCAAAGCTAAAATCACCTTTAAAATCGTGCTGCCGCAGGCGATTCGGTTTATCATTCCGTCGTTGATTTCGCAGCTTGTGGTCGTAGTCAAAGACACCACCGTCGCCTACGTGGTGAGCTACCCCGACCTCATGCAAAATGCCCGCGTGCTCATTACCAACTACGACGCCCTCGTGTCGGTCTACCTGGTAATCGCGGTCATCTACATCCTCATCAACGTCGCGATCAACAAGGCCGCTGTCTACGTTTCGCACAAGACCGGCGCGACCATCATCCGCTAACGCTTTACCATTTCCAGTCATAAGGAGCCGAGCACCATGGCACAGAGCACCTCTTCCACCGGCAATCAGCCGCTGATCGAGCTCAGGCACGTCGATAAGCACTATGGCGATCTGCACGTCCTCAACGACATCAATCTCTCGGTCGACCGCGGCGAGGTCGTCGTCGTGATCGGCCCCTCGGGCTCGGGCAAGTCGACCATGTGCCGAACCATCAACCGCTTGGAAACCATCGACTCGGGCGAGATCCTCATCGAGGGCGAGCCCCTGCCGCAGGAAGGCAAGGACCTTGCCCGTATGCGTGCCGAGCTGGGCATGGTGTTTCAGCAGTTCAACCTGTTCGCACATATGACCGTGCTGCAGAACGTCATGCTGGGACCGGTCGACGTGCTGGGCGTCTCCAAGGACGAGGCCCGCGAGCGCGCCATGGACCTGCTGGGCCGCGTGGGCGTTGCCGAACAGGCCGATAAGGTGCCCGCACAGCTCTCGGGCGGCCAGCAGCAGCGCGTAGCCATCGCCCGCTCGCTTGCCATGCAACCCAAGGCCATGCTTTTTGATGAGCCCACGAGCGCCCTTGACCCCGAGATGATCAACGAGGTGCTCGAGGTCATGGTCCGTCTGGCCCAGCAGGGCATGACGATGATCGTCATTACGCACGAGATGAACTTTGCCCGCCGCGTGGCCGATCGCGTCGTGTTTATGGCCGACGGCCAAATCGTGGAAACCGGCACGCCCGACGAGTTCTTCGACCACCCCCAGACCAAGCGCGCCCAGGACTTCCTCAACTCCATCAAGGGCCACTAACCAGCAACCCCGTGGGACAAATCCATTGAAAGTGTTGTCCCACGTCTCTCATGCGCCCTGTCACCTTCAGATTCGAAAGCAGCACCCATGATCGGAACACGTACTTCCTCGTCCTATACCCCGCACGTCGACGTTGCCCCCGCCGACCGCCCGCTCATCCTGGTGGCGCCGCGCTGGGAAGAGGCAAAGCCGTTTTTAAGCGAGACGCTCTCCCCCAACGAGGAAATCGCCAGTGTCTTTGTCGATGCCATCCTTGCCGCCGGCGGCCTGCCGCTGCAGATGTCCATCACCGAGGACATTGAGGTCATCCGTCATTACGTCGATATCGCCGACGGCATCGCCATTCCCGGCGGCCCCGATGTCAATCCCAAACGTTGGGGCGATGATCGACCCTACGACCCCACCCTCTGCTGCGAGATCCGCGATAGCTTTGAGTTTAAGCTGGTCGACGAGGTGCTCCGCGCCAAAAAGCCGCTCTTTACCACCTGCCGCGGCACACAGCTGCTCAATGTCGCCACCGGCGGCACCCTGTGCATGGACGTACCGAGCCTGGGCGCGCGCGAGGGCCGCACGCAGTGGCGCCATACCCACGTGCTCAACGACCCCGTGCATCCCGTCGAGGTCGTGCCGGGCTCGCTTCTGGAGCGCGCGGTTGGCGGGCACAGGCTTATCCAGACCAACTCCGCACACCACTGCTGCGTCGAGCGTCTGGGTAAGAGCACGCGCTTGGTCGCCAAGGCAACCGACGGCGTTCCCGAGTGCATCGAAGTCGAAGGCCAGCCTTTCTGCCTGGGCGTGCAATGGCATCCCGAGTACACCTGGCAGACGCTCGAGACCGACTTTAACCTGTGGAAGTCGTTTGTCGAGGCGGCGGCCAAGGTAAAGCAGGCCCGCTAGCTCGCGAACCGCACAACAGATAAGGACGCCCCGCCGGCCACATGGTCCGACGGGGCGTCCCTTTGCCTAGCTAAACCGAAGGGAACGCGACAACGTCCGCAGGGCGCTCCAGCGTCTCGGCAATGCGATCGCGCACTTCGAGCAGACACTCGATAAGCAGCGGATTGAAAGCGCCGCACTCACCGTCCAAAATCATCCGAATCGCCTCTTCTTGCGAAATGGCGTCCTTGTACACACGCACGCTCGTCAACGCATCGTACACATCGGCCACCGAGACCACCTGAGCGGCAATGGGGATATCGTCGCCCTTAAGACCGTCAGGATAGCCCGTACCATCCCAACGTTCATGATGCCAGCGGGCGATTTGGTACGCATAGTCCAAAAGGGCACTTCCTTCATGGTTTCTGCCCAGATTGCGCAGCATGTCGGCGCCAATGGTAGTATGCGTCTTCATTATTTCAAACTCTTCGGGCGTCAGACGTCCGGGCTTGTTGAGAATCGCATCGTCGATCGACATCTTGCCGATATCGTGCAGCGCCGACGCCAACGCAATCGAAGAACGCTCCTCGTTGCCAAGAGAGTACTTGTCGCTCCGTCGCGCCAAGTCGCCAAGCAGCAGCTCAGTCAACTTCTCGATATGCGTGACATGCCTGCCGCTTTCGCCATTACGGACTTCCATGACGCTCGCCATGATGTCGACGAGTATACGGCTGTTATTGACGCGCGCATTGTACTGCTGCGACAGCAGACTCGTCAGACGACGCTGTTTGGTATACAGTCGAATAATATTGTTGACGCGACGGCGCACAATGCGGTCATCGAACGGGCGACTGATATAGTCCGAGGCGCCCAAATCGTAAGCACGTAACACCACGTCGTCGGTATCTTCGCTCGAGATCATAATAACAGGTAGGCTATCGAGGGCTGCCTGACGCGAAAGCTCGGCCAGCACCTCACAGCCGCTCATGTCCGACATGACAATATCGAGCAGCACGAGGGACAGGTCGCCACCATAACGGTCAACCGCATCGAGCGTGGCGCGACCGCTATCGGCTTCTAGAATGCGATAGTCGTCCTTGAGCATCTCACCGAGGATGGACCGGCTCACTTTGGAATCGTCGGCAATCAGCACCAGGGGCTTTTGGCTTTGGAAGGCCTCGATGGAATCGGCATCGGTCACGACCGTACCGGCTTTTGTCTTAGCGTGGCTCAGTAACTGGACAGCGCGGCCAACGCCCTCATCGACTGTCTCGCCATGAATGCGAACGCCACCAACACATGCCGTCAAGCTCACGTACTCATGGCCCGGAATAATCGTGGCATGAACGGCATCGGATACCTGATGCAGGCGACGGGTGAAGTCATCGGAGGGAATATTGGGCATGACGACCACAAACTTGTCACAGCCATAGCGCACAAGCTCGTCAGTCGAACGGATTCCGCTGCGTATGGCTGTCGCCACAGCACCGAGCGCAAGGTCGCCGGCATGACGGCCACACGTATCATTGACGACCCTAAAATCATCAAGGTCGATCATCGCAACGCCGGCATTCATGCGGGCGCTACGGAGCTTTTCCTCGTAATATCGGCGATTGCGCACGCCCGTCAGCACGTCGGTGTAGACAAGGTCCTCTTCTGTGGCCTCTTGCTCATCAATCGGACGCACCATCAGCAAGACGTGAGGCTCACCCTCGACCTTTAGAGGGCGCAGACGGGCGCGGTACTCAACACCATCGTTGAGCAGTTGCTCCGACACCTCACCCGAATCTGCCAAGGCCTCAAGACTCGACTGACGCAGACAAGGGCAGCGATCGCCGGCGAGCAAGCAGTTAGGCTCGCTCTTAATCTGATCGGCCGACAGCAAACGCACCACGGGGTAGGTCTTCGCGACGCGGGCGACCTCAGCGGCAGCCTCCTCGTCGGTTAGATTGGCCTCGTGACTATTGAGCATATGGGGCCCTTTCGATAGTTTCGCATGGTAGCGATGGGTTCCAAATGTTACAAGGGTAACACCTTGCCGATGCAGGTAAGCACGTGAATGCTGTTACATTTTTATGAGTTGGCAGGCGACGCGATTGAAGCCGCAGACGTGAGGTTTTGAGCACATTTGTTAACACGGCCGAAACGTTTGCGGGTGAAGGCTGTTTCGGCTATTGCAAGCGCTAGAGCCCCAGGATGCCACGAACAGTCTGGGCAGCCGCTGCCGGGCGATCGCGCAGGCCGTTGTGCGCGCCGGGAACCATTACGAGTGGACAGTCCAAAAGCTCAGCCGCCATCCTCGTGCCCGCCTCGCGGGGCGTGCCAATCGAGAGTTCACCCAAGAGCACGGCGGCCACCGTTTTCGACGCGCGAACGCTATCCCAATCGGGAACGCAGGTCATAGTAATCCCGTATTCGTTTGCCATGAAACTGCGGCCGTTGCGCAGGGCATGCTTGGCTTCTGCCTCGGTTAACTTGGGGGCCTCAGGGTCCGAATCGCCGATGGCGCCAAGGAAGGCCCGTAACGCCCTGGAGACCTTTCCCGCAGCGATCATCTCGAGCAAAACCGGGGCCGCGCCCAGGCCGGCGCCCTCATCCGTCACGGCAGGTTCATGCAGAATCGCACGCGAGATTATGGCGGGGTTTGCACGGAGAAGCTCCAGGGCCACCAACGTACCGGCACTGTGCGCGAGGACATTTGCCGGGGCGCCGGCATGTTGGATAACAGCTCGCAGGTCGGCAGCCTGAACTGCCAGATCGTAGCGTCCGTCTGCCGCATCGTCGCTCTCGCCGCAACCACGGCGGTCATAGGCAATGACGCGATAGCCACAGGCGAGCTCGCGGGCGATGCCGTCAAAAAATGTGCCGTCGACGCACGCACCGTGCACGCACACCAAGGCGGGCGCATCGGACGATACATCCGGGCCGGCATACTCGCGGCAGGCAATCGTGGTGCCCGCATTTTCGACCGTAAAATCCATGTTGTGATCCTATCGTCAACGCCATCAGGCCGCACCGAGGTGCGACTTGGACAGTCTGGCGCCATGTTGCGCATACTTAAATGCGTTTACTGTACCCGACTCGCACCCTTTCATGATAGGGTTCCGAAAACTCACCAGGCTGCACAGTTTCGGCTTAGACAACAGTGTCCAGACCCGCGATTGGCACGGGGGCCAATGCTATGCTTAAGTGCAACTGTCCCGAGGAGCATATGCCTATGTCTACGTTTTTGAATGCCAGCCCCATCTTTGGGCCCGTCCGCAGCCGACGCCTTGGACTCTCGCTCGGCGTCAACATGATGCCTGTCAGCGGCAAGATTTGCACCTTTGACTGCATTTACTGCGAAAACGGACTCAACGCCGAACGCCCCTGCCACGAGCCACACAACACGGCTGCCGTGGTGCTCGACGCACTCGAAGCCAAACTACGCGAGATGACAGTCGAGGGTGAGCTGCCCGATGTAATCACGTTTGCCGGCAACGGCGAGCCCACCGCCGCACCGGAGTTCCCGCAGGCTATCGCCGGCGCTGTCGCGCTTCGCGACCAGTTGGCCCCGAACACCAAGATTGCCGTGCTTTCCAACGGCACGCGCGCCGACCGTCCCCAGGTGCATGATGCGCTCATGATGGTCGACGACAACATCCTCAAGCTCGATACGGTCGATCCGGCATTTATCCAGCTGCTCGACCAGCCCGTTGGTCCCTACGACGTCGAGCACCAGATTGAGACGTTCGCGAGCTTTGAGGGCCACGTTATCATTCAGACGCTATTCCTAACCGGCGAGTACCAAGGCAAGTCTATTGACAACACGGGCGACGAATACGTCGGCCCTTGGCTTGCGGCGCTCGAGCGCATTCGTCCGCAGGAGGCGACCATCTACACGGTGGCGCGCGAGACACCAGTCGCTGGCCTTGCCAAAGCGGCGCCTGAGGTGCTCGACGCCATTGCCGCGCGCGTCCAAGCCCTCGGCATCCCCTGCCAGGTGAGTTACTAGCACCCGTCTGCCCAAGAGCAGCTAATTTGGGACGGGGCTTTTTTGACTGCTTTTGGGAGCGATATGGGCGGCGCAAGGCCGCGCGGACAAAAGCAGTCAAAAAAGCCCCGTCCCAAATTAGCTGCTCTGCGGGTGGGCTATACTAGCTGCGAATGAAAGGAAGTTAGCCATGTTTGACAATGGACCCGTGCCTGGCCGCAACGACGCTTGCTGGTGCGGCAGCGGCAAAAAATACAAGAAATGTCACAGCTCCTTTGATGAGCGCCTCGAGCGCCTGTGGGAAGAGGGCTGGAACGTCCTGCCCCGCACGCTCTATAAGACTCCTGCCGATATCGAGGGCATCAAGCGCTCGGCCGCCATCAACGTGGGCGTGCTCGATTATGTGGGTGAGCATATCACCGCGGGCATGACCACCAACCAGATCGACCAGATGATCTACGACTACACCGTCGAGCATGGTGGAACGCCGGCCGACCTCAACTACGAGGGCTACCCCAAGAGCGTGTGTACCTCGATCAATGACGTAGTCTGCCACGGCATTCCCTGCGATACGGACGTACTGCACGAGGGCGACATCATCAACGTGGACTGCTCAACGATCTTAGACGGCTATTTTAGCGACTCGAGCCGCATGTTCTGCATCGGCAAGGTCTCGGCCGAGCGCCAGCGCTTGGTCGACGTCACCCGCGCCAGCGTGGAGGCGGGTCTGGCAGCCGTCAAGCCGTGGCTGCCGCTGTCCGTGATGGCCGAGGCCGTACAAAAGACGGTCGAGGACGCCGGCTTTAGCGTGGTGCGCGAGTACGGTGGCCACGGCATTGGCAAGGAGTTCCACGAGGACCCGTTTGTGGGCTTTACCACCGAGGCGCCCGACGTGGACACTATCATGGTTCCGGGCATGGTCTTTACTATCGAGCCCATGGTCAACGCCGGAGCACCCGACATTAAGATCAGCAAGGGCGATGGGTGGTGCGTGCGCACCAAGGACGGCAGCGACTCGGCCCAGTGCGAGGTACAGCTCGTGGTGACCGAGGACGGCTACGAGCTGCTGAGCTGGTAGCCGTAGATGCGCCGGATGCTGACGGGCACGCTCGTCTTACATCCGGCGTTTTATTTGAACGTTTTGCCAGATAAAACCTGCCAAAATAAACCTGTCCCTTTTTGGCAGGTTGAGCGGAGAGGAATGCTTGTGAACATCCTGGTTTTGCTGCCCGTCAACGACCGCCATCGTGCAATTCTTGAGTCGAGCGCTCCGGGCGAGGATTTTATCTACACGAGCGCCGGCGATATCACGCGCGAACAGGTCGCCGATGCCGACGTGATCCTGGGCAACATCGACCCTGACATGCTCACGGCATGCGACCATCTCCAGCTGTTGCAATTGCAGACCGCCGGCTATGACGACTACCTTGCCGCCGGCACCGTGCCGGCTGAAGCCAAGCTGTCTTGCTCGATCGGCGCCTACGGTCAGGCCGTGAGCGAGCACATGTTTGCCATGGTCCTTTCCATGATGAAGCGCCTGCCCGGCTATCACGACTTGCAGCGCGAGCATCGCTGGGAGGATTTGGGGCCGGTCACCTCGCTCAAAAACGCCAACGTGCTGGTGCTGGGCGCAGGCGATATCGGTGGCCACTTTGCCACGCTCTGCCGCAGCATGGGTGCGCACGTCCGCGGCATCAAGCGCCATCCGCTCGTCTACCCCATTGTGTTTGAGGACATGGACGGCATGGATGCCCTGTCTGAGCGCCTGGCAGAGGCCGACATCGTCGCATCCTTTATGCCCAGCACGCCCGAGACCCGCGGTCTGGCGAACGCCGAGTTCTTCGCCGCGATGAAACCGGGCGCGTTCTTTGCCAACGGCGGCCGCGGCGATCTTGTGGTCGCCGACGACCTGGTTGCCGCTCTGGAATCGGGACATCTCGCCGGCGCCGCGGTCGACGTCACCGATCCCGAGCCGCTGCCCGCCACAAGCCCGCTGTGGGATGCACCCAACATGCTCATCACGCCGCATGTCTCGGGCTGGTTCCACCTGGCCGCCACGCTCAATAACGTGGTCGACATCGCCGCGGAGAATCTGCGTCACCTGCTGGCCGGCGAAACTTTACGTTGTTGGATTGAGCATTAGATTGTTCCGGCGTTTTACCAAACGCCGGAACCCCTCGACGCTGCGAGCCCGCCGTTTGGCCAATCTGCCGTTCAATTTCAAAGGCGCGACCAGAAGGTCAGCGCCTTTTCATTTCACGGCACCTTGGCTCAAACGGCGGGCTCTCGCTGACTTTTGCTCTACCTGCGGCGGTTCCGCTGGCGTCGGCTTCATCTGCAAGCCTTAGCAGCTCCGTCTTACCGTTGACATTGCGGCATTTGCCCAGATAAAACCTGCCAAAATAACCCCGTCCTTTTTTGGCAGGTTTTAGAGCTCCACACTTTCGGCGCCGTTGATGTTTAGGTCGCGCTCGTAGAAAGCCGTGAGGGCACGAATCGCGTACATCACGTCGCGCACGCCACCGGTCTCGTAGCTCGAGTGCATGGCCAGCTGCGGCAGGCCCACGTCCACGGCGTGCATGCTCGCCTGCATATTGGACAGATTGCCGAGCGTGGAGCCACCCGCCATATCGCTCTTGTTGGCAAAGGCTTGCGTGGGCACGTCTGCGTCATCGCAGATGGCCTGGAACACTGCGCGGCTAAAGGCATCGGTGCAGTAGTGCTGGTTGGCGGCTTCCTTGATGACGATACCGCCGTTGAGCACGACCTGGTTGTGAGCATCGCACTTTTCGGCGTGGTTGGGATGCACGGCGTGCGCGTTGTCGCAGCTCACGAGCATCGAGGCGGCAAGCGCACGGTGGTACGACTCGTCATCAAAGCCCAGCGACCCGTTAATGCGACGCAACGCATCGGCCAAGAACGTCGACATGGCGCCCTGCTTGGTCTCGGAGCCAACCTCCTCGTTGTCGAAGCAGCAAAAGACCGAGATGTCATGCGCATTCTCGGCGCCCAAAAATGCCTGCAGCGAGGTGTAGGCGCAGGCTAGGTCGTCGAGCTTGGGCGTCGAGATAAACTCGTCGGCCCAGCCCCAAATGCGCGCGTCCTGACGATTGACCAGGAACAGATCGCGGCCCAGAATCTGCTCGGGCTCGACGTCCAGTTCGTCGGCGATCAGAGCATCAAAGTCGCCCTGCTTAAGCTCGCCGGCGCTGATGAGCGGGCACAGGTCGACAGCGCGGTTGGGTGCAAAGCCCTCATTGACGCCACGGTTCATATGGATGGCAAGGCTCGGAATGATAGCGACCTCGCGCTCGGTGGCAAGCAGGCGGCTCTCAATACGGCCGCCCTCGCGCACCAGCACGCGTCCAGCCAGCGCCAACGGGCGATCGAACCAGGTGTAGTCGATCATGCCGCCGTAGGCCTCGGTGTTCAGGCGCAGCGTCTCGCCCGCGCCGTCAAGCTCGGGCACGGCCTTGACCTTAAACGTCGGAGAATCGCTGTGCGACGCCGTGAGCTGAAAATGATAGTCGCCGGCAACGCCGTCCTCGCCCCACGTCGCGGCCAGGTCCTCGCCCACCTTAAAGGCGATAACGCTCGAGGTGTTGCGCTGCGTGTAATAACGCCCGCCCGGCTCGATGTCCCACGCCGCATTCTCGGGCAGGTAGGTAAAGCCCGCCTCGTCGAGCTCGGCCATAATGGTCGCCGCCGTATGGAACATGCTGGGGCACGCCTCGATAAAGTCGATAAGGTCGTTGGCGGCCTCGATATCGTCGGCCGTCACATGCGCGCGTTCGGGCGTTTCCTGATCCGTCATGTTCTCCCCTTTCGCTGGGTTGATGGTCCCCTCCAGCATACCCCGCCACGCCAGCGCCGCACTCTTCATTCCATGTTTAATCCCGTGCCACTCACCAGGTTGAGCCATCATGCCCGCGCTCCTTTTGCGATAATTACGCTAACAGGACGAGAGGAGCCGTCATGAAGCCACGTAACATTGCCATCGCCTGCGGTGTCGCGGGAGTCGCCGTCGGCCTTGCCGCTGCCACCGGTATCCTTTACCGCAAGCAAATCAAGTCCGCCGCGTCGCTCAAACGCTTGACCGGCTACGCGGATGGCTATGACCTGTACGCAATCGACATCGCCTACGACTACGATCTTGATCGCATCATCGCCGCTGGCGTGCGCGACGACCAGGCCTACATCGATGCCGTGGTGGCGCAGGTGCTGCCCGGTGTGCCGGCACATGTCCAGGCTCCCCAGTTTGCCTGCAGCGCTTTTGTCGCCGTAGATGCCGAAGGCCGCGTGCGCACCGGTCGCAATTACGACTTTAAGGACGACACCTCGGCGCTGCTGGTGCGCAATCATCCACGCGGCGGCTATGCCTCCATCGGGTTTGCCGCCCTTAACAACCTGGGCGATAACACTCCGCTTGACTCCGTCGCCGGACGCGCCGCCGCACTCATGGGTCCGTTTGCCCAGCTCGACGGTGTTAACGAATGCGGCGTGTCCGTTGCCGTACTCACCCTTGATTCCAAGCCCTGTGACCAGGACACGCAACGCCCTGTCATCAATACCTCGCTCGCCATCCGTCTGGTACTCGACCGTGCCGCCACCACACAAGAAGCTGTCGACCTGCTTTCCGCCTACGATATGCACGCCATGGCAGGACGCGATTATCACTTCTTTATCAACGACGCCACCGGTGACGCGCGCGTAGCAGAGTGGGATCCGCACGATCCGGACCGCGCTTTCAAAGCGACTCCTGTACGCCAGGTTACGAACTTCTACCCCTGCTATGGCGACGAAGTGCTGCCCAACCAAAAGAACGGCGAGCTGGGCCATGGTAAAGAGCGCGCCGTCGCAATTGCCGATGTCCTTGACGCCCATGTCGGTGCCCAGGACGAAACGATTGCCTGGGAAGCCCTGCGCGCTGCAGCGCAAGAGCCCAATCCGGAAGACATCACCAGCAATACGCAATGGTCGGTCGTCTTTGACAATACCGAACCCGCCGCCGCTATTACGCTGCGCCGCCACTGGGGCGACGTCGACGCCTTCGCACTGTAAGGAGCCAGGCCCGTCGACCTTACGCTCGCCTGACGTTGTTTACATTTCTATACGCTTGAGCTAACACGTTTTACCCCCGTATCAACAGTGTGCGGGGGTAAACTTATGCGCATGTTATAACTTGCCCGGAAGGATTCATCATGCTTAGGATCGGTCTTCTTACCAGTGGCGGCGACTGTCAGGCGCTCAACGCCACCATGCGCGGCATCGTCAAAACGCTTATGACCAATAGCGAAGAACCTATCGAGATCTATGGTTTTGAGGACGGCTACCAGGGTCTTATCTACAGCAGGTTCCGCGTCATGACGCCCGCCGATTTTAGCGGTATCCTCACCCGCGGCGGCACCATTTTGGGCACGAGCCGCACGCCGTTCAAGCGCCTGGACATTCCCGAGGCCGACGGTGTCGAGAAGGTGCCCGCGATGGTCCACACCTATCACAAGCTGCAACTCGACTGCCTGTTTATGCTGGGCGGCAACGGCTCCACCAAGACCGCCAACCGCCTGCGCGAAGAGGGCCTCAACGTTATCGCTCTGCCCAAGACCATCGATAACGACACCTGGGGCACCGAAATGACGTTTGGCTTTACGAGCGCCATCGACGTCGCCACCAAGTGCATCGACGACATCCACACCACCGCCTCGAGTCACGGCCGCGTGTTCGTTATCGAGATCATGGGCCACAAGGTTGGCTGGATCCCGCTGTACGCCGGCGTCGCGGGCGGTGCGGACGTCATCCTGATTCCCGAGATTCCCTACGACATGGGTAACGTCATCAAGACCATCGAGCATCGCATGGAGACCGGCAGCCGCTTTACGATCGTGGCCGTCGCCGAGGGCGCTATCTCCAAGGAGGACGCGGCGCTGCCCAAGAAGGAGTACAAGAAGAAGCTTGCCGAGCGCACGAGTCCGTCGATTGTCTACGACATTGCCAAGGAAATCGAGGCCAAGACCGGTCGCGAGACCCGCGTCGCCATCCCCGGCCACACGCAGCGCGGCGGTCAGCCCGACGCCCAGGACCGCATCTTTGCGACCCAGTGCGGCGTTGAGGCGGCACTGGGCTGCCTACGCGGCGAGTTTGGCTACATGATTGCCCTGCGTGACGGCAAGATGTGCCACATGCCGCTCGAGGAGGTCGCCGGCAAGCTCAAGTTTGTCGATCCCCAGAGCGACCTGGTACGCGAGGCCAAGGCGCTGGGCATCAGCTTCGGCGACGAATAGCCTCGGCCGAAATCCATCCCATCGGGCCCTCCGACCCCGCCCGACGTATTTCGATTTGGCTCCTCCCTTGACTCCGTCAAAGGTCGCCAATCGAAATCGTCGGTCGGGGTCGGAGGGCCCTGCGTTTACATGCTCGCCGAGGCTATTCGTCTTCTTGCTGCGGGTGCCTAGGGCAGGAGGCGCCGTGCATTTTTGGGAGTTTTCAGCAGCCGAGGGTGCCTGCATACTGAATTTTGGGCGAAAGGCAGGCGCCATGGGCCGCATCTTGTAAAAACGAGCGGCTCTTGAGGCGTTGGGAGCTCAGAATCAGGGCTTTCAGCGCAGTTTTGTGTGCCCGCTCCCATACTCGTGGACTCCGGAATGCTGAATTCTCCGGAATTTGCACGCCGCCCCTGGGGGTACCTGCGGGTAAAAAGCAACCGCCCCGCCAAAATATGCATTCTGCGGGGCGGTTTATGCAATAAAGCGACTGCGACACGTCACAGCTCGCTACAACTTGAATCCAAGAACAGGTTACTCGGCGCTCTTGAGGGCACCGACCATGTCAATCTTGTTGAGGGTTCGGTTGGTGGCGAGGTTGACGATAATCGTAAAGCCAAACGAAAGCACCACAGCGAGCACGAAACTCAGCGGCTCGACCTCAACATCAAAGTACAGCGACGGCATCTGAAGAACGTACGTAAAGCTCTCGGCAAGCAGGCCACCCAGCGGCACGCCCAGTGCGGTACCAATCGCCGTAAGGATCAACGTCTCCTTATTGACGTAGTGGTGCACCTCGCCACGGCGGAAGCCCAGCACCTTGATGGTCGCCAGCTCGCGTTCGCGCTCCGAAATATTCGTATTAGACAGCGTAAACACCACCACAAACGACAGGCACGCCGCCATAAAGGTCACAAGCACTACGACCGAATTGGTAATCGTAAAGATCGCCTCATTGTTCTCCCAATGCTCGGCCGTACTCGAAATCGTAAGCCAACCGTCACTCTTAAGCTTCTTGCTAAACGCAATCTGGTCGGTCGACGAGCCCTTAAGCAGCACAAAGATGCCGTTAAGACGCGCGCTTCGGCCGAACGCGCGCTCATAGGTGCCCTGCGTCATATAAAGTGTGTTGCCCAGATAATTGAGCGAGATATCGCTAACCTTGACCTTGGTAACATTGAGCGACGAATCCTGGACCTGCGCCGTATCGCCCGGCTGAATCCCCAGCACCAGCTGTGAACTCTTGCTTAAATACACGTCCCCGTCACGCAGGGCGAGCGGTTCTTTGGACTCATCCTCCAGGCGCACGTAATCGTCCAGGTCATTCGTGCGGTCGTCGGGAATCACAATGAGCTGTACGGTCTCGCTCTTACCGCCAAACGTAAAGGTGACGTTGTCGGTCATAATCGGCAGGGTCGAGGTCACGCGCACGCCGGAGTCGCTGGCCGCGCTACGCTCTTCCAGCGCCGCACACGTCTGAGCATAGTCATCGGGATTGGCGACCACCAGCAAGTCATAGCGCGTGATGTGCCCGTGCTGTTTGGGCGAAAGCGCCACCGTCGTATCGCGGATGCCCATACCGCAGATCACGAGCGCCGTGCAGCCGGCGATACCGAAGATGGTCATAAAGGCACGTTTTTTGTAGCGGAACAGGTTACGCGCTGCCACCTTGTTCAAAAAGCCCATGCGGCGCCAAATAAAGCCGATGCGCTCAAGCAAGATGCGCGAGCCGGCTCGCGGGGCCTTGGGACGCATAAGCGAGGCTGGGGTCTCGGCCATCTCGTGGCGGCAGGCGATAATCGTGGCACCCACCACGCCCACGGCAAACAGCGCCACCGAGACGATCGAGGACACGATGTCGTACGAAAGCAGCATCTGGGGCAGTGAGTACATGTCATCGAACACCGTAAACAGGAACAGCGGCAACCCCACAAATCCGAAGATGTTGCCGAGTACGCCGCCGAACAGACATGCCCACAGCGAGTAGTCCACGTATTTGGACAGGATTCGCCCGCGTGAATAGCCGAGCGCCTTGTACAGGCCAATGAGCGTGCGCTCCTCCTCGACCATACGAGTGGCGGTGGTAAGGCTGATGAGCACGGCTACGACGAAGAAAATAAATGGGAAAACCGTGGCGATGGCCTCAATCGAAGAGCTGTCGCTCTCGACGCTTGAGTAGCTTGCGATGTTACCGCGATCCTGGATGTACCAAGTGCATTCGCCCAGATCGGAAAGCTCGGCGCGTGCATCGGCAAACTGCTGGTCGGTGGCGGCGCGGCGCTGGTCCAAATCGGCCTGAGCCCGAACACGCTCCTCACTGCCCTGGGGCATGCGGTTGATGTTGTCCTGCTCAATCCCAAAGAGCATATTCGCCTGGCGCTCGGAGGCATCCAAGCTTGCCGGCGCGTCGACCGTCAGCTCTTGGGCGCGCACCTTCTCACGCTCGTCGCGAATCTTCTCGATATTACCCTTGACCTCGTTGATCTTTGTCGTGTAGGCATCTGAATAGGAGTTGAGGCTCTTGGCTCCCTCGACGATCACGTGGACCGCGGAGTAGGAAGAAGATGTCGCGGCATCCTCGCTCACATAGAACTTATAGTCCGCAGCCGAAGCAGCGCGAAAGGCGTTGACTGTCGAGTCGGAGCTCACATCAGTAGGATCGAGGACCTCGGCCGTAATGGTGTAATCACCCGCGGCAAACTGGTCCTTGGCGCTTTGGTTCGACGAGCTCGCGTCATTGGCGGCAAAACTCACCGTGTCGCCGAGCTTTTTGCCCGAAGCCTTCAGGAACTTCGAAGTCACCGCGACCTCGCCGGCGCTCTCGGGCAAATCGCCGCTCACCAGCACCGGTTGATCGATATTCTTCCTGGAAAGGCTCTGCACGACTACACGCTCGCGCGTGGTACCCACGGCGGTGTAGGCGGTCTCGGTGTAGATGCCCTCGGCCGTCTCGACGCCGTCGACCTCTTGAATGGCCGCAAGATCGTCGCGCGTAAGGCCATAGGTCGACTGCACGTTAATGTCATAGACATTCTGCTGGTCAAAATAGACGTCGACCGAATCGCGCAGATCCTCGCAGCCCGCCTTAAGACCGCACATCACGCTCACGCCGAGCGCGGTAATGACCACGATAGATAGGAAGCGCTTAAGACTGCCTCGGATTGTGCGGGAGATGCCACGGCGAAAAACCGTCGGCGCCATATCATTTGAGCTTTGAGCGGTACGGTAGGTCGCGAACTCCCGATCGTTACCCACGTGCTCCGTATCGTGGTTTTGGCTGTTTTGGCGATCTTGGTCCATGGGCGCTACCACTCGATCGTCTCGATAGGCACGGGATTTTGCTGGACCGTCTCGCTCTCCACACGACCGCTCTTAAAGCAGATCAGGCGATCGGCCATGGGCGCGAGCGCGGAGTTGTGCGTGATGATGATGACCGTAATGCCCTGCTTGCGGCAGGTATCCTGCAGCAGCTGCAAGATCTGCTTGCCGGTTTTATAGTCGAGCGCGCCCGTGGGCTCATCGCACAGGAGCAGCTTGGGGTTCTTGGCCAGTGCGCGGGCGATGGACACGCGCTGCTGCTCGCCGCCCGAAAGCTGCGCGGGGAAGTTGGCGAGGCGCTCGCCCAGACCAACCTGGCGAAGTGTCTGTTCGGCATCGAACGAATCGGGGCAGATTTGCGCCGCAAGCTCGACGTTTTCGAGCGCCGTCAGGTTGGGAACCAGGTTATAGAACTGGAAGACAAAGCCGACGTCGGCGCGGCGGTATTCCACGAGCTGCGCCTCATTGGCGGAACTCACGTCGCGCCCATCCACCGTTACGGTGCCGGAAGTCGCCGTATCCATGCCGCCCAGAATGTTGAGCGCCGTGGTCTTGCCGGCACCCGAAGCACCCAAAATGATGGCGAGCTCGCCACGCTCGACCGTAAAGCTCGCGCCATCGAGCGCGTGAATGCGGGCATCACCCTCGCCGTATGCTTTGACGACGTCCTTGAATTCGATATAAGCCATCGATTAATTCCCATCTGGTCGGATAACTCTTTAGTATTACCCATTTCGCACCGACCAAAAAGGGACAGGTTTATTTTGGCAGGTTTTATATGGGGAAACGAGGGGTGCGGGCAGGCACCAGGACTGTCCACGGCAACCATTTGACCCAAACCGTATCCACCGCTATGATGCCGCTACGGAATGAATGTCTCCGTTGGGTGCGCCAGCCAAGCTGCCGCGTTACCCTAAACCGCCTTGTTGCTGATGACTTCTG
Source organism: Collinsella sp. LCP19S3_A6 (assembly GCF_052122015.1). Lineage (NCBI taxonomy): Bacteria > Bacillati > Actinomycetota > Coriobacteriia > Coriobacteriales > Coriobacteriaceae > Collinsella > Collinsella sp. LCP19S3_A6. The sequence continues at coordinate 65,287 of NZ_JBQKDD010000010.1, forward strand.
CTGTTACGTGATGCCCCTAGGCATCACGCCGCGGCAGGAGTCTTTTTTGTTTTGGAGGAGAAGTGTCGGAAAGCGGCGCATCGAGCAGAATCAAACGTCTGCTCAACACCTATAGTGGCCTCGTGCTTATGGGTGCCGTCGGAATCCCCGTCGGTATCATCGTTGGCGCCATCTGCGCGCTCTTTGGACGCGTGCTTTTGGCGATCGGCGCCTTCCGCGACGAACACATCACCCTGCTCCTCCCCTTCCTCGCCCTTATGGGCCTTGCCATCGTGTTTGCCTACCGCGCTTGGGGCAAGGGCACCGACCGCGGCATGAGCCTGGTATTCGACGTAGGCCACGGGCGTGAGGACGCCATCTCGCCGCGCTTGGTGCCGCTCATTATGCTGAGCACGTGGGGGACGCACCTCTTTGGCGGCAGTGCGGGACGCGAGGGCGTGGCCGTGCAGATCGGTGCAACCGTCTCACATTGGATCGGCCGACGTCTACCTTTCCGAGACCCCGGCAACACGTTTTTGCTTATCGGCATGGCCGCCGGCTTTGCCGGGCTCTTTCGAACGCCCCTTGCTGCCACGGTCTTTGCTATCGAAGTACTGGTCGCAGGACGCATGGAATACCGCGCGCTGTTTCCCGCGCTTACAGCCTCGCTCGCCGCAAGTATGACCTCCGGTGCCCTGGGACTCGAGAAGTTCGAGGTCGCCGTTGTCGCCTCATGCGCGCTTGATCTCCCCGGTCTTGGACGGCTGGCACTGTTGGGTATCGCGTTTGGCATGGTAGGCGGTGCCTTTGCCTGGTGCCTTGCCCATGCCAAGACCCTTGCGGCGCGGCTGCTCCCCAACCCCTATGCGCGCATCGCCGCTATCGGCATCGCGCTATCGGCGATTCTGTTCGCACTGTGGCAGGGTCGATACTGCGGCCTTGGCACCAACCTGATATCGGCGGCGCTCAACGGTAACGGTAAGGTCGCCATCATGCCTTGGGACTGGGCGCTCAAATTCGTACTCACCATCGCCACACTTGCCGCAGGATATCAGGGTGGCGAGGTGACGCCGCTGTTTTCCATCGGAGCCAGCCTGGGCGTCGTACTCGCCGGGATTCTCGGCATGCCCGCCGAGTTCTGCGCCGCGCTGGGCTACGCAGCCGTCTTTGGCAGCGCCACCAATACGCTGCTCGCACCCATCCTTATTGGCTGCGAAGTCTTCGGCTTTGGTAATCTGCCGATGTTCTTTATTGTCTGCGTCGTGGCTTACCTGTTCAACATGGATAAGTCGATCTACGCCCTGCAAGAACGAGCGTAGAAAGATGTCCAAGCAGGTGGTCTCAACCGGAAACGGCGTCCCACTCTGAGGCTGTATTCCGGGACACGGTTTCCGCTTGGGACGCCATTCGGAAAGCGCATCCCGCTTTAAAACGGAATTCCGGGACGTGGTTTCCGTCTGAGTCTCCATTCGGAAAGCGTGTCCCGTTCTTTCACGGCATCTTGGCTATGCAAAGCGCTCGAACGTTATTCCTCGTACGCGCCCTCAAGCCGAAGCAGCCACTCCTTGCGATCGAGCCCGCCGGCATATCCGTTAAGCGAGCCGTCGGCGGCAACCACGCGATGGCACGGCACGATAATCGAAATAGGGTTGCGAGCGACCGCAGCCCCCACCGCACGAGGAGACACAACGGGGTCCTCGTTCCCCGGCACCCGATGGCGGGCGGCGACACGAGCCGCAATCTCGCCATACGTGGCGACCTCGCCACGCGGAATAGAAAGCAGCTCAAACCAGACTTCACGCTGAAACGCCGTACCGATCATATGCAACGGCGGCGTATACAGAGGCTCCTGCCCTGCAAAATAAGCATTCAGCCAAGCCCACGAACGCTCAAGCACCGAAGAAGCCGCACCATGAGCCGGACTCGCCGACGACATGCCACCAGCACCGGAAACCGCATCGGCCCCTTCAACATGTTCGGAGTCTTCCCGGAGAAGCGTGGAGCCAAAGTGCTCCTGCCCCTCAAACCAAAGCCCCGTCAGACCGCGGCCATCAGCGGCAAGCAGGATTTCGCCCAAAGGCGAAGCAAACGTCGTCGTGACCACCAGCGGCTCCTTTCAAAACTCCGCACCATAATACCGCGAATTGTGCAGACAACCTGTCTGATACGCCCGGGCAGGATCGTAATTGTTTAAGCGAGGCCGCTTTCCCCAATCAAGCGAAGAGGACGCGGGGCTTCGACGCCAGAGCGGTACCCATGCCAGCTGAGCTCTAATACTTTTCCCGAGAAGTGAACGAGTAAAAACGAGGCCCCGGAGCATCCACACTTTTTGATTACAAAACCGCAGGATTCGAGCAGCAAAACTGCAGGAAATAGCGGTCAAAATATGCCAATGCTTCGGGGGTCCAAAATAGGTCGTTCACTTCTCGGGAAAAGTATTCAACTTCAATTCACCCCAACCCCAAAGTCACCACAGGCAGCAGGCGCGGAGCGCCGCAGCTGCCGTCACGGCCCCGCAGTCCCCAAAGGCGGCAGGCGCAAAGCGCCGAGGCCGCCGCCGGGACCAGGGCCCGCAACGGCCACGCGCCCTCACATCAGCCCAGCGGCCCCAACCAACAACGGCCCCATCGCAGGCCGCTCGCAGCCGAGTCACCGCAGGCGGGGCCGGGCTCAGCTTTCAGAACACTCCGCAGACCAGTGCGGCGCCTTGTCCCTGTCTCTTATACACATCTCCGAGCCCACG
>NZ_JBQKDD010000011.1:0-58694 GCF_052122015.1 Collinsella sp. LCP19S3_A6
GGCATGGCGGGCGGCGCGGGCGGCGACGCCGCTGCGGTACCCCCGGTCAGCGAGTCGACCAAGGCTTCCGTCGCGCCCTCCCCCGCCGCGCTCACCGTGGGCTCGGTCGTGCTCGACCCCGACCGCCGCGAAGTCACGGTCGGCGGCTCGCCCATCGCGCTCACGGCCCGCGAGTTCGACGTTCTCGCCCTGCTTATGGCACATGCCGAAACCGTGCTCACACGCGAGCGCATCGCGCACGAGGCGCTGGGCTACGAATACGTGGGCGACACCAACAACGTCGACGTGCACATCGCGCACCTGCGTGCCAAGATCGAGGACGCCGGCGGCGCCCGCATCATCCAGACCGTACGCGGGGTGGGCTATGCCTGCCGTGCGTAACGCCGAGGCCAAGCGTGTCACCTCCATCGCCCGCGCCATCAACTGGAGCTATATATGGCGCCGCCTGATGAGCTACGTCTGGCTCGATCTGCTGCTGATGGTGATTGCGGCGGCGATCCTCGTCTATGGATACAACCAGACGCTGCCCGACGGCGCGTTTACCGCAGGATGGATCCCCGGCGCCGCCGTTCACGGCATGTCGCTGAAGCCCGCGCGCGACTGGGACCTGACAACGCTCACCTATACCGTCGAACTTGCGCGTACCACCAAGACCTTCCCCCTCGCGCAGGACCTCGTCACGCTATGGCCTCTCTACCTTGTCGTTGTGGGTTGGCAGGTCATCAGCGTGCTCAACATGCTCGGCGGCGCGAGGCACGTGCGTCGCACCATGGCACCGCTCAACGACTTGGCCCTGCGCGTGGACGAACTCGGCCGCACGCAACTCTCCGGCGGCAAGATGGAAACACTGGAGCAGGCCATCGAGCGCGCGAGTGTCGACTCGCCAAGCGTCACCACCGGCGACGCCGACCTGGCAAGCATCGAGGTCGCGCTCAACCGGCTGCTGCGCCAGATGCAAGAGGCCAAGCTGCAGCAGATGCGCTTTGTCAACGATGCAAGCCACGAGCTGCGCACGCCCATCGCGGTGATTCAGGGCTACGTAAACATGCTCGACCGCTGGGGCAAAGACGACCCGGACGTGCTGGCGGAATCCATCGCGTCCCTCAAGGCCGAAAGCGAGCATATGCAGGAGCTCGTGGAGCAGCTGCTGTTTTTGGCACGCGGCGATGCCGGGCGCACGGTCCTGCGGCGTGCGCATACCAACCTGGCCGCACTAGTCGGCGAGGTGTGCGAGGAGTCGCAGATGATCGACGCCGCGCACACGTATCGGCTGGCTTTTGACGCTGCATTTGCCAACGATCCGCGCTGCGACGCACCTGTCGACGTGGCGCTTGTGAAGCAGGCTCTGCGCGTGATCGTGCAGAACGCCGCCAAGTATTCGAACGCGGGAACGACCGTCACGTTTGCCATAACTCCCGATACGGGCACGGGCACGATCGACATAAGTGTTGAGGACGAAGGTATCGGTATGAACCAGGAGTCCGCAGCTCACGCGTTTGAACGGTTCTACCGCGCCGACAACGCACGCGATGCCGGCGCGCAGGGCTCGGGCCTGGGGCTTGCCATTGCTAAGTGGATTGTCGATAGCCATGGCGGCGCCATTGGCGTGACCTCGGTCGAGGGCGTCGGTAGCCGCTTTACGATTCGCCTGCCACGGTAGGAAGCCCCCTCGTGAATCGAGGTCTAATACTTTTCCAGAGAAGTGAACGAGCGTATTTGGACCCCTGAAGCATCCACATTTTTCGACGGGAAAGTCGCAGGATTCCAGCATCAAAACCGCAGGAAACGGTACCCTCAAAGTGTCGATCCTTCGGGGGTCCAATTCTGCTCGTTCACTTCTCGGGAAAAGTATTAGACCCCGATTTCATGTCCCCTCAAAAGGTCGCCCCCTCGGCATAAAAAAGGGATAGGTCCATGCGGCCCTATCCCTTTTTTCGTTATAGCAGCTTGCGCGCTACTCGCGACACAGGTGCACGGCGAAGCCGGCGAACTCGCGCTTAAAGTACACAAGCTTGGTGCCGCCGTCGGGCAGCAGCACGCGCGACTCCTCGTTGACCTCGAGCCCGTGCTCGGCAAACCACTTCTCGGCAGCATCGATGTCGTTGACGGCAAAGCCTATGTGGCCCTTGGCGCCACGACCGTTCTGCTTCATGATCTCGACCAGCGAGTCATTAAAGTACGAAATCGGGGTCTCGCTGACGGGCAGGCCCATCATCGTCGAGAACAGCTCCGCGATCTCCAGAGCGTCTGCCGGGTCGGTGGCGTTAATGCCCACATGGGCAACGCGCATGCCAAAGAGCTCGACCGGGTTGGCGTTCTGCTCGTTCATACAGGCAGCGTCTACTGAGCCATGACGTCGAGAACGGCCTTCTCGGCAGCGACGCGGTTCATGCCGGTCATAAAGGGCACGCCGCTCACGTACGGGCAGGTGAGGCCCTCGGGGGCAACGGTGGTGGCGATCAGCAGGTCGGCGCCCTCGTCGCAAGCGTCTTTGGCCTCGGAAATGGCGCACTGCACGATCTCATACTTGCCGGCGTAACCGTTGGCGTCGAGCATGGTGGCGACCTTCTGGGCAACGAGCGTGGAAGTAGCAGCGCCAGCACCGCAAGCCAAAACGATCTTCTTCATAGGTAATGTCTCCCTTCATGGTTTACTTTAGGTAAGTGTACCGCAGCGAGCGATGGCGCTCGGCCTCGATGCACTTTTGTGCCAGTTTGCTTGCACGCTGCGTATAATACATCTAGTAGGTTTTGTCATACCGCTTGTTTTACGAGCGACCGAGGAGCTCAATATGCCCGATTCCCGCACACTCTGGACCGTCGTCGTTGTCATCTGTATCGCCGTGTCGCTGCTCTTTAGCATCAAAAAACGCACCACGTTTAAACGCCTGCAGCGGCTCATGGCCGCCAAACAGTGGGACGAGTTCGATCGTTTGCTCGACGGCAAACTCACCAGCATGCTGTACCCGCGCTACAACCGCGACTACCTGCGCCTGAACTCCTATCTGCTGCGCGAGGACCACGAGCGCGCCGACGAGATGTTTGACCTGCTGCTGGGGCTCAACCTGCCCAAGATGCAGCGCGTCGATCTGGTGATCAAGGCCTTTAACTACTACGTTGGCCAGGAGGACCGCAAAAAGTCCAAGGAGCTGCTGCACGAGATCAAGGGCTTTGAGGGTGGCCAAGCCGAGGCAGTCGCGCACGAATGCCAGCTGATGTACGACACGATGATCCTCAAGCGCCACAACGACATTCCCGAGCTGGAGCGCATGCTCGAGGATGTCGGCAACGACCCGGTCAAGCGCTGCCGACTGGAGTACCTGCTGGCCCTGCAGTACCAAAACAAGGGCGACGAGGCAAAGTTCCAAGAGTTCCTCGAAAAGTCGGGCCAACACTCGATGGCCGTCAACGCGTAACGGACGGCTTGTGCTAGACTTCTAGTCTTACGGGGGCGTGGCGGAATTGGCATACGCAGGAGACTTAAAATCTCTCGCCGCAAGGATTGTGGGTTCGAGTCCCACCGCCCCTACCACGTATTGTTTACGAGCCCGTGTCCCTTTGGAATGCGGGCTCGTTTCTTTTGGACACCGTCAAGCCTCTAAGTTGCGGTGGAATAGTTCCTGTTTTGGCAGTTTATCAGCCCATTTAGGAACTATTTCACCGCAACTTATGAGGGGATAGTTAAAGGACGCTGAGGCTGGGGGTCCAGGCGATGGTGGGGGTCGCGCCGTCGAGAACCTCGTTGATGGTGGCGGCCATTCCGGCGAGCAGGCTGTTCTCGCTTACAGTGAGCGCGTCGTAGCCGCCGGCTCGCATGAGCTCGCGAATCACCACAGCACCAGCCAGGATCACGCCCGCACGCTTGGGTTGCACGCCTGGCAACGCGGCGATGCCCGCGACATCCAGCGAGGACATGCGCTCGATAGCGGCCGAAACCTGGTCCAGCGAAAGCTCGCGCAGGTGCACAAAACTCGAATCATACGGCTCCAGCTCGTGAACGAGCGCAACGAGCGTGGTGACGGTGCCACCCACCGCGACCAGGCGCTCGGCTCGCTCAAAGTCGACCGGCAAGCTCTTAAAGTAGCCCGCAAACTGCTCGTTTGCCCACGCGCCAGCGGCGGCAAGCTCGCTGCCCGTTGGCGGCAGCGCCGAGAAAAACCGCTCCGTCACGCGGCGACAACCGATGTCCAGCGAGCGCGTTCCCTCCAGCGCAAAGATCCCACGCTCCGGCGCATAGACGCCCGTCGCGAGCTCCGTGGATCCGCCACCCGAATCGGCAACAATGATGCGCTCGCCGGCAAAGTCGTGCGCCACGCCAAAAAACGTCAGGCGCGCCTCGACCTCGCCCGGAATCACCTGCGGCTCGAGCCCCAGCTCGCGCAGGCCGTCCAGCAGCAGCGCGGCATTGGACGCATCGCGCGCGGCGCTCGTGCACGTGGTGCAGATGCACGCGGCCCCAAAGGCACGGGCCTCGTCCACAAACATTCGGCACGCAGCGAGCACGCGCCCAACGGCCGCCTCGCAAAAGCGCCCCGTTGCGTCCACGCCCTCGCCCAAGTCGGTAATCTCGGTATGCTTGGACGATTCCACGATCGCCCCGTCCTCGACCTGGGCCAGCACCAGTCGCGACGACACCGTTCCCAGGTCAATCGCCGCCACCTTATATCGTTTGCAATTCGTCATTGCGGCCCCCCTCCGGGCGCTACTCGCCATTGGACACGACTGCCTGGCCCTCGACGCCGTTAAATCCAAACAGCATGTCGAGCGTCTGGATGTACCACGGCGCGTCCTTGCCGACCTCTTCGATTTCCTTGGCAACTTCGCTGGCCTTCTTGGCGTTCGACGACTTCTGGCTCGACGAGGTATCGGAATCGTCGTCCAGGCCCTGCACTTCAATCCTCTTCTCGCCGGGCATCACCAGACCCAGGTCCTCGGTCGCCGCGTCCTTAATGCCCTCCTCCGAGAGCAGCTTGTCGACGCTTTTTTGCAGGTCGTCATTATATTGCTCGCGAATCTCGACCTGCTTGGCCAAGATGTCGCTCGAGCGTTTTGCCACATACAGGTCGCGCACCGGGAAGTACAGGCTCACGAGCGCCAGGGCGACGACAATGCCAACAAACAGCCCTCGCTGGGGACCGTGGGTAAAATCATAGATTGCCTTGACCACCGCGTTATCGTTGGCGTAGTGCATAAAGTCCGAGCCCGAAAGACGGCTTGAGGGACGGCGCGGCTTGTCGGACGCCTGGGTCGAAGGGCGCGACGCATGCTTGGAACGCGATGGGCGCACCGGACTGTCCGAGGAACTATTTGGCTGAGCATTAGGATGCGAAGTCGCCGGCGAGCTATACCTGGAGCGATCAGCGCCAGCATAACCAGACCCGCCAAGCTGCACCGAATGCGCACGGCGAGGTGACGGTTCGCGCGAACCGGCGGAATAGTGCCTGTTGTCGTAAAACTGATCCATGTGCGCCTTGTGCGGTTGAGGTTTGTTTGCGCTAAGTCCTTTAGTTATAGCACGCGGGCGGACCAGCCGGACGAGCCGTAGGACAAATCCATTACTCGAGCGCGCGTGGTCGCCAACGGGCAAGTCGACGGGGCGCCGCCCTTACGCCCCGCCGACCAACACCGTGTCCTACTCCTCTGCCTTTGCGGCATCCCACAGGTCGTTGAGCCCGTGGGTCGAAAGCTCGGCAAGATCAACATGGGCATCGGCCGCCATCTGCTCCATTGCGGCCCAACGGCGGCGGAACTTTGCCGTGCTGGCACGAAGGGCGCTCTCGGCGTCGATGCCCTCCTTGCGCGCAACGTTGACCAGGGCAAAGAGCAGGTCGCCAAACTCCATCTCGCGCTCGGGCGAGCCGGGTTCCTCGGCCTCAAACTCGGCACGTTCCTCGGCGACCTCGTCCCACACGTCCTGGACCGTATCCCACTCAAAGCCCACGGCAGCCGCCTTGCGCGACACCTTCTGAGCCTGCATCAGCGCCGGCAGATGCGTGGGCACGCCGTCGAGCAGGCCCTCGGGCGCAGCCTCGCCCGCCGCCACGGCCTGGTCCTTGGCGGCCTTCTCGGCAAGTTTGACCTCGTCCCAAATCTTGAGCACCTCGTCGGAGTTGTCGACATCCACATTGCCAAACACGTGCGGATGGCGGCGAATGAGCTTGGCGTCGATATCGCGCGCCACGTCGGCCAGCGTAAACTCGCCGGCGTCCGCCGCAATCTGCGCATGCAGCACGACTTGCATGAGCACATCGCCCAGCTCCTCGCGAAGATGGGCCGCGTCATCCGCCTCGATGCAGTCGAGCGCCTCGTAGGCCTCCTCGATCATGTTCTTGCCAATGCTCTGGTGCGTCTGCTCGCGGTCCCACGGGCAGCCGTCGGGCTGACGCAGGCGCCAGATAGTCTGTACCAGATGTTGTAACTCGGCCGATGCATCGACCAGCGTGGACAGGTCGCGCGAACCTTCGGCATTTTGCTGAGCCATGTGCTCGGCCATGGTTAGTCCTCCTCCATGATCACATGGCGGAACGCGCCGCCCTCGTAGATACCATAGCTGTGCGTGCCGTCCTTAGGGATGCTCACGCTGCCGGGATTGAAGAGCCACAGACCCGGGTGTGCGGTGCTTTCCTCGTTGACCTTGACGTGCGTGTGGCCGTAGACGAGCGCGGAGCCCTCGGGCAGCGCGGGCACGTGGTCGACGCTGTTGTGCATGCCGGCGCCAAAGACGTGGCCGTGCGTCAGGAACAGTTCGCGGCCGGTCTCGTCGAACAGTGTGGCGTAGTCGGCCATGACGGGAAAGTCGAGAACCATCTGGTCGACCTCGGCGTCGCAGTTGCCGCGCACCGCGATAATGCGGTCGGCCAGGGCGTTGAGCAACGGAATCACGCGCTTGGGAGCGTAGTCGCGCGGCAGGTCGTTGCGCGGACCATGATAAAGCAGGTCGCCCAGCAGGACGATGCGGTCGGGCTGCTCGGCTTCGATGGCGGCGCAGAGGCGCTCGGTCCAATATGCCGAGCCGTGGATGTCAGAAGCGATGAGGTATTTCATGGAGGTCCTTTCGGGGTGGGGTTGACGTGGCCGGGCGCGGAATGTCGCCACCAGCCGCGTTATTCAAATCGCAGTGCCGCGCTCTGGGCCGCCTGCATCACGCGTTGGAGCGGCACATTGTGCTCACGGGCAAGGTGGGCGCAGTCTTCGTACTCGGGCGCCGCACGCTCACTGCCGTCGGGCAAGGTGGCCACCTTGACGGACACCTCGCCCCACGGCGTCGTTACGCGCTCAAAGTGGCGTGCCAGGCAAACGCGCTCCATAACCTGGCGGCGGATGCCATTGGTCGTGGTTTCCAAAAAGATGATCGTCTGCAGGCGCTCGATATCCTCGTGGGTGCAGATTACCTGCAACTGCCAGCCAGGGCGGCCTTTCTTGCAATAGAGGGGCAGCCAATGCACCTCGCGCGCGCCGGCCTCGCGCAGGCGGTCGGCGGCGTAGGCGAGCACCTCGGGCGACGCGTCGTCGATGTCGCACTCCAGCTTGACGATGGTTTCGGGCGCATCGGTCTCGCGGGATAGCGGAGATGTAGTTCCACGTTGCATACGGTCCGGCTCCTTTCCGCACGGGCTCGTTTTATTCACCCAAACGCTAGCACATCGCGAGCGCCGCAAGTGTGGCGGCGCGCTATGAGCGCGATTTTCCTTGTCTGCAAGAACCGACACTCCACCGCCTCGGCCAAACATGTACATCAGCCTCCAAACATGTCATTTTTTGTCGGTTTTGGAGGCTGAGGTACATGATTCGAAGCAAGGCCGATGTCGCGAGCCCGCCCTTATGCGCCGCCCGTCCTTTCCAGTCGATTTCGGCCCCCGGCGCGTACATCGCACTGGAGGCCGCGCCGTTACAATGGAGCAGATTCGCTTGACGTAAAGGAGCCGCCATGCCTGCCTGCCCGCTGGTCGATTGCCATACTCACACCTCGTTTTCGGACGGACACGCCTCGTTTGAAGACAACGTCCGCGCCGCTGCTGCAGCCGGTTGCCGCACCATGGTCTCGGCCGATCACCTTACCCTGCCTGCCAGTATGGATGCCACCTGCGAGGTGCAGGTTGTCGAGGGCGACCTGCCGGCGCATCGTCTGGCTTTTGAGGATGCCCGCAAGCTTGCCGCGCAGATTGCGCCGGAGCTCGAGCTTGTCTATGGCTTTGAGTGCGATTGGTACGAAGGCTGCGAGCCTTTGGTTGAGCGCTGGTCCCGGGGCGCCGTCGTACGCCTGGGCAGCGTGCATTGGATTGGTAACCCGGGCAATATCATGGCAGGCGCTGCGGGCACGACGGGGACAGAGGGCGTCGCACGCCCCGATACGCCCGACTCACGCTGCGGCTGGATCGACGACGACACCAACCTGCACGTTTGGGAAAACCTGGGCGTGCGCGGCGTGTGGGAGTGCTATGTCGATGACTGGTGCCGCGCCTGCGAAAGCTCGCTCAACTTTGATGTGATGGCTCACCCCGACCTGGTCATGCGCTTTTCGAAGGAAGGCTTTGCGCCCGATTTTGACCCCGCACCGTTTTGGCGGCAGATGGCCGAGTGTGCGCACGATACGGGCCGCCGCGTTGAGGTCTCGACCGCCGCACCGCGCAAGGGGCTCGACGACTACTATCCCGCGACCGGCCTTTTGCGGTGCTTTGCCCATGCTGAGGCGCCCATTACCTTTGGCTCGGATGCGCACCGCGCCTGTGATATTTGCTGGAATATCCGCGAGGCCCAAGCCCATGCCTACGACTGCGGCTACCGAACCTTCGACATCCCCCACCCCACCGGCGAATGGGAGTCCACACCCCTCGCCTAGCCATCCCTTCATAAGTTGCGGTGAAATAGCTCCTATTTATAGCCCTAAGACCGTCAAACAAGAACTATTCCACCGCAACTTCTATGGTCATCGGGGACGTTCTTTAACGACTAGTGGCGGCGGGCGTTGAGTTCGCCGGCCAGCTCGTCGAGGGTAATGCCGTAGCGCTCAAGCGTCACGAGCAGGTGGTAAACCAGGTCGCCAGCCTCGTAGCGAATGTGATCGTGGTCGTTATCCTTGCAGGCCATGATCACCTCGCTCGCCTCCTCGGCAAGCTTCTTGAGCAGCTCATCCTCCACATCGGTCAGCAGTCGAGCGGTATAGCTTTCCTGCGGCGACGCGTCGCGACGACCGTGAATCACCTCGGCCAGCCCCGTTAGCGTCTCGCCGATATTTCCATCCTGAACATTTGCGGTACGCACACCCATGGTTCAATCCTTTCTGGTTGGCCAAGCGCCTGGTCGAGCGCCCGCCCTACGCGAGTTTCTTAAAGAAGCAGGTACGGTTGCCGGTATGGCAGGCCGGACCCGGCGAGTCGACCTTGACCAGCAGCGTGTCGCTATCGCAGTCGGCCCAGAGTTCACGAACCTCCTGCATGTTGCCGCTCGTCGCGCCCTTGTTCCAGAGCTCCTGGCGACTGCGGCTCCAAAACCACGTGGTGCCGGTCTTGAGCGTCAGCCCCACCGACTCCTCGTTCATCCAGGCAACCATGAGCACCTCGCCGGTGTCATACTGCTGAACCACACAAGGAATCAGCCCGCGGGCGTCGTACGCAAGCTTTGAAGGATCGGTTATCTCTTCCATTTCTCTCCCCAAATTCAAACTTCGCAGGTCGGCGAGGGTTGTCCGGGTGCCCGAGATTCCGAGCGACAAGCCCGACGACGCGTACTTAAGTACGCGAGGAGGGTTGGAGCCGGAAGGTCGGGTGCCTGGACAAGCCGCAGCGCTAGAAGTCCAACCTGACAGGGATGCCCTGCGAGGCCATATACTCCTTCACCTGGCGAATGCTGAAGGTTCCAAAGTGAAAGACGCTCGCCGCCAGCACGGCGTCGGCCTCGCCCTCGATCACGCCCTCGGCAAAATGCTCGAGCGTGCCCACGCCACCGCTCGCGATGACGGGGATTGGCACCGCGCGGGCCACGGCGCGGGTGAGCGCCAAATCAAAACCGGCCTTGGTGCCGTCGCGGTCCATGCTGGTGAGCAAGATCTCGCCGGCGCCGCGACGAGCCGCCTCCTCGGCCCACGCCACCGCGTCGATGCCCGTGGCGTTGCGACCGCCCGCCGTAAAGACCTCCCACTTGTCGGCACCGGATGCGCCGGGCAAGCCGACGCGCTTGGCATCGATCGCCACGACCACGGCCTGGCTGCCAAACGCCGCGGCAGCCTGGCTAATCAGCGACGGATCGCGCACGGCCGCCGAGTTGAGCGACACCTTGTCGGCACCGGCGGCAACCATGGTGCGCATGCCCGCCAGGTCGCGAAAGCCGCCGCCCACGGTATAGGGAATGGCGAGCTCCTCGGCCGCATGCGCTGCCATCTCGATGGTCGTCGCGCGGTTGTCGCTCGTGGCAGTAATGTCCAGGAAGACGACCTCGTCCGCACCCTCGCGGTCGTAGGCACGCGCCAGTTCCACCGGATCGCCCGCATCGCGCAAGCTCACAAAGTTAACCCCCTTGACCACGCGGCCGTCCTTGACGTCCAGACAGGGAATTACGCGCTTGGTAAGCATGGGCTACTCCTCCCCTCGGGCGGCGGCCAACGCCTGGGCCAGCGTAAAGTTGCCCTCGTAGAGCGCACGGCCGGTAATGGCGCCTTCAATCGCGCCCTCACCCACCGCGGCCAGTGCGCGGATGTCGTCGAGCGTCGAGATGCCGCCCGAAGCCACGACGGGAAAGCCCGCGACCTCGGCCACATGGCGATACGCCGCCACATCGATACCCGTCTGCATGCCATCGCGCGCGATGTCGGTATACACCAGATGCTTAAAGCCCAGCTCGGAAAGCTGCGCCACGGCATCGTCGAGCGCCACACCTGCGCCGTCGCGCCAGCCGTTCACCTTGACCTGACCGTCGCGCGCGGCGATGTCTGCCACCAGCAACTCGCCAAAGCCTTGGGCTGCCACTTCGGCAAAACCCGGCTCGGTCACCAGCACGGTGCCCAGCGCGATACGGCATGCGCCGTAGCCTGCCAACTCGTCGATGCGCGCAAGCGAGCGGACGCCGCCGCCCACGTCCACGGACAGACCGTCGACGCCGCAGATGGCCTTAATCGCCGCCGAGTTGGCAGTACGTGCGCCCTCGTCCTCGCCAAAGGCAGCGGACAGGTCGACGACGTGCACCCAGTTCGCGCCCTGTTCGGCAAACGAGCGGGCAACGGCCACGGGGTCGTCGGAATATACCTTGCAGCGACTGCGGTCACCGCGCTCCAGGCGCACGACCTTGCCGCCGATCAGATCGATTGCGGGAAACAGGATCATCGGCCAACCTCCTCAACGATGCTCACAAAGTTCTTAAGGATGCGCTGACCCAGCGCGGAGGATTTCTCGGGATGGAACTGGCAGCCCCACACGTTGCCATGGCGAACGATGCACGGGAAGCTCCGCGTATAGTGTGTGCGCGCCAGCACATCGGCGGCATCGGCGTCGTCAGCCACCGCGTAGCTGTGGGTGAAGTACATGTTGGCACCCTCGGCAAAACCGGCAAGCAGCGGATCGGCCGCACCGGCGGGCGTCATGTGCACCTGGTCCCAGCCCACGTGCGGCACCTTCAGTCGGCTCGACTCCAAGCGCGTGCACGAACCGCGCATAATGCCCAGGCCATCGACCCAGGGACCGCCAGCCTGCTCGGGGGCGCTGCCGTCGGCGACCGCGCCCTCGTCCGCAGGCACGCCCTCGTTGCCGCGCTCAAAAAATAGCTGAAGGCCCAGGCAGATGCCGAGCAGCGGAGTTCCGGCGGCAACGGCGTCGAGCACGGCCGCCTCCTCGCCGCTCTGGCGCATAAAGGCGATCGCGTCATAGAACGCACCCACGCCCGGGATGACCAGGCCGTCGGCGCGGCGGATCTGCTCCGGATCGTCCGACGTGCAGGCGGCGGCACCGGCGCGCACAAGCCCGCGCACGACGCTCGACAAGTTGCCCTTGTGGTAGTCGACCACCACGATCTTCGGTTCGCCCACGCGACCCTCCTTTTTCCCATTCAAAACCTGCCAAAAAGGGACAGGTTTATTTTGGTCGGTTAAACGTTCACCCACCGTATGAGACAACATTTCCGCAGATAAAACCTGCCAAAATAAACCTGTCCCTTTTTGGAAGGCTACAGCGAGCCCTTGGTGCTGGGGATGCCCTGCACGCGGGGATCGAGCTCGCAGGCGTGGCGCATCGTGCGGCCCACGGCCTTAAAGGCGGCCTCGATAATGTGATGCGAGTTGCCGCCTGCGAACTCGCGCACGTGCAGCGTGAGCTTGGCATCGCGCGCAAAGGCATAGAAGAACTCGACGGCCAGCTCGGTATCGAAGCTGCCCACACGTTCGGTCGGCACGGGCAGCTCGCAGTAGGCCTGGCCGCGACCCGAAATGTCCACGGCGGCCATCACGAGCGTCTCGTCCATGGCAATCGCCGCGTCTGCAAAGCGCGTAATACCCGCCTTGTCGCCCAGCGCTTGGCAAAACGCCTCACCCAGCACAATGCCCGTGTCCTCGACGGTATGGTGCGCGTCGACCTCCACGTCGCCTACTGCATGCACCGTCAAATCAAACAGGCCATGGCGGCCAAAGGCGTTGAGCATGTGGTCGAAAAACGGCACTCCGGTCGAGATATCGCACACGCCGCATCCGTCCAGGTCGAGTTTGACAACAATATCGGTCTCCCCCGTCTTGCGGGTCACCTCGGCATAACGGCTCATCTACATCTCCTCCTTCACCAGCGCGGCAAACGCAGCCAGCACCTCATCGTTTTCCTGCGGGGTGCCCACGGTAATGCGCAGACAGTCCGCAAGCCCCGGCGCGTAGCTAAAGTCGCGCACCAAAATCGAATACTCGTCGCGCAGGCGCTCACGCACGCGCGTAGCATGCGGCGTGCGCACGAGCACAAAGTTCGCTGCACTCGGCCATGCCTCCACGGGCAGACCCCCGGCAGCCATTGCGCGCAGGGCACACAGTTCGCGCTCGCGCTCGGATGCGACCTGTGCCACCACGGGCGCATACGCATCGCGGGCGCGCACGCAGGCAAGCGCCGCCGCCTGGCTCAGCACGTTGACCGAATAGATCTGGCGAATCGCCGCGAACACGTCGATGACCTCGGGCGCCGCAATCACATAGCCCAGACGCGTGCCGGCGGCGCCAAACGCCTTGGACAGCGTATGCAGGATCACCAGGTTGGGATGCTCGGAGATAAGTCCCTGCGCTGTGGTGGCCGCGCCAAACGAATCATCGGCAAACTCCACGTAGGCCTCGTCGACCATCACCATGCCGGGGCACGCATCGCACAGGGCCGCGACAAAGTCGAGCGGCGCCACATCACCCGTGGGGTTATTGGGCGAGGTCACAATGGCCAAGTTGCACTCGGGCACCGCCGCGAGCACGGCAGCCTGGTCGAGCTCAAAGGTCGCCGGGTCGCGCCACACGTCGCGCACCTCGGTCTGGCAGAGCGACGCAAAGAACGCATACTCGCTAAAACACGGTGGGCAGTTGAGCAGGGTCCGCCCCGCGCCGCCAAACGCCAGCAGGTAGTTATAGAGCAGCTCGTCGCCGCCGTTGCCCACGCAGATATTCTCGCGCGCCACGCCATGCCAAGCGGCAAGCTCGTCGCGCAGGTCGTTCGACATGGGATCGGGGTAGCGGTTGAGCGGCGTGGCAGCCAGGGCGGCGTCGACCGCCTCGCGCACGCCAGCCGGCACGGGATAGGTGTTCTCGTTGGCCGAAAGGTTGATGCGCGTGGGCGTAAAGTTGGGGTTGTAGGGCTCAATGCCAGCCAAGTAGGGCTGGACGAGCTCCTTCATGCGAGACGTCAGCTCGGCCATATTAGGCCTCCTCGCCGGTCGCGCCAGCGCCATCCGCGCTTGCAGCCGCTAGGTCCACACCCTCGGCGACCGTCGCCACGGCGTCGCCCGGCCAGGCGACCTTGGTCAGGTCGGCCGCGGCCAGAGACTCAGCACTCACGGCACCCTCGCCCTGCTCCAGCACACGGCGACGCAGCGCGGCGGAAAGCGCGTGCGCCCACAGGCCCTCGGCCTCGGCCAGGCGCTGCGTCGCGGGAGCGTCCGAGAGCAGGCCCTCGGGCGTATAGCAAATGACGCTCGAGCGCTTGACGAATTCTTCGACCGAAAGCGGGTTGGAGAACATGGCCGTGCCGCCGGTCGGCAGCGTGTGGTTGGGGCCGGCAACATAATCGCCAAGCGGCTCGGAGCTCCAAGCGCCCACAAAGATGGCGCCGGCGTTGCGAATGCCGCCGAGCAGGCCCATCGCATCCTTGCAGTGCAGCTCCAGGTGTTCGGGCGCCACGGTGTTCACCGCCTCGACGGCAGCAGCCATATCGGCGGCCACCACGATGGTGCCCTCGTTGTCGAGCGAGGCGCGCGTGATCTCGGCACGCGGGGACTGTGCCACCAAAATGTCGATACCCGCCTCGACCTCGCGCGCAAACTGCTCGTCGCAGGTCACCAGATAGCAGGCTGCTAGCGGATCGTGCTCGGCCTGGGCCATCAGGTCGGCCGCGACCACCATGGGCTTGGCCGTGGCATCTGCCAGCACGCAGACCTCGGAGGGACCGGCGACCATGTCGATGCCCACGTCGCCCGAGACAATCTGCTTGGCCGCGGCAACAAAGGCGTTGCCCGGACCGGTGATTTTGTCGACGCGAGGAATGGTCTCGGTACCGTATGCCAGCGCGGCCACGGCCTGGGCGCCGCCCACCATATAGATTTCGTCCACGCCGCCGAGCTTTGCCGCCGCGAGCGTGTAGGGACTGATCAGGCCATCTTTTTGCGGCGGGGTCACCATGACCACGCGCTCGACGCCGGCGACCTTGGCGGGAATGGCATTCATGAGCACCGTGGAGGGATACTGCGCGCGACCGCCCGGCACGTAGATGCCGGCCGCCGCAAGCGGGGTCACCTTAACGCCGAGCATGGTGCCATCTGCACGCGTGGTAAACCAGCTCTGCTCGACCTCGCGCTGGTGGAACTCGCGAATCTGGCGCGCAGCCTTCTCGAGCGCCGCGACAAAGGCCGGATCGAGGCCCTCGAGCGCGGCATCGATCTGCTCTTGCGGCAGACGGAAGCTCTGCAGCTCAACACCATCAAAACGCTGACAGTAGTCGCGCACCGCGGCATCGCCGTTGGCGCGCACGTTGGCCACGATATCGCGGGCGGCGTCGACGATGTTTTGCGGCAGCACGCCCTTACGGTTGAGCTGGTTGGTAACGAGACGCTCACCGGGAGCAAGCTTGATAGTCTTCATATCGGTATCCCCTATCGGTCGAGGTTGTGTTCGAAAAACGAGAGGCCGGGCGGCGGCGCCCATCGGCCCGCAGCCCAGACGTTGGGGCGCCCGTGCGTGCTCGCGCTATTGTGCCGAGCCCGCAACGGGCTCAAAATGCTTATCCTTAACGGCCGCCGCCAAGCGATCTGCCAGATTGCGTACGCGCGGATCCAAGCGAGCGGCACCCGGGTTGACAAAAAAGCGCGCCGTGCAGTCCATAATGCGGCCGGTGATGACCAAATCGTTGTCGCGCAGCGTGGCACCCGTAGCGGTAATATCCACGATGCGATCGGTCATGCCGACGATGGGGCCCAGCTCGATGTTACCGTGCAGCGAGACGATATCGGCGTTCACACCGCGCTCGGCATACCAGGCACTCGCGATGCGCGGATATTTGGTAGCCACGCGAAGCGACCCGCGGCGGGCATAGTTGCGCTCGGCCTGACCGGCGCGCCACGCGGGCTCCGCCTCGATAAAGGTGCACAGGCCATAGCCCAAGTCGACCAGCTGCAGCAGGTTGAGGTCGGCCTCGATGAGCGAATCCCAGCCGCAGATGCCGCAATCGGCGCCACCGCAGCCCACAAAGGCGGGCGCATCGCTGGGTCGCACGATAACAAACTCGATATCGCCGACCGTGCCCTCACCGGCACGCGTGTCGCGACCGCGCACAATCAGGTGACGGCCGGGGTCACGCAACTCAGAGACGTCCAGGCCCGCGGCCTCGAGCACGTCGAGCGTGTCAGCCTTAAGCGAGCCCTTGGGCACGGCAATGCGCAGCGGACCCTCGGCGCCACGGCCCGCGGCGTGATCGCCGTCGGAAGCAGCGTCCTCTGCCGAGGTACGCGCGGCCTCCAAACGCTCGAGCGAAAAGGCGAAGCCCGCCGCCGGCACCTCGATGCCGCCGCCAAATGCACCGGTAAAGATGGAGTCGTAGCGTCCGCCCGAACCGACCGGATCGGGCAAGCCACCGGCATAGGCCTTAAAGACCAGGCCCGTGTAGTAATCGAAAGAGTTCATAATGGAGAAATCGAACGACAGCACCTGGGCGTCCTCGGGAGCCAAACCCTCGACCAGGGCACGCAGCTCGCGCGTCGGCGGCGCGGCGATACCGGCGGCCTCCAGCAGCGCGTCCACGCGGTCGAGCACCTCGGCACCACCGTGCAGGCGCGGCAGCTCGCTAATGGCGGCCTTGACGGCATCAGACTCGGTGCTGGCAGCCACGCGGGCATCGAGACCCACAAAGTCGTTGGCATGCACGCAGCGCAGGGCCTCGGCTGCCAGCTCGCGATCCTCGCACACCGCGAGCAGCTCCTTAAAAGGACGCACGCTACCTGCGATAATACGAGCATCGGGAAGCGCCAGCTTACGCACGGCCTCGGCCACCAGCGAAACAATCTCTACATCGCCCGCGGTATCGCCCGCACCGATAAGCTCAAAGCCCAGCTGCGTAAACTGACGCGAGCCACCGGCATTGCGCTGGCACTCGCGAACCACCGGCGCCTCGTAGCGAAGGCGCAGGGGCAGATCGGCCGCACGCATGCGGGTCGAAACCAGGCGCACGATCGGCAGCGTGTTGTCGGGACGGACCACCAGCAGGCGACCGTCGTCATCAAAGAGCTTAAACGGCGTGTCCGCAATGCGGCCGCCCTCCTCGAGCGAACCCTTGTCCTCGAGCAGCGGCGTCTCGACCGGAAGGTAATGATGCTCCCTTAAGCAGCCCTTCACCGTATACGCGATCTCCTCGCGTGCCTGAGCCTCCTCGGGCAATATGTCCCGGAATCCCCACGGTGTGGCCGTCATCTGGTGAGCCTCCTCATGCTGTGTTTCTTATAGAACAGAAGACCGGCATAGCTCCGCCGGTCTTCTGGGTACTTTAGCATACTAGAGTGCTTGCGGGGAGA
Source organism: Collinsella sp. LCP19S3_A6 (assembly GCF_052122015.1). Classification (NCBI taxonomy): domain Bacteria; kingdom Bacillati; phylum Actinomycetota; class Coriobacteriia; order Coriobacteriales; family Coriobacteriaceae; genus Collinsella; species Collinsella sp. LCP19S3_A6. Next base: position 17,214 of record NZ_JBQKDD010000011.1, read on the forward strand.
ACCGTCCCCCTCGGCTCACAGCGTATTCATTTGGAAACAATGGAGGAGGCACATCCCGCCCGCCGGCCAAAAACTGGGATGCGGTTTCCGGTTGAGACTTCTGGCGGAAACTGCGCCCCGAAATTACAGTCCAGAACGGGATGCGGTTTCCGGTTGAGGTCTTCAGCGGAAAGTGCGTCCCGGAATTTGGGCTTGGAATGGGATGTACTTTCCGGATAGGACCGCATACGGAAAGTACATCCCATTCTGGAGGCTCATTCCGGGACAGGCTTTCCGGTTGGGCTTCAAGCGGAAAGTCTGTCCCATTTCTCAGAGAGCGCCAAACTAAAATTCGCCAAACGCCAGCTCGGCGCCCTGTCCCACTTAGGCGCCAATCGCACGACGATACTCTGCCATTACCTGCGCATCGGCAGCTGCGGGGTCGGCAAAATAGCGCCAGTCATAGGTCTCGGCCGAAACAACTCCGCGATAGCCGCGCGCCACCAGCCTATCCAGGTCGGCGCGCATATCGCGGTCGCCGTCACCCCAGGCAAGATGCGTCGTGCCGTCTGCCGCAACATCGACAAAATGCACGTGGGCGACATCATCGCCAAGCAGATCGAAATAATCGTCGATGGTATCCCCTGCCACCGCCATAGCGCCCAAATCCAGACACGCCTTAAGTGCCGGATGATCAACTGCCTCGATCATGCGCTTCGTGTCGGCCGCCGAGTTCACGATCATCGACTCAACCGGCTGTAGGGCCTCGAGCACCAGTCGCACGCCGCGCTCTCCCGCATGCTCGCCAATCGCACGCAGCATCGAGGCGCTGCGACCCCACGCGTCCTCGATCGGCTCGTTCAAAAATGCCCAGCCGCTCGAGACCATGACCTGCTCGGCTCCAAGTTCCGTCGCGATATCCACAACGTTCTTAAAGTACGCGAGCGTGCGGGCGCGCGCCTCATTCCCGCGCGCCGCGATATTCCACGGCTTGGGGTTGTTCTGTTCGGGACAAAGCCCCACAATCCGAACCCCATACCGCTGTGATAGCTCCCGCACCTGCTCGAGCGAATCGTATCCATGGCAATCGACATACAGATGCATCGCCCCGGTCCAAAGCTCGCAACACGTGTAGCCCGAGGCCGCTGCCGAAGAAAAGAACTCCTCAAGGTCAAAATAACGATGGCTGATATTCATGGCGGCAAGCTGGGGATAGCTCATAATTACTCTCCAACCTAAGCGAGGCCCCGTTCCATATAGGAGCGAGGCCCAATTACACAAACGTTATTTGCTCTTAGTAGTCGAACTGGTGATAGTAGCGACGGTAGTTGAGGTTGTGCTTGGTGACCGTCTCGTAGTAAGCGGCAAGGCGATCGGTGATCAGCGAGGAGAGGATCCACGGAGACACGATGACGCGGAACTCGTCGTCAAGGCCGGGGATCGCGAACTCGGCGGTGTCGATGACGTTGACGTCGGTGTCGCCGGTCACGCCGCGGGTCAGGAAGGCGCGGACGCGCTCGTCGAGCTTGCGGTTCTCGTCCTCGCCCATGAACAGGAAGACCGGGACGCCGGGCTCCACGAGCTCGAGGGTGCCGTGGAAGAAGTCGGCCGAGGTGATGTAGCGGGTGCGCTTCCACTGCATCTCCTCGAGGATGCACATCGAGAAGAGGATGGTCTCGCCCCACAGGGCGCCGGAGCCGATGAACATGGTGTAGGGGGCCAGGGCGTACTTCTTGGCGAGCTCCTCGGCGCGCGGCTCGAAGCGCTTGCGGATGTCGAGCATGTCCTTCCAGATGTCCTTGGTCTGCTCGATGAACAGGTCGAACTTGGGGAAGCAGCCGCGGCGGTTGAGCAGGCGCAGGCCGAAGCAGTCGGCGAGGTAGTAGCCCATCTCGCAGCCGCCGTTACCATGATCGGAAGCCATCTTGACGCAGTTCTCGGCACCCACAGCCTGGCCGATGGGGCCCTCGGGCTTGGTCATGGCGTAGACGCGCACGCCCATGCCCTTCATCTTCTTGACGGCCTCGAGGACCTCGGGGGTGGTTCCGGACTCGGAGGCGGTGAGCACGACGGACTTCTCGGTCATGCGCTTGTGGCCCATGACGTTCCACTCGGCGGCGTGGATCAGGTAGACCTCGAGGTCGCGGTCGCCGAACTTGTTCATGAGGTACTCGAGCTGCATGAGCTCGTCCCAGGTGCCGCCGACGCCCATCAGGAACACGGCGTCGTAGCCCTCGTCGGCGACCTTGTCGGCGAGCGCGGTCATCTTCTTGCCGGTCTCGTAGAGCGCCTTGCCGTCCTCGAGGTAGCCCTCCTGGTCGAAATGCATGATCTCGATCTTCTCGGTTTCCTTCATGGCTTTTCCTTTCTGTCCTGCACGCAACTCTATACATCGCGTTTATTTTCGATACCAATTATAGACATACACCTAACGTGTTTTTAATACCACTTATCAATCTGTTCCAATCATCGGTGAACGGTCGAAATTCTCTGGTGAGTGGTATTAAATTAGAATTGAATGTATAGCTAACGCCTCTGGCGCCTCCCTTGTGTGACAAAGAACAGCGTTCCTACCAGCGCAATAATGGTCGATGCTCCAAACAGTACCGTCTGGACGCCCAAAGCCTCCGCCAAAAACGGAGCCGCCAGCAGCGGCAGCACGCCGGCGCTCATCAGGCCAAAACGCACAAAGCCGGTAATGCGCCCCAGGTATTTGATGTCGGCGCGCTCCTGAATCAAGATCATCTGCAGCGGTTCCAGGAATCCCCAGGCCAGACCGTTAATCGCTTGACCGATAATCGCGACCCCCAGCATATCGGTGCCCACGTACACCATGGACCCAATGCCCACGGCCATGAGCGCGCCGAGCAACAATCGCAGGTTGACATGGCGAGCAGAAAGCTTGGTCAGGATGAACGCGCCCACCGAGGAAGTGAGGCCCACGACCGAGGACAGCCAGCCCAGCCAGACGATATCCACGTTGAGCACATCGCGGTAGAACAACGACTCCAGCGAATCGAACGCGCCAAACGCAAAGAAACCCAAAAAGCCCGAGATAAAGATGAGACGCAGATCGTGGTCGCGAAACGTAAGTCGCGCGCCCTCGGCCATGCCGCCCAGAATACCGCCCTTCGGCTTCTCCCCTTTTGCGGGAGCAACACACTCGTGACAGCCCAAGGAAAGCACGGCCGCCACACCCATCATGCCCGCCATAAGCAGATAGACCGATTGCGTGGCAAAACAGCTCACGATGGCACCACCGAGCAGCGGGCCAGCGGTATAGGCGATATTGCTGTAGAACACCATGAGGCCGTTCACGCGGGTACGGCCCTCGGTGGTCGACTCCAGGTATCCCGGAAACGCATGCGTGCAGGTGTTGATAAAGCCGCCCGCAAGTCCCAAGACGCACGCGGCAAACACAAGCCCGGGGACAGACAACGGCGCCAACCCCACGCCAAGCGATAGCACTGCCGTAATCACGCACGTCACAAACGACGTCCGGCGCGGTCCAAAGCGGTCGATGACCGAACCCGACACCATATTGCCCACCGACGTCATAAGATTGCGCGCGAGCGTAATGGCGGCAACCAAAAAGGCCGTGCCAGCCAGATCATACGTGGCCGCACCGATAAGCCCCAAAAAGTAGACCGCGTTGTTGGCGCACCACTGCAGGGACTCAATAAGAATCAGCCTGACCTCCGCCGGCTTCAGGCGCATTGCTTCGCGATCCTTCGCGAACATACGAACTCCTTTTACATAAAAAAGGGATGGAGGGCATAGGCCTGCTCCATCCCCTTTCCAGGTTGCAACGAAAATCTATGCAGCTGGGCCCTTACGCCAGCACGCCGAAGAACGCGCCGACGATGCCCACGGCCATGGTGGCCACGATCAGCACCATGGGGTTGATCTTCTTGGACAGCAGCCAGTAGTACAGCCAGAAGGCGAGCATGCCGAGCATGCCGGGCATGATGCCGTCCAGGATGTCCTGGAGGGTCTGGGCGTCCTCGCCCGAGCCGATGGCCACCGGGATGCTGGCCCAGAACATGTCCTTGCACATGGCGCCCACGACCATGACGCCCACGATTCCCACGCAGGTCATGATCTTCTGCATGAGGCCGGTCCTCTGGGCCTCGTCCAGGAAGCCCACGCCCAGCTCGTAGCCCTTGACGGCGCCCCAGATGCGCAGCGCGAAGCCGGGGACGTTGTAGATGAGCAGGAAGGCGATGGGGCCGAAGGGGTTGCCGGCCTGGCACAGGCTGATGCCCACCGCGGCGGCGACCACGCGCAGCGTCGACAGGAAGATGGAGTCGCCGATGCCCGACAGCGGGCCCATGAGGGCGGCCTTGACGTCGTTGACGCTCTCGGGCTCGATCTCGCCGCGGGCGACCTTCTCCTCCATGGCCATCGCGATGCCGCCGACGAACGGGGCGAACTGGACGGTGATGTTGAAGAACGCGCAGTGGCGGTGCAGGGCCTCGGCGTAGTCGTCGGGGCGGCCGGCGTAGATCTTCTTGAGCATGTTGGCGACCATCAGGCAGAAGGCGATGTTCATCTGCTTGTAGTAGGTCCAGGAGAACTCCATGCCCAGGGCGCCGGTGTTGACGGCGCTCTTGATGAGGTCGGAGCGCGTGATCTTGTTCTCGGGACTAGAAGTCATCGTCCTCATCCCCTTCCGCGGAGAGCTGGGGCTGGGCTCCGCCCAGGCCGAGCAGGTCGAACTTGTCGATGCCGATGATGATGGCGATCAGGGCGACGCCCAGGACGGGCACGTTGGCGTAGGAGCACAGCAGAAAGCCCAGGAAGTAGAAGGGCACGAGCTGCTTGGTGAGCACCAGGCGGCCGAGCATGGCGAAGCCCATGGCAGGCAGGATGTTGGCGGCAACGCCGCAACCGTCGATGATGAAGGGCGGGATGAAGTCGAGCAGGCCCTGGATGGCGTCGGAACCCAAATAGAAGGCGCCGCCGCACAGCAGGAAGTACTCGACGCAGCCCCAGATTCCAATTCCCCAATGAACGGCGTAGATGCCTTTGAGGTTTCCCTTGAGGGCGAACTTGTCTGCCATATCGACAAACACAGGGAACAAGGCATTGGTAATGTTGCCGATCGTCAGTGCAAGGACGGCGATGGGCATGGCGAGCGCGATGGCCGTCTCGGTACCCTGACCGAGCTGAATGGCAAACGCGCAGGCGAGCACGCCGCCGACGGTTTCGTTAGGCGGCACGTAGGCGCCGATGGAGATCGAGCCCATGAACAGCAACTCCAGGCTGGCGCCAACGGCAAGGCCAGTCTGCAGGTCCCCCAGCACCAGGCCCACGAGCGGGCACAGGACGATGGGGCGGAACGCGTAGAGGGTGCCGAGCTGGTAGTCGAGGCATCCAAACGCTCCGACTAAGCCGACGAGTATTGCTTGGACAAGCATAATTCCTCCCAATAAGGAATCTCGAACCGTCGTCACTCCCGTCGCGCGCGTTGTTGATATCAATTCCGGGAGTTCGATTCCACGGCTCGAAGCGTACCTGGTGTGCTGCTAACACCCATGCCAGGCACAAATGATTTGATACCAATTATAGGTATGCAGGTTCTTACTATTTAATACCACTCGCTCAGCGGAGTGTTTTTTACCGTAAACGGCAGACGTATCCCGTCAGGCGCGCTCTTTGTTTCGATGGAGGACAAGCGTCACCAGAAAGCCATCGCCAAAGGCATCGGATGCCAAGTTGGCCATAATCACCAAAACGATAATCGCTGCGCCCAAAAACTCGTTCCAGCGAAAGACCTCGCCAAAGAGGAGCGCCGACCAGCAGGGAGCGAGCACGACCTCACTCATGCAAACCAAGTTGGCCGCAAACGCGTTGGTGCGCGCAATCCCCTTGGCATACAGCACACTCGCAAGGCCGCTGCAAAAAAGGCCATGCACCAGCATAAGCCCCCACTCAAAGGGTTTCACGGAGCCTAGGTCGCCGGCAAAATAGACGATCGGAAGTATCGAGATGCCGCAGGAGATGAGCGAGGACACCATAGGCGACGCATCGGGGCGAGAGTTTAAAAAGAAACACAGCCCAAAGGTGGCGCCCGAAATGACGGCAAGCAGATTTCCGAGCATGCCCTCGGCACTCAAATCACCTAAAAAGAAAAGTCCCATACCCGTAAAAGCAACCACCACGGAGGCAATCTTCGCAGGCGAGGGCAACGTGCGAGTTGCGAGCGATTGATACACGATAACGAAAATCATCGAGGTGTACTGCAGAACGATCGCGTTGCCGACCGTCGTGAGCTGGTTGGCAAAGTTAAACGTGGTGCCCGTCACGAAGTTGCAGACGGCCACAAGGACAATAAGACGGCTGACGCGAAAGACGGGCCTGCCGACGAGCAGGATAAAGAGCGCCATAAATATTGCCGTAACGGCACCGATCAAAAGAGCTGACTGCGAATTGGCGCGAACGAGGATGCCGATAAAACTCCACAAGAGCGCCGTGCCAAATAGATACATCGCCCCGCTCACGCCATTATCGGGTGGATTGTCAGATCGAATCACGAAGCACCTCCAGCTAGCTTTCGGTAATAAAAAACGGCGACCGCAATGGGTCGCCGTTTCCCTTGGGGGCAGAATAGAACGCAGGAACCTACGCCAGCACGCCGAAGAACGCGCCGACGATGCCCACGGCCATGGTGGCCACGATCAGCACCATGGGGTTGATCTTCTTGGACAGCAGCCAGTAGTACAGCCAGAAGGCGAGCATGCCGAGCATGCCGGGCATGATGCCGTCCAGGATGTCCTGGAGGGTCTGGGCGTCCTCGCCCGAGCCGATGGCCACCGGGATGCTGGCCCAGAACATGTCCTTGCACATGGCGCCCACGACCATGACGCCCACGATTCCCACGCAGGTCATGATCTTCTGCATGAGGCCGGTCCTCTGGGCCTCGTCCAGGAAGCCCACGCCCAGCTCGTAGCCCTTGACGGCGCCCCAGATGCGCAGCGCGAAGCCGGGGACGTTGTAGATGAGCAGGAAGGCGATGGGGCCGAAGGGGTTGCCGGCCTGGCACAGGCTGATGCCCACCGCGGCGGCGACCACGCGCAGCGTCGACAGGAAGATGGAGTCGCCGATGCCCGACAGCGGGCCCATGAGGGCGGCCTTGACGTCGTTGACGCTCTCGGGCTCGATCTCGCCGCGGGCGACCTTCTCCTCCATGGCCATCGCGATGCCGCCGACGAACGGGGCGAACTGGACGGTGATGTTGAAGAACGCGCAGTGGCGGTGCAGGGCCTCGGCGTAGTCGTCGGGGCGGCCGGCGTAGATCTTCTTGAGCATGTTGGCGACCATCAGGCAGAAGGCGATGTTCATCTGCTTGTAGTAGGTCCAGGAGAACTCCATGCCCAGGGCGCCGGTGTTGACGGCGCTCTTGATGAGGTCGGAGCGCGTGATCTTGTTCTCGGGACTAGAAGTCATCGTCCTCATCCCCTTCCGCGGAGAGCTGGGGCTGGGCTCCGCCCAGGCCGAGCAGGTCGAACTTGTCGATGCCGATGATGATGGCGATCAGGGCGACGCCCAGGACGGGCACGTTGGCGTAGGAGCACAGCAGAAAGCCCAGGAAGTAGAAGGGCACGAGCTGCTTGGTGAGCACCAGGCGGCCGAGCATGGCGAAGCCCATGGCAGGCAGGATGTTGGCGGCAACGCCAAAGCCAGCAAGGACAAAGTCGGGGATAAAGTCGAGCACGCCCTGGATAGCGTCAGCACCCAGATAGAACGACAGCGAGCACAACAGGAACGCCATGATGATACCGGTGGAACCGATCAGGAAGTGCATCGCATAGACGCCCTTAAGGTTGCCCCGGGCAGAGAAAACATCGGCGCGGTCAACCAAAATCGGCAGGGCGGCGTTGAGGATGTTCTTGATGGCAAGGCACAGCGTGGCGATGGGCATAGCGAGCGCGATGGCTGCCTCGGTGCTCTGGCCCAGCTGGATAGCGAAGGCACAGGCGAGCACGCCGCCGATCGTCTCATCGGGCGGCACGTAGGCACCGATGGAGATTGAGCCCATGAACAGCAGCTCCAGGCTCGCACCGATCGCGAGGCCGGACTGCAGGTCCCCCAGCACCAGGCCCACGAGCGGGCACAGGACGATGGGGCGGAACGCATAGAGCGTACCGAGCTGGTAGTCGAACTTACCAAACGCGGCGATAAGTCCGATGAGGATTGCTTGGGTAAGCATACATCCCCCTTTCCTAATAGGACACTACGAAGAACCCGCAGGCTCTTCGAAATTAAACGCCTAGAGCACGCTTGCGCAGTCGACCTTGGGGTCGTCGGCCAGAGGACGAATCTCGACCTCGACGCCGCGGCTCAGCATCTCGCGCACATCGGCTTCCTCGGCCGCAGTCAGGAAGATCTGACGAGAGACCTGACGAGCATCGGGGCGCTTCTCGTCCTTGGGCTTGGTGTTGCCCAGGTTGACCGACTTGATCTGCGGGCAGCCCTCAACAAGCTGCTTTGCCTCAGCGATGGTGGCGACGCAGATAATCATCTTGTATTTGTCAGTCACACCCGAGTTAATGGCCTCGATGGCATTCGCCATATCCTTGATGACGAGCTTGCAGCCGGCAGGCTTGCCCATCTTGAGCGTCGTCTTCCACACCGGGTCGTTAGCGACCTTATCGCCCACGCAGAAGATGCAGTTGGAGCCGAGGCCCTGAACCCAGGAAACTGCGACCTGGCCATGAAGCAGGCGATGGTCGACGCGAAGTAGCTGAATCATAATGTGACCCCCCAAAGGTCTTGTGCCGTCTTACGGCGTGTCAGTAGGTGCTGCGGATTAGAACTCTTCTTCCTCGTCGTCATCGACCAAAAGATCGTTGACAAACTTCACGCGCGTATCGTCCGCAGCGACGATGGTGCGAATCGTCTCTTCAACCGGCACCGACTCGTCAGAGAACAGCAGCTGAATGAGCAGAGGAAGGTTCATGTTGGTAACGAGGTACGTGCGGGGGCGCGTCTGGACGATCTTGGTGAACTCGTTGTTGACGCTGCCGCCAAAGAGGTCGGTGCACACGACGACATCATCGTCGGCAGCCATGCCTGCCAGCAGTTTTTGGGCCTCCTCGGCCACGTCCATGCGGTCATCGACGAACATCGAAAGATCGTGGACGTTGTCGCGAGCGCCCGAGAGTAGCTCGATGCTCTCCTTGATGCCGGTAGCGAAGTGCGCATGGCTGGCGATGATGTACTGTCTCATTCTGTGTTCCTCTCAATAGCCCGGCGCGTTCCCGCACCCGTTTTCTTTAGTAGTCGAACTGGTGATAGTAGCGACGATACTTGAGGTTGTGCTTGGTGACCGTCTCGTAGTAGCGAGCCAGGCGGTCGGTAACGAGCACCGTCAGAATCCACGGGGACACGATGACGCGGAACTCGTCGTCAAGGCCGGGGATCGCGAACTCGGCGGTGTCGATGACGTTGACGTCGGTGTCGCCGGTCACGCCGCGGGTCAGGAAGGCGCGGACGCGCTCGTCGAGCTTGCGGTTCTCGTCCTCGCCCATGAACAGGAAGACCGGGACGCCGGGCTCCACGAGCTCGAGGGTGCCGTGGAAGAAGTCGGCCGAGGTGATGTAGCGGGTGCGCTTCCACTGCATCTCCTCGAGGATGCACATCGAGAAGAGGATGGTCTCGCCCCACAGGGCGCCGGAGCCGATGAACATGGTGTAGGGGGCCAGGGCGTACTTCTTGGCGAGCTCCTCGGCGCGCGGCTCGAAGCGCTTGCGGATGTCGAGCATGTCCTTCCAGATGTCCTTGGTCTGCTCGATGAACAGGTCGAACTTGGGGAAGCAGCCGCGGCGGTTGAGCAGGCGCAGGCCGAAGCAGTCGGCGAGGTAGTAGCCCTTCTCGCAGCCGCCCGAACCATGGTCGGAAGCCATGGCGACGCAGTTCTCGGCGCCGACGGCCTGGCCGATGGGGCCCTCGGGCTTGGTCATGGCGTAGACGCGCACGCCCATGTCCTTCATCTTCTTGACGGCCTCGAGGACCTCGGGGGTGGTGCCGGACTCGGAGGCGGTGAGCACGACGGACTTCTCGGTCATGCGCTTGTGGCCGGAGACGTTCCACTCGGCGGCGTGGATCAGGTAGACCTCGAGGTCGCGGTCGCCGAACTTGTTCATGAGGTACTCGAGCTGCATGAGCTCGTCCCAGGTGCCGCCGACGCCCATCAGGAACACGGCGTCGTAGCCCTCGTCGGCGACCTTGTCGGCGAGCGCGGTCATCTTCTTGCCGGTCTCGTAGAGCGCCTTGCCGTCCTCGAGGTAGCCCTCCTGGTCGAAATGCATGATCTCGATCTTCTCGGTTTCCTTCATTTGTCTCTCCTTTCTGGGGTTGTCTTCACATCCCCCATGCCAACGGGCATCAAAACCCGCTTACATTCCGTAACACTCAGCCGCTTTGGCCTTAAGCGCATTGACTGACTCTTCGTAGCCCTCTGCCTTGACCTCCATTTGCTTGGAGACGGCATCGAGATACGGGTGCACGTCCCATGACTTCAGACGCTCGGCGATCATGGCCGCAATCGTCTGGAAGAACACAAGATTGGGAATTGCGCTGAGCAGCGGAGCCACCTGAGGCACCACAACCTCGTGAGCCTTACCCTTGGGATGGGCCGTGAGCAGCACCGTTTTTGCCGTAACGTTCGATAGCGCATCGGCGATATTCGCAAGACGCTCCGACCCCTGCGGATCGTCGACGATAAACACCAGATAGCCCGGAACAATCTGCATCTCGGGACCGTGGACGAACTCCTCGCCTTCGTGGTGCATGGCAGGAATCTTGATGGTCTCGCTCAGCTTGAGCGCCGCCTCCTCGGCAACACCGTAGTTGGGTCCGTTGCCGACGACCATGGCGGGCGTGTGCTCAGAAAGATCGAGCATGTGGTCTTGGACATATGCCTCGGCGGTCTTGCACATCACGGCATTGGCATGGATAGCCTCGCGCAGGTCGTCAAGACGCTGGGCAACGCCCCTGGCGTCAATCGTTCCGCGCGCCTGACCGCCGTAAATACCAAAGAGCACCAGGTACTCAACGAGAACCTCAACGCCCAGAGTCACAAAGTCCACCGACTCGACGCCCACACCGTAGTCAAGAACGATGTCAGCGTGCTCCTTGATGGGTGCCTCGACGTTTGCCGTGAGCGCAACTGCAGCCATATCGTGTGCGCACATGTAATCGAGCGCCGCAATCGTATTGGTTGAATAGCCGCTCTGCGAGACGGCGATGTTGAGCGCATGCTGTGGATAGGTGTGTTCAAAATCGACGAAGGCCTCGGGCGTCACAACGGACACCTGCATCTGCAGCGCATCTTGCAGGTAATCGCGGGCGCAATCCGCAGCATGGCGCGACGAACCCGAAGCAACGATGCGCAGCGCGTCAAAAGAACCGGACTGGAAAATATCAACGAGCTGCGCTACCAGCTCAGACGAACGCTCGAGGTTCTCTCCCATACGCACATGGGCAAGCTGAACGTAATCGAGCATCTTCATCGTCTCACCTCGTAACAAATCATTAGTATTTGATACCAATCACAGTTACAGGTTACGGCTTTTTGATACCTCTTTGTCGATTAATTTATCCCCTTCGGCGAACGGTCGATTTTGAGCCATGTAAGGTTGTATATACAGTCGGTCAAATTGCCCAAACAGACCGGCTGTTACCGCGCGCGATGCAAAGCCCCAGCTAGTACGTATAGGTGTAGCCGCCCGCATCGCCACGATTGAAGGACTTTACATACTCGATAGCCTGACCGCTCGCGTCATAGCTCACGCATTCCAAAAGCAAAACAAGATCCCCTTGTTCCAAGCCAAGCAAGCCCGCGTCGCGTGCGCCCACCGCCTCGATATCGAGCTTCTCCTGAGCCATGACCGGCTTTCGGCCTAGCATCTCATAGGTCTCGTACAAGCTGAAGACCGACACGTCAATATCTTCGATTGTGGGAAACAGCCGGCACGGGATGAACGCCATCTCAATCGATACGGGATCGCCGTTGACGCAGTTCAAACGCCGAATCGAATACAACAAATCGTCCTCGGCAATGCCAAACAGGTTGGCATAATATGGGCCCGCATAACGCTTGGAACGCGCGAGGATACGGACGGACGGCTCGCCGCCCGAAGCACGAACCGACTCGCGAAAGCCTCCTGTTCGCTCGTAGGCAACGGGTACTTTCTGCGCCACAAACGCGCCCTTTCCGCGGACGCGTCGAATCTGCCCGCGCCGAACCAGCTCATCGACAGCGCTTCGGATGGTCAAGCGTGTCGTACCAAATTCCTCGGCGAGGTCTTTTTCGGACGGAATCATGGAACCCGTGGGATATATACCGCGCTCGATACGTTCCTCGATGCGGCGTCGAATGCGCATATAAACCGGGGTGGCATCTACTGTTTCAGCCATTGTTCACCTGCCACGCTTCTCATTCCGTTCTTTTCGCCGTTATCGGCAAAGCGGAACTTTGTGGGCAAAATCACCGATTTGCAATGCTCCACAAAACGCATGTCCTTATCAAATTCGATCGAGCTCTCATAGAACACCGGCGTTCCCTCTTCTTGCTGGAGCAGCTCGGCCTCCTCGACGTTCAAACGCGAGATGGAGATATGCTCACGTCCATGCTCAACACGCACGCCACCTTCTTTGAGCAAGACATCGTAAAGGCTCTCGCACTCAAAATCGTGCTCGGTAAGCGATGGGCACAGGGACAGGTTAACGTGAGCCGTCTCGATTGACGCCGGCTCGCCCTCAATAAGTCGAACGCGCTGCATGCGGAGCAAAGGAGCGCCTACAGACACCCCAAGCTTGTCGGCAAGCGCCTCATCCGCCTCGATGGTCCCGGTGGAAACCAGACGAGAAGAGGGGTGCAGGCCGGCAGTCCGCACAGCATCGGAGAAGTTATACGTTTCCTGGAAGATGTTCAGCGGCTTGGGAGGACACACATACGTACCCGATCCGCGACGGCTCTCGAGCGTTCCACAAGAGATGAGCCGCGTGATACCGGCGCGCAACGCTGTACGCGAAACGCCGATCTCTTCGCACAGCACGCGCTCGGCCGGCAGGCGATCGCCGCCGGCAAGCTGGTGGTGCTGGATATACCAAAGAATTCCCTCAACAGCACGATCTTTGGGGGGAATTGCATAAGATTCGCCTGCCATTGCACAGACTCCTCATTCAGAAACGTATGCCGCCAAAATTAGACCAGCCCTCCCATGGCATCAAATTCGGCCTTGATCTTCTCGGCAACATTCCGATACGACTTATATAGACTTGAATCGCGTTTGACTTCGTCGGTCATAACGGGAATCTCTAATTTGGAAACCTCGTCTTTTCCCGTCTGAACCGCCACAACAACGCCCATACCAAGACACATATTACGCTTGGCAGCGTTTATTTTCGCCGCCTTGGCAGGATTTGCCAGGATACGCTGGGCAAATTCCTGTTTTGAGACCACTTCCTCGGCCTCCGGATCGCCCGCCTCGGCCACTTCGCACTGCAAAACGTCCGCATAGTCAAAGATCTTCGGCTGCGCACCGCGCTGATGCACGGCCCACTTGCGACGCGCGGCATCCTGGTAGATGGCCGGCAAAAACGTAAACCGCGGCGGGTCCAAAATAGTATCCGTGATGGTAAACACATCGGGATCAAAGGCGTCCTGCGGGTTTTTCTTCTTGAACAGCCCCATATCAGCCTCCCGTACTAGCATTAAACAACTCAAGCCGAATATAGCACCAATTTCAAGCTGTTACTTTAGTTCATCGGTGCATGGCACGTAAAACTCGCCCAGCGGAAGAGTTTACAGACGAGGGCCGGGGCGGCATCAGCAAAGTCTCCATTACTTAAAAATAATCAGACCCCGCATATCGAAACGGTCGAGCGCGCCCGCCCCAAGCGCGGCATCCATCTATGGACGAAATAGCTCTTCCAGAGTGCCCTTGACAGCATGGGCAAGCGCCTCATGGCCCTCGGGAGTCAAGTGGATATGGTCGACGGGGCTTGGATCGCAGACGCCGGCGGCATCCAGGAACGCGCACGTCTGCTCTTCCGCAATCACGCGATAGGACCGCGCCACCTCATGCGAGACCCGAACCGAATGATCGCCAAACGACGAAAGGACCACCTTATCCACACCTTTGCCAACATGCGGCGGGGAGACGATCAAGACCTTGGGCGAGGGGCACCCCACCGCCCAAGGGAAACGTTTGACAGCGAGCACAAGCGACTCGATGCCGCGAGCGATATCGTTTGCGGATAGATTGAAGCAGGTCTTCATGTCGTTAGTCCCCAGCATCAAAACCACGCAATCGATGGGCTGCGCGCTGGCAAGCGCAACCGATATATCGTCCAAACCGCACAAACCGCCCTCGAACGGGTCGCGATGAACCGTGGTCCGGCCGCATAGGCCCTCTTCGACAATCAGCCACTCCGGTCCCAGCAACCCCTGCAGCACGCCCGGCCATCGCACATCGAACGGATAACGAAACCTCGTCCCGCTCGCAACGCCCTCGGGATCGTATCCATAGGTGTTGCTGTCACCAAAACACAATACCGTTCTCACGCTCATCGCGCCCTCTTCCATCTCTCGGGACCCCCGCTCACCGTGCCGCGACGCCCCGTTTGCGCTCTCCGCCATCATCCGACGCTCGCTCCAAGCTCGTGCATAAGGTCGCTGTTCCTTTGGTACAGCATATCGAACACCTTTCGGCGCTCCCGATAAAGCGCATGGACAGCCGGATCGGGTGCCACCACCCCGCCCGCACCGACACGCTCGACAAGCTCGTCCCAGTCCGCGCACGCGCCGTCAGCCAGCGCCGCCATCAGCGCGTCCCCAAAACATGCACCCATCGTCACGCGCGCGGTACGAACCTCTTTACCGCATGCGTCCGCGATCGCTTGCAGCCATACGGGATTCTTGGTACCGCCGCCCACCGCCATAAGACGTTTGATGGCAAGGCCGTGCTCCCGTTCCAAGATATCCACATGCGCCGCCACGGTGAAAGCGATACCCTCCAACGCCGCGCGTGCCACATGCCCGCGAGTATGCCCGACCGTGAGTCCAAACAATACGCCGCGCGCCAAGGGATCGTTCAAGGGGGTGCGCTCACCCGCAAAGTAGGGCAGGCAGATCAGACCATCCGCTCCAGGCGGAACCTCGGACGCCTCGCGCGCCATGACCTCGAATGCGTTCGGTCCCCCAGAAAGCTCATCGGCCAGCGCATCTCGGTAGAACTCGTCCCTAATCCACTTGGTCAGCGTGCCCGCGGTATTCGTTCCCGCGCAGATTCCATACGTACCGGGAATGATAAAGGTCCCGGGCCACAGCCTGGCATCTTCCACCATGCGATCGCTGATATAGATGAAATAACAGCTGCTTCCCATCTGAACCATCAGGTCTCCGGGCACCGCCACACCCGTTGAGATCGCCTCGGCGCCGGAATCCCCGGTTCCGACCAGCACCGGCGTCCCGGCGGCGAGCCCTGTCTCGGCGGCGGCCTGTGGCGTCACCGCGCCCGCGATATCCGTGGCGCTCATGACCTCCGCCATCTGATCGGGACGGCAAAACCCCTTACAGCCCTCATCATCCACTTCCCAGGTCTCCCGGTTATACAAGGGCAGGAAGTCCTCCGCAAGATATCGATCGATGCAGAATCGTCCGGTCAGCTTCGCGCAGAGATAGGACGATGCCGTCAGAAACTTAGCGGCGGCGGTGGCAATCTCGGGCATGTTGTCATAGAACCACATCACTTTAGGGGCTATGTCGGACGAGCAGGGATCGTGTCCCATCATCTCCCTCGCCCGCTCTTCGCCATACGCCGAAAGAATCTTTTCGATCTGGGGCTGGCTCCGCGCATCGACTCCATAGAGAATTGCCGGCGCGAGCGCGCGGCCCTCGCCATCCACCGATACGCAATCGCACCCCAGCGCCGAGAATCCCACGCAGCCGATAGATGAGGGCTCGATACCCATACGTGCGATGATCTCATGGGAGAGCTTGCAGAAATCCCCCCACCAGACCTGCTCAGCATCATGTTCGAACCAACCGGGACGGGGATTGCGGGTCTCGTGCGAGCACGCGACGGAGCACACCACGTTGCAGTCGGAATCTATGAGCACACCCTTCGATTCGCCCGTACCGATATCGATGCCCAAATAATACGTCATCGCCCGGCCCCCTATTCGCCGCGAGCCGCACGCGCAGCCGCCATAAAGGAGGCGACGCGGTCGGCATCGATAGGTGCGGAGAATACACCATCGCGTTTGAGACACGTTCCCACAAAGGCGCCGTCGCAGTGCGAGAGTACATCTGCCACCGTCTCGGCCCTGCAACCGGTGCCGCACACCACGGGAACCTCGGAAGCGGCATCGCGTACGGAACCGACCAGCTCCGAGGAGGGGCCGCGTCCGGGCGCCTCCCCTCCCACAACTAGGGCATCAGGCATGCAGTTAAACATGATGGAATCGGCGATCTGGGCCGTGGTGCGGTCGTTGAGATACACCTCTCCCTCGCTGGTGACAAAATGGAAGAGCTTGAGGTCATCTAGGCGCAAGGCGCTTTTGAGCCGCATGGTATGGGCGAAATCGCGATCGATGACGCCGAGGTCGCCCGCCCATGCACCGGTGAACATGCAGCGCGTAAACTGCGCGTCAACTGCCGCGCACAACTCGATTGTTGCGTCCCCGTCGTAAATCGCCTCCGCGCCCCAGGGCAGCGAAATATGATCGGACAGCGAGCCGATAACGCGCCCCATCGCGGCAAGCGTCACGGCCGACACGCGCTTTTGATACGGCATGCTGAACTCGTTGGTGATCAAGATGCCGTCGACCCCGCCTTCTTGCAGCGCATCGAGATCGCGCTTGGCGGCCTCCGCAACCGAAGCAATGGTTCCACCTGGATAGTACAAGGGGTCTCCGGGCAACGGTTTGAGGTGCAGCAACCCGATAATGGGCTTCTCGGTACCAAACAACTCGGTCAAAAATGACATGGCAACTCCCATCTAAACGTCGTTCCATGCACAACGGGACCGGCGGGATTTTAAATGCCGCCGGTCCCGAATCCGTCTACTCTCCCAAGACCTCAACGTAGATCTTCCTACGCTGAGGCCCATCGAACTCGACAAGGTAGATATTCTGCGCGCCGCCGCAGACCACCCTTCCGTCTTGGACGGGAAATAAGCAGCTGTTGCCGGTGATCATGCTCTTGATATGACCACAGGAATTATTGCCCGTCGCCCCGTAGCTGGGAAGGAAGTGGGCGTGGGCGTAGGGCATGTCCAGGGGCGCGATGCGATCGAGGGTTTCCGCAAGGTCGGTCTCGACGCAGGGAAGGCCCTCATTCACCACGATTCCGCAGGTGGTGTGCGACAAGATGATCGCCGCCAAGCCGTTGGTGACGCCACTTCGCTCGATCGCGGCATGCACATCGCTGGTGATATCTATAAACTGTTCGGGCTTATCGCTCAGATACGATAGGGTCTCAAGCGTAACCATCACAAGTCTCCGCCTTCCAGGAATCGAAGCGCCGTGCCGCCATATAGTCTCTCGCGCGCGTCCTCGCGCATGGGCACGGCATCAAGGGCGCGCTTCAATTTGAACGCACGGAACCGGGGCGTGTTGCTCGCGAACATCACCTGGTGCGACAGGCTCCTCTCGTACCACAGCGGACCCATGTCCTGAGTGAACAGGCGCATCATCATCTCTTCGGGTGAATCCAGATACGTGATCGAGGTCTCGGTGTAGCAGTTGGGATATTTGAGCATCATGGCCACCATTTCGCGAACCCATGGCCATGCGAAATGGGCGAGGCAAAACCTCACATGGGGATGCGTCATGATCACGCGTTCGAAAGCAAGCGGATGACAGGCGGAAAGCGGAGCGGAAGGCTCCCACGACAATCCGGCATCGAACATGACGGGCATGTTGTAATCTTCGCAGATACGATAGAGCCGCTGGGCACGAGGGTCGTTGGGGTCAAATCCCTGTTTCGCGGGATGCAGGAATAAACCCTTTGCCCCCAAATCCTTAAAGGCGCGTTCCAGGGATTCCGGCGCGTCGTCAAGCGCGGGATCCACGCTCGCAAATCCCCAGAGCCTGTCGGGATGCGCGGCGACCAGCGAAGAGATCTGCTCATTCGTCCCAAAATGGCCTCCCAGGGCGCTGGTGACATCCAAGGGCATGAGCACGCTCTTGTCCACGCTGCAGACGTCGAGCTCGACCTCGATCTCATCCCATTCCATAGGGCCCATGTGCCCCATGCCAAATTCTCGCTCCCAAAACGAGAACCCATCCGGCGCATCGCCCGGCGTATAGATCTCCTTGTACAGCATGGGGTGGACATGCATGTCGATTAACATCGCAAACGCCTCCTAGTAGGGCTCGAAGCGACCGATGACGCGCGATGAGAGCTCCGCGCCCTCGCTCATGCACTCATCAACGCCGCCACCGAGTATCAGTCCGTGGGTGAACCCGGCGATATAGGAATCCCCCGCCCCGACCGTGTTGACAACTTCTGCAGCTTCGACAATGCCGCACTCATGGAACCGCTCGCCATCGAACGCGACGCTTCCTCGTTCGCCAAGGGTCGCGACGGCTACACGCGGTCCGTAGCCCTGGACTTTTTCCAGCCACGCGCAAAGCTCCGGCGTATCCTCCTCAAACGACATAAAGGCGTAGTCAACAAACGGAAACAGTTCTTCGCAGCGATACTCGGGATCTTGGCTGAACACGGAAAAGTCCATTACCACCGTTTTGCCCGCGGCATGCCATTCTGGAAGGCGATCGAGGCAATTACCGAACAAATCGGTATGGATGATGTCGTGCTCGAGCACGAAAGCCTCGTCCTCATCTGTAAGGAAGTAATTCTCCATCACCCCGTCGATCGCCTCCAGATGCACGCGGTCGGTTCCGTTTTTGAGCGCCATGAGCATCACGCTGGTATCGCCCTGCTCGACTCGCAGGTGGGAGATATCTATCCCTTCTGCGGCGAGCGCCTCGCGCATCTTCTCGCCGTAGCGATCCTCGCCCACCACGGAAACGACCGAGACGGGTACGCCCATCCTCGAGAGGTGCACGCCCCAATCGACTCCGTTGCCCGTGGGATAGAAGACATCCAGGTTCTGGTAGACATCGGCGCAGCAAAACCCTACTGCGCAGGCACGAACGGTCATTTTGACTCCTAACGCAAGGCGGGGCGCCTCCAAGACACCCCGCCACGACAAACAGCCTAGTTCTCGTAGACCAGCGGGTGGCCCCAGCTGCCCTCGATCTTGCAGGTCTCCGCCGCAAAACCGGCAGCGAAGTCCAAGCTCTCGCGAATCGCGGCCTCGCCGCACTCGCCGGCCTTCTTCTTGGAAAGATAGGTGACCAAAAACGCCGTCAGCAGCGAATCGCCGGCCGCCATAGCGTCCTTGAGGTCCTCGGGCGCCACGGGCTTGATGCCCTGCTCGTAGAAGTTTTCGCCATCATAGGCGACGGAGCCCTTGCTCCCGCGCGACGCGCATACGATTTGGGGGCCAAGCGCCTTCACCCACTCGAGCTTCGTCTTGATATCCTCCAGGGAAGCGTCGCCCATGGACATAAAGGCGTACGTCACAAATGGCGCAATCTGCTCGAAGTACTCGTCGGTGGAGTCATCGGAGAAGTCGAAGCTGATCGGCACGCCGGCAGCCTTGATCTTGGGAAGCTCGCGCTCGGTGAAGCAGTAGTTGCCGCTGTGCACCAGGTCGAAGCCGCTGACGTATTCGGCGGCGAAGCGGTCTATCACATAGCGCATGTCGCCACGTATACCGCCTTCATTGGAACCGAGGAAGATGCGGTCCCCGGTTTCGTCAACGGTCACGCGAGCAGCGCCGTTGACGCCCAGGGCCTGCTGGCAGCGAAGAAGCTCGATGCCCTCGTCCTCAAGCGACGCGATAACGTGCTCTGCTTCCTGATCGGATCCGAAGATTCCCATGTAAGCGCTGCGGTCGACGCCGAGCTTCTTGGCGAAGACGGCGAAGTTCACCGCATTGCCGCCGGGGTACATGGTCTTGATGTGCTCGTACTTATCGACGACATTGTCTCCAAAGCCGAGCACGCTTATAGGATAGGCTGCCATGGTTAACTCCATTCGGGTATATCGCCGCGGTTACGGCGAGCAGCAGGGGTGCGAGGGATTCGCGCGGCTCAACGTGCCCGGCACCCCGCTTTAAAAGCCGTTAGTACTTCTCGATGCCCATGTAGCGACGGACGTCAGGATGATGGTCGAACACCTTGCCGCGAGCGGAGCGCAGCTCGCAGTTCATCGCGTAGAACAGGATTGGATCGAGGAACGCGCGGACGCTCGCCGGAATCTGGTCCATGCCGTACTCCATGGCATCGAGCACCATGAGGGTGTCGGTATGGGTCTCGAGGAACGCGAGGGCGCGCTCGTCCATAGCCCGGCACTCGCTGGAGGACATCTGCAGGAAGTAGAAGACTCCGGGCTCGGTCACCTCGAAGGGGCCGTGGAAGTACTCACCGGAGTGGATATAGGCGCAGCTCTGCCACTGCATCTCCATAAGCGAGCAGATAGCGAAGCCATAGGTCTGGCTAAACACGGGACCGGATCCCAAGATATACAGGAACTTGTGGTCCTGGCACAGGGCGGCGAAGCGGTCGCAAAGCTCGGCGTTGACCTTCTGGCGAGCTGCGGGCAGGATCTGATCCATCTTGGCGATGCCTTCGTACATGTCCGCAAGGTCGGCATAGCCCTCCTGCTGGTCCAAGACCTCGGCAGCAAGAGCCAGGGAGATGCCGGCGGGCACCTCCGCCTGCGGAACTCCCTCGCCCCACGGATACACCCAGCAGGTCCACTCGCCGTTATCGATGCCGGAGCCGGCGTTGTCGGTCTGGGCGATAACGGTTGCGCCCGCCGCCTTGGCAATCGTGCACGCGTCGATTACCTCGCGCGTGTTGCCGGAATGGCTGCAAGCGATAACAAGGGACTTTTCGCCCAAGCGCTTGGGGCGCATGATATCGAACTCGCGGGCGGTATACGCCTCGCTGGTAAACGTGGTCGCCTCGCGCTTCAGCAGCTCGTGAGCAGGCAGCAGGTCGATGAGGGAACCGCCGCAGGCGACCCAAAAGACGCTATCGAAACGGCCCTTTTTAGCGATTGCGTCGGCGATGAGATCATGTGCGTTCATTGTTGTTCTTCCTTTCGATACGGCGGACGAGTCCGCCAGCGTTTACTACAAGTCTTCACGTCGCGCGTGTTGATCGCCCCGCGCGAATGGGGAGCTACGCGCTAATCGACAAAATACTTCTCGAAGGCGTCCATGTTGCGCCGGTCCGCGGCGGCAGGATCATCGAAATACTTTCCATCGGTGATCTCCTGGCCAAGATAGCCCTCGAACCCATGCGCGTTGAGGACGCGTACGAAATCGTCCATGCTGTGCTTTCCATCGCCCCAAACCAGATGGCCGTATGGGTCGCCATCAATGAAGTGCATGTTCTTTATGGCACCGTCGCCAAACTCGGCAAACCACTCTTCAAGGCTCTCGCCGGCGACTCCCATAGCGGTAGTGTCCACCATTGGGGTAAGGTGCGGGCTGGCTACCTGGTCGAGCATGCGCCTAGCGTCTGCGAGCGTAACCACCAAGTTGCTCTCTTCCGGCCGCAAACTCTCCATGCAGAGAGTCACGCCGTGCTCGCCGGCATAGTCCGCAAGAATCGCCAAGTGCTCGGCAGAGCGCTTCCAAGCCTCCTCGCGGTCCTCGTCCCAGTCGCCCCAACCGGAGTTGATGGACATATACGGGGCGCCGAGCACCTCGGCGAGCTCGATGCCGTGCTTGAAGTACGCAAGGCTCCGCTGCGCGTGGAGGGGCTTTCTAGCAGCGTACTGCCACGGATACACCACGTTCTCCGGGCACAGGGAGCTCACGGAGAGGCCGCGGGACTCGATCTTGTGGCGGAGCTCGTCGGCCTCGAAATACCCCGTGTGGTCCAGCGTCACATGCGGCTCTGCCGCCCACAGCTCGATGGTTTTGAAGCCAAGGCGCTGCTGGACATCAAGGAAGTAATCGAGCGACCACATGATGTAGTGAATGTTCATGCCGGCGACCTGCTCGCGATGCAGACGGGGCACAGAAGCGTTTAAATCCATGTTAGGCATCTCCTCTCCTAGCAATCTTCGTACACGACCCGGCCATCGCTCAGCGTGAGCGAGACCCGGATGTCTCGGGCATCTTTGGGGTCTACCGCAAACACATCGCGGTCGAGAACGCAGATGTCCGCGAGCTTGCCCGCCTCGAGCGTACCGAAATCGTCCTCGCGAACCAGATCGTAGGAACCCCCGGCAGTCCATGCCCGCAGCAGCTCGGCAACGCTGACGGTATTTTGCGGGTTGACGTCCAATCCGTCGGCGAAATACCCTCCGCAGGCGCTGTAGATCGAATCTCCCAGATGCGGGATAAGAAGGGGGAGGTCGGTGCCGCAGCACAGCACGCATCCACTATCCACCATGGCGCGACGGTTCCAGCTGCGGGAAAGCCTCTTCTCTCCTATCTGGCGGCGCATGGTCGAAAGGCAATCCTCGCGCTTATCAAGGGTGAGGATCTGGGGGTAGACCTCACAGATTCCGCCGATGGCGCCCATGCGCGCCAGATCGATCGGATCGGAGTTCTCAAGGTCCGTAATCGAATGCCTGCGAGCGAGCCTTCCCGACTCGTCGCGCGGCAGGCGCTCATACAGGTCGATTGTCTTGCGAACGGCCCCATCCCCCTGACAATGAAGGGAGTAACGGAATCCTTGGGCATCGATCTTAGACAGCTCGCGAGAAATGAGGTCCCATTCGGGCTCCTCGACCACGGTCTTTCCGCCGGCGCCCGCATCGGCCCCCTCCTCGTAGGGATCGATCATCTCGGCCAGGCCGCACCACACGCCGCGATCGGTCATGCGATTGAAGCCGGAGAACCTGACGAAGTCTCCTTGGAAGCGATTGCGCGCCGAGCAGGCGTAATCAAGATCGGCTCCGCGCCCGACGGGCTGGCTCATCATGTCGACTCGAACCGTGAGCTCGCCTTCCTGCTCGCGGCGATACATCTCGTCCGCAAACCCGTAATAATCGTCGAAGCACATCTCCTTGATGGCGGTGACGCCACGGGAGTTGAGCATGGCCATATAGTCGCCATATGCATCACGAACCTCCCGAAGGGGCAGGTAGTCGCGCATAAGACGCCAAATCATCTCGGCATAGCAGGCTTCGGGCGTGAACCCGTAGCGCTCGGAAGCGGCAGAGTTGAGCACGCAGGTCTCCGCGCCGGCAGTAAAGGCGACGGCAGGCGTGGATGAGAACTTCTCGTCCAGCATATCGACCAGGTCGTCACCCATGAGAGCGTCTGGAAGGTTCATGCCCAACGCCATAGGGGCCTGGGGCCGCTCCTCCTTCCAATTCGACATCGCGGTGAGAACATCATCTGCCGAGGCCACATCGATAAGATCGGCGCCGATGCGACGAAGCACCCAGCCGGTAAAGAACGTGTGCACGTCGACAAGGCCTGCCATGACGGTTCTGGAGCCAAGGTCGCGAACCTCGTCCGCATGCTTAATATATTCGGCAGCCCGATCAGAGGCACCCACGGATTCGATGCGATTACCGCGAATCGAGACATATCCGTCGATCGGTTCATCAGAAAGGCCGGTAAAGATGCTGCGGGACAGCAATACGAGCGAACGATCAGACACTGGGCACCTCCTACATCGGCAGCAGGCCGGAGATCGTAGTCGCGACCAATCCGAACAGAACCATGAAGATAAAGAACTTCCAGATGGTCTTCCACCATTGCCCAAAGGAAATCTTCGCTACGGCGAGACCCGCGACGGTCATGCCCGCAACGGGGCTGATGGTGTTGATGGTCTGGTTCGCGAACTGCAGAGCGGTGACGGCGGCCTCGGGATTGAGACCCATAAGCTCGGTCAGCGGGCCCATGACGGGCATGGTGAGTGCAGCGAGGCCGGAGCTGGAAGGAACGAGCAGCGAAAGCAGGCCAAGGACGATGTACATGAACGTGGTATAGATGAAGGACGGAGCGCCCGCAAGGAGTCCGGCAAGCCCGTTAAGAATAGAGTCGATGATCATTCCGCCCTCTGCGACGACCAGGATGCCGCGGGCGATACCGATGATGCAGGCTGCGTAGGCGAAGTCAGCGATTCCGCGGACGAACTCCTCCGCAATGGTCTTCTCGTCCAAACCGCCGAGAATGCCAGCGAGAAGGCCCATGGCCAGGAACACCATAGAGATCTCGTTCATATACCAGCCCTGGGTAACGAGGCCCCACACGATAACGCCCATGCCGACCGCGAAATCAATGAGGACGAGCTTGTGGCGAAGCGTGAACTCCTCTTCGACAGAGGCGTCGGTGACGGAGAACTCGATGCGCTTCTGCTTATCATCCTCATAGGTGATGGAAGACTTAGGATTGAGCTTGACGCGGTGCGCGTAGCGCATGGCCCAGAAAATGCCCGCGGCGGTGAAAATGACCCACAGGATGGCGCGGAGCCACAGCTGGGGATTTCCCTCGATGCCGATAACACCCTGGGCGATCAGCACGTTGAAGGGATCGATGGTGGATGCGCAGTAACCAAGGTTGGGACCGAGGAAGCAGATGATGAACGCGGTCATGGAGTCATACCCGATGCCCAGCATGATGGGGATGAAGATCGCGTAGAACGGCAGCGCCTCCTCGGACATGCCGAACGTGGAACCGCAGATCGAGAGCAGGATCATGGTGATGGGAATGATCAAGATGTCCTTGTTCTTCAACTTCTTGATCACGCGGCTCATACCGGCGTTTAGGGCGTTGGTCTTGGTGACGATGGCGAACGATCCGCCGATCAGCAGGACGAACGCGACGACATCGGCCGCAGCCTGGATGCCCTGGGTGGGAGCCTGCAGAACGGCATCGATGCCCTGTCGCAAATCGACGGTCTCCCCCGTCTCCGGATCGGTGTAGACCTTATCGACCTCTTGGTACGTTCCAGCTACAGCGACTTCTCGCTCGCCCGCAGCCGTCTGAATGATCTGACGGTCGAACTGACCCGATGGAACGACCCATGTGAGCACCGCGAAGAATACGATCAGCATGAACGCGATGGTGTACACATGGGGAAGCTGGAGGCGGAATCTGCGCTTGGGCTTCTCCTTTTTGGTATCCGACATTCTTGACCTCCTGTCAGAACAACGATGCTTGCCATAAATCCTCATGTATAAGCAAACATCTTAGGTTGTCCTATGTATAACCTGCATGAAGGTGCCGGTCAAGAAACATATTAGATTGTTCTATAAACGGTTGCTTTTACGCGCTAAACGGACCCGTTGCAGCGATGGTGAGGGCGGCGCGGCACAAGAAGGCAGGGAGGCTCGATAAGGGATGCTCCCGAGAAGCCTCGCGCGTTCCGGTTATGCATAAAGGGATGCAAGGCTCCAAGAGGCGGGAGCAGCCTCCACGGGACTCGCTAGATATCGAAGCTGTAGCGTGAACCCACGTAGTACTGTCTGCCGTAGCAGAAGGGTTCTCCGTTGGAATCGAGAAAGCCCACGTTCATGAAGAAGAGCGGCTCCCCTACTGGGACCTTGAGCTCGCGGGCGGTATCGATTCCCGCACGGGCAATCTCCAACCTGCAGGGATCGGACGAACAGGGATACCTGCCCGTACGCTCCCCCACAGTCTCGAATATCGAACAATTGGAGAGACTGATATCTTTGAGAAATTCGAATCCCTCGACAGGATAGTAGTTGTTCTCGAACAGGACCGGCACGCCGTCTGCGGTACGCACGCGTGAGACCAAGATGAGGTCAGAGCCTTCATCCAGGCCCAAGAAAGAAGCGAGGTCGCGATCGGCGGCAACGACCCTGCGGGCGACAACGCGAGCGCCCGCCTTCTGGCCGTTTTCAGCGCATGCTTGGGTAAAACTCTGAACATCGTCCTTCTGATGCACCTTGCGAATTATCTTGGTCGCGGTCACAAACGTACCACGCCCCTGCCGCTTGGTGAGATACCCCTCGTCCACAAGCCCCTCTATAGCGCGGCGAACCGTGACCCTTCCCACGCCGTACATCTTAGAAAGCTCAAGTTCCGTTGGGATCTGCGAATCAACGGGATATGTCCCCTGCTCGATATCGCTCTTAAGCAAATCGAGCACCTGTTGATACAGCGGGGCGGAAGAGCCCCCATCCAGATGCGCATCCACAAAAACTCTCCCTTTACGGCGTTCCTGATCTCATAGACTTCATTCTACCGCACATGGGAAAATGGGGCTAAACATATAGGAGCTCTGCATGTTTGAGCAGATCGGGAATCTGGTCGATGATTTCGTCCGCGCTTACTTGCGAAAAACCAAAACGCTCCTCGCGCTTGGCGAACCCGCCCGGAGGCGGCCCCAGCGCGAGACCGTCCAGCACAAGCACCCCCGAGCTGCCGCTCGCCGCTGGTTGAGCAAAAGTCAGCGAGCGGGTTCCAAGTGCCCCAGGTCGCCGTGAAAGAGGAGCGACGCGTACTTCTGTACGCGAGCGACGGTTTGAACGGCGAGATGGGGTGCTTGGAACCCGCGCAGCGTCGAGCCTTTACGCGGTTTGGTAAAACCGCGTAACAAAGTTACTCGTTGTCGCCCGCGGTCATTTGGGTTGCGGAGAGTACGCCGTCGGCAGCGGTTGCGGCTGCGGCGTCGGGCCAGACCCAGTCGGTAAAGGCCGGGTGATCGAAGCCCTCGTCGCACGCGAACTCAAAGGCCTCGGTGCGGAAGGCCTCCCACTCATCAATCTGCTCGGCAAACTTATCGGCGTCAACCATGCGCAGCACGTCGGCGGCCAGGGCCCAGCGGTCCATGTTGTTCAGGCGCAGCATGTCAAACGGCGTGGTCGTGGAGCCCTTCTCCTCGTAGCCGTGAACGCGGAAGGCATCGTGACCGGGACGGTTCCAGATCAGGCGGCGAATCGTGCCGGCATAAGCGTGGAATGCGAAGAGCACGGGCTTCTCGCCGCGGCCAAACAACTCAGCCCAGCGCTCATCGCTGATGGCTTGGTCGTTCTCGCAGACGTTCTGGATCTTGAGCAGATCGACTACGTTGACAAACCAGACCTTGATGCCCAGCCCGCGCAGCATATCGGTTGCGGCCAGTGCCTCGAGCGTCGGCACGTCACCGCAAGTAGCGACCACGACGTCGGCCTCGGCGAGCGAGTCGGCAGTCGATGCCCACTCCCAGGTCGCTACGCCCTCGACGAGCTCAGACTTGGCCTCGTCGACCGTCTGGAAGGTGGGGGCGGGCTGCTTGCCACAGAAGATGGCATTGACGCAGTCGGTGGACTGGTAGACGCGCTCGGCCACAGCAAGGGCCATATTGGCATCGGCCGGATAATAAGCATTCACGACATGCGTGTCGTTGGCCTTGTTGAGCAGCAGGTCGATAAAGCCGGGGTCCTGGTGCGAAAAGCCGTTGTGGTCCTGGCGCCAGACATGGCTCGACAGCAAAATATTGAGGCCGCTGATAGGAGCACGCCACGGAATCTCGCGCTTGGTTGCTTCGAGCCATTTGCAGTGCTGGTTGACCATGGAATCGACCACGTGGACAAAACTCTCGTAAGAGCTCCACACACCGGAGCGGCCGGTGAGCACGTAGGCCTCGAGGAAGCCCTCGCACTGGTGCTCGGACAGCTGCTCGACAACCTTACCGGAACCGGCCAGCAGCTCGTCGTTGGCATCGTCCTCGTAGAAACCGGCATCCCACTGCTTCTTGGTCACCTTATAGGCAGCCTGCAGGCGGTTGGACGCGGTCTCGTCGGGACCGAAGATGCGAAAATCATCCATGTTCTTGGCCAGAACATCGGCAGTGTACTCACCAAAGACGCGGGCGGCCTCGGTGGAGCCCCAGCCGTGGCCCTTACTTGCGGCGGGGATCTCGTGAGCGTGAATATCGGGAAGCTCGAGCTCGCGGCGTACCTTGCCGCCGTTCGCGTTGGGATTGGCGCCGATACGCAGCTCGCCGGTCGGCATAAAGGCCGTCACCTCGGGGCGCACCTGGCCCTCGGGCGTAAAGAGCTCCTCGGGCTTGTAGGAGCGCAGCCACTCGCGCAGCACGCGGAAGTGCTCGTGGGTATCTTTGGCGCTCGCGAGCGGCACCTGATGGGCGCGCCAGGAGTCCTCGGTCTTCTTGCCATCAATCTGCTTGGGGCAGGTCCAACCCTTGGGCGTACGGAACACGATCATGGGATAGGCCGGACGGACCACGGTCTCGCCCGCAGTGGCCTGAGCCATAGCGGTGGCCTTGATGTCGCAGATCTCATCGAAGACCTGCTCGAACAGGGCGGCGAAACGCGCATGAATGCTCGCATGGCTCTCGTCGTCAAAGCCGGCGACAAAGAAATGCGGCTTATAGCCCATGCCCTCAAAGAACTTGGTGAGCTCCTCGTCGGACACGCGGGCAAGAATGGTGGGGTTGGCGATCTTGTAGCCGTTGAGGTGCAGGATCGGCAGGACGATACCATCGGTTGCCGGGTTCACGAGCTTATTAGACTGCCAAGAGGTCGTGAGCGGACCGGTCTCGGACTCGCCGTCGCCCACCACAGCCACGGCCAGCAGGCTCGGGTTATCCATGACGGCACCGTAAGCGTGGCTGAGCGTGTAGCCGAGCTCGCCGCCCTCGTGGATGGAGCCAGGCGTCTCGGGCGCAAAATGGCTCGGAATACCGCCGGGGTAGGAAAACTGGCGGAAGAACTTCTGCAGGCCGGCCTCGTCATTGGTAATGTCGGGGCGAATCTCGCGGTAGGTACCATCGAGCAACGACTGGGCGGTGCCAGCGGGGCCACCGTGACCCGGGCCCATCAAGAAGATCGCGTTCTGGTTGTGATCGGCGATGAGGCGGTTGACATGACCGAACAGGAAGTTGATGCCGGGCGTGGTGCCCCAGTGACCGACCAGGCGGTGCTTAACGTCCGGGCGACCAAAGTCGCGCACCTCGCCGGTTTTCTCATCGACAAAGTCGGGGCGCATGAGCGGGTTAGAGCGAAGGTAGATCTGACCGACGGACAGATAATTCGATGCACGCCAATACAGGTCGACGCCCTCGAGCTCGGAAGCCGGCACCTCGTGGCCCAGCTTTTGCCACGGCGTCCCCAGTGTTTTAGCCATTGTTTATGTCCCTCCGCTGTGCGGTCGCCCTCCAATACGGCAACCATTCGTTGGGACTAGTATATTTGCTAAAACGTTTTATCATGGTGAAAAAACGTTTTATCACCCTTATCAATCACATCGATCAACAAAACGCGACATTCACCTGCGGCATTGTCTGCCACAGGTGCTCCACATTCGGTCTCTGCAAATTGATAAACGTGTTTAGTTATGTTTAGTAAGCTCGAGCACGCTGCCCTTAACGATAAGCGCCGGCTCCAGGACGACCTCTTCGGCACGCCTACCGCCCCTACCGGCAAGACGCTTGGACATGCAGCCAAAAGCATGTTCCGCGAGGACACCAGGATCCTGCTCAATGGCGGTCAGCGCCGGCTCAAAGAGAACGTCGGCCGCCGAGTTGTCATAGCTCACCACCGAAATATCGCCCGGGATGCTCTTCCCCATCTCGTGCAAACGCTTGAGCAAACCGAGGGCAATGTTGTCCGAGCTCGCGAATACGGCAGTGGCGTCGGTTGCGAGCACCGCCTCCGAGGCCTCGTAGGCGCTCGGAATGTAGTACTCGCTCTCAAACTCCAAACGCGCGTCGATAGGCAGGCCAACCTCGCGCAGCGCGCGCTCATAGCCGGCAAGTCGCTTGCGACCCGTATTGGAACGACGCGCATTAACCAAGCAGGCAATGCGACGGTGGCCCTGCTCGATCAGATAGCGGGTAGCCATATAGCCACCCATCTCGTGGTCGAACATCACCTTGTCGCACTCGAGCCCCTCAATGGCGCGGTCGACCATCACGGCAGGGATGGGTAGATGGCTGACCTCTTCGCGCAGGGCACGGTCGTCCGAGAACTCGTCGCCTACCACCAGGAAGACACCATCGACGCCGCGCGTCACCAGCTGGCGCAGCAGTTCCAAGTCATCGTCGGCGCTTCCGCCCGAGCTGGTAATAAAGAGCGCATAGCCGTCCTCGCGGCAGCGCTTTTCCAAGCTACCGGCAAGTGAGGCAAAAAATCGGCTCTCGATGTTGGGGACGATAAGGCCCAGGGTGCGTGACTCGCGCATGACCAGGCTGCGTGCAATCTGGTTGGGAACATAGTGGTTGCGCGCCGCGACCTCCTTGATGAGCTTGCGGTTTTCTTCCGAGATGCGACAAGGCCGATTGTTGAGAACAAGCGAGACCGACGAGGGGGAAAGCCCCACCTCCTGGGCGATCTGCTTGAGGGTGACTTTGTTGGCCATCTCGCTCCTTCCGGGTTTACGCGCAATCTCTTTAAAGTATAGCGACTGCCCCTCTACCTCGGTGATAAACACTTTACCAATCCGGTAGACGGCTGTTTTATCGCCGCCAGCGCACCAAATACGTCCAGGTGGGGTATATTGCAATCGATTGATGACAACGACCACCAAAAGGCGGATATTCGGATGCACGAGAACGACTTTTTTAACGAGGACCTGCTGTGCACGCTCGCTGGCGTTGCCGGCGAGGACAACGTGTTGATGAGCGAGCCCATGCGCGAGCACACCACGTTTAAGATTGGCGGCCCGGCCGACGTCTTTGTCACGCCCGACACCGAGCAGGGCCTCGTCGCCACGCTCGATACCTGCTATCGCTGCGATCTGCCACTCACCATCGTGGGCAACGGCTCCGACCTACTCGTCGGCGACAAGGGCATACGCGGCGTCGTCGTAGCGCTAGGCGAGGGCCTCTCCGACATTACCGTCGACGGCACGCACGTTACGGCAGCAGCCGGTGCGCTGCTTTCGGATGTTGCGGCCGCGGCAGCCGAAGCCTGCCTCACCGGCATGGAGCCCATCTCGGGCATCCCCGGATCGGTCGGCGGCGCCTGCTACATGAACGCCGGCGCCTACGGTGCCTGCATGGCCGATGTGCTGGAGTCTGTACGCGTCTACAAGCCCGCCCGCATGCTCGACGACGGCACCCGCGGTAGCGGCAGCATCATCGAGTTCGATGTCAACGAGCTCAATCTGGGCTATCGCAAGAGCCGCATCGCCGACGACGGCTTCATCGTGCTTTCGGCCACCTTCAATCTCGCCCCGGGTAACGCCGCGATGATCAAGGCCGACATGGACGACTACCGCCAACGCCGCGAGGACAAGCAGCCGCTCGACATGCCGAGTGCCGGCTCCACTTTCAAGCGCCCCGAGGGCCACTTTGCCGGTAAACTCATCATGGACGCCGGCCTGCGCGGCCATGCCGTCGGCGGCGCCCAGGTGAGCGAAAAACACTGCGGCTTTATCGTCAACGCCGACCACGCCACCGCCGCCGACGTCGACGAACTCATCCGCCACATCCAAGCAACCGTCAAAGAGCAGTTCGACGTAGACCTAGAACCCGAAGTCCACCGAGTAGGCGAATTTTTATAAAAGGAAGGCCCCGAAAGGGGCCTTCACTTTCTTTAATTCAGACAACCAGTCCGGTGTGTCGCGCCTTGAGCCCGGAAGGTCTGGGACTGCGGGCGAGGCATAAGGTTGATCGCGAGTTCCGCACGCAAAGAAGGCCACTTAATGTGGCCTTCGTCTTGCGCAGGACTGCCCGAGCAGGCAACCTTATGCCTCGCCCGCAGTCCCGGACCAAGCCGCAGCTACGACAGCGCAATACCGCCAAGCCAGCCCCAGCGCACGCCAGAGCCAGTACCGTAAAAGCTAATGAACGAGTCAAGCGACCTCGACGTGATGGCGCCCTCGTTACTCATAACGATGCCGCCGCCAACATAGATGCCCACATGTCCGTACAGCAGACCCGGCATACCGGTGCCACTGTGCGACGAGTCGGCCACGATCATGCCCACCTGCAGCGCCGAACGATCGGAGCTGTAGCACCAGGCGTTAAACATGTCGCACGCGTTGCCGCCAAAGTAGCCCACGCCGGCGTTGCGGAAGACGTTGGTGACCCAGGCGGCGCACCAGTTCAGGCCAGGCGAAGGCGTGGAGTAGCATGCGTTGACGACAGCCTGCTGCTTGCCCGAGCCGGCATTCTGTTGCGGATTTCCGGGCGCATACGATCCGCCACCCGAGCTCGAACCACCCGAGTAGGAATTGTTCTTGTTTGCGGCAGCCGCAGCAGCGGCAGCCTTCTTGGCAGCCTCCTCAGCCTGGGCGGCAGCGAGAATCTCGGAATCGCGCTGGGCCATGAGCTCCTTGACATCGTCGGAGAGGCCGTTCAGAACCGTCTGGACCTCCTGCTGCTTGGCCTGCATGTCCTGCATCTGGGCAGTCTGCTGGTCCTTAAGCTTCTCCAAGTCGGCTTTTTGCGACTCGAGCTCGGACTTCTGCGTATCGAGCTCTTTCTGGATGGTCTGGATATCCTCGATGGCGTCGCGGTCGCTCTTGTTGATCTTCTCAACATAGTGCGCATTGGCGACGAGCTCCTCAAACGAGCCCGAGGCGAGCAGCAGCGACAGGATGTTGGTGCCGCCCGACTTATAGCTGGCGGAAACGCGATCGGAAAGATCGCCGCGCTTCTTTTTGAGCTCGGCCTTCTTTTCGTCAATCTGCGCCTGCGTGCTGTCAATCTGGCCCTGTACGCTCTCGATATCGTTGAGGGTCTGGGCGTTCTTGTTGGCCAGCGCCGCGTATTCATTTGCGATGCTGTCGAGCTGGGCCTGGACCTCGTCAAGCTGAGCCTGGGCCGCATTGAGCTTGTCAGTGGTTTCCTTGGTGGCCTCCGCAGCATGGGCGCGAGCGGGCAGACCAAAAAGAACGGCTGCAGAAGCGGCGCCGAACAAGGCCTTGAGGGCAGTGCGACGCGAAAGCTCCTGGGAAAGGATGGAATCGCTGTTTGGTGACATATCTACTCCGTTACATGTTTATTTATATGTCGCTCAACTCATACA
Organism: Collinsella sp. LCP19S3_A6; assembly: GCF_052122015.1. Lineage (NCBI taxonomy): Bacteria > Bacillati > Actinomycetota > Coriobacteriia > Coriobacteriales > Coriobacteriaceae > Collinsella > Collinsella sp. LCP19S3_A6. The sequence continues at coordinate 50,197 of NZ_JBQKDD010000011.1, forward strand.
TATTAGCGTACATCCGACGCGTCCCAACGATTTCCACGAACGGCAGCAAACCCCATGGTCGGCGGCTCGTATGCAAACGTCAAAGTCAAGGTTATGCCCACGCCAAACATTTCCATGAGTACGTTAGCATGCTCGTCTGCTTTTCCTGCCCTGCACGTTTTGGGTGCCCCTGCCTGCGCTATACTCCCTCAGGAAGTGTTCCTGATTCGATAGGAGACTACATGTCCAAAGCACTCGACCCCAAAGACACCTGCGTCCTCGTAACCGGTGGCGCCGGCTTTATCGGCTCGCACACCGTCGTTCAGCTGCTCGAGGGTGGCTACCAGGTCGTCATCGTCGACGACCTCTCCAACTCCAGCGCCGTCGCCGTCGACCGTGTCAAGACCATCGTGGGCGACAAGGCCGCCAAGAACCTCACCTTCTACGAGGCCAACGTGCTCGACCGCGATGCCATGAACAAGATCTTCGATACCCATCAGATCGACCGCGTCATCCACTTCGCCGGCTTTAAGGCCGTCGGCGAGTCGGTGAGCAAGCCCGTCGAGTACTACCACAACAACATCGAGAACACCCTGGTGCTCGTCGACGTTATGCGCAACCATGGCTGCAAGTCCATCATCTTCTCGAGCTCCTCGACCGTCTACGGCGATCCGGATAACCCGCCCGTCACCGAGGAAGACCCCAAGAAGCCTGCGACCAACCCCTATGGCTGGACCAAGTGGATGATTGAGCAGATCCTTATGGACGTTCACACCGCCGATCCCGAGTGGGACGTTGTGCTGCTCCGCTACTTCAATCCCATCGGCGCCCATCCGTCGGGCCTGATCGGCGAGGACCCCAAGGGCATCCCCAACAACCTGGTGCCTTATGTCGCGCAGGTTGCCGTGGGCAAGCTCGAAGCCGTTCAGGTCTTTGGCAACGACTACCCCACCCCCGACGGCACCGGTGTGCGCGACTACATCCACGTGTGTGACCTGGCATCGGGCCATGTGGCCGCTCTCAACTGGATGAACGGCAAGACCGGCGTCGAGATCTTCAACCTGGGCACCGGCACCGGCACTTCGGTGCTCGAGGTTGTCGCAGCCTTCTCCAAGGCCTGTGGCAAAGAGCTGCCCTACGTGATTCGCGAGCGCCGCGCCGGCGACATCGCCGCCAACTGGTGCGACGCTTCCAAGGCCGAGCGCATGATGGGTTGGAAGGCACAGTACGACATCGCGGACATGTGCCGCGATAGCTGGAACTGGCAGAGCCACAACCCCAACGGCTTCGCCGACGCCGAGTAGCAAAAACCTACATACCGTTCTTGCCCCGATCTCACGATGTGAGACCGGGGCTTTTTCATGGCATGTAACCATTCGCCGAAAATCGACCAACTTTTTTATCTTGCCTATACATGTTTAAACAACATGTATACAATAGGTGTATCGAATCAGAACATCGGAGGCGGACTGCACACCCATCGGCAGGCCGACCCCACAACAAGAAGGATAGAAGACGGCCTTGCCGGTTGCGAACTCATTGGAGGCGTCGTCGCCGGTCTTGGAGGCAAGCTGCGAAGGATCGCAGGTGGAGTCGGTGATGTACAGGTCGAAGATCTGCTTAAAGTTGTCGAGATACTCGCCCTTAATCTCGTCATCCTCCTGGTTGTGCTCCTTCTCGAACTCGTAGTAGAGCGGGAGGTTGGCGAGGTGGGTGGTGTAGCGCCAGCTGGAGGAGTCATCCATGCCGGCGGAAGTGAAGGCACCGTCAACGCCAAGCTCGTCCTTGCGGGCCTGAATGTCATCGGCGCAAGCCTTCAACTTGTCGAAGGAGTTGATATCCTCGGCCTTGTAGCCAGCCTTCTCGAGGAGCTCCTTGTTGTAAATGATGCCGTAGCTCTCCTGGACCCAGTCGATACCTAGATCCTTGCCGTCGGACTGCAGAGCCAGGGAGTCGTCGACAAGCTCACCGCGGACCTTGGTATCGGACAGGTCGGCGCAGTAGTCCTTCCAGTTCTTAAGACCGGTGGGGCCGTTGACCTGGAACAGGGTCGGAGCGGAGCTCTTGGACATCTCGGACTTGAGCTTCTCCTCGTAGGTGTTAGAGGCGGCGGTCACGATCTTGACCTCGACGCCCTTCTCCTCCTTGTATGCCTTGGCGATCTCCTTCCACTCCTTGTCGACCTCGGGCTTGAATTGGAGGAAGTAGACCTCGGCAGCGTCACCAGAAGCAGAGGAGCCGGAGCCGGCGGAGCCACCGCAGCCCATGAGACCTAGGCCAAAGACCGTGGCGGCACCCTTTGCCGCCGCCTTCGGAGATTGGTTCGGGGACTTTGCCCCTTTTTCTGATTTGTACAATACGCTATTTGGCTAGTTGTTTGAACAAGTATTGTTAGAGCGGTAGAAAAACTTCGGTGAACGGTTCCTGATACATTCGTACTTGACAAATATTGTCTAAACAATTAAAGCGCCCCGTGCGGCCGATATCCCATCGACTGCACGGGGCGCTTCATATCGAAACGCAAGCTTATGCGTCTGTTACCTATCGCTTGGAATTGATGCGGTAATGGAAGATCTCGGGGTGTGTGCGAGCATGCGTCACCTCAAACAAGATGCCGTCCGAGGTGTACGACTGACTCTCCATGACGGCAACGCAGTTGTATTTGCCGAGGTCAAGATAGCTGCAGTCTTCATCGTTGGCGAGCTCGACACTCACCGTACGGCGACTCGCCATCACTTTGATGCCGCGCTTGTGCTCCAGATAGTCGTAGATAGATTCTGCCGCGATCTCGGGGGTCAGACCCTTGGCAATCGACTCCAAAAAGTAGCCATGGTCCACTTGGCGCGCGCTGCCGTTGAGGCTTCGGACACGCACTACGCGAATCAGCTCCTCGCCCACCTTAAAGCCCAGGCGACGAGAGAGCTGCTCGGTGCAGACCAGATGTTCAAAGGACTTAACGTCCGTCGATGCAACGGCATTGTTGCGCTTTGCAAATTCGCCAAACGACTCGACTTCCTCGAGTGCGCCCAACATGTCGGTTTCGCCCTTGAGCCAAATAACGCGCACGCCCTTGCCGTGTATGGGCTGCACAAACATCTCGTCGGCCAGCATGCTCAAGGCGCGGCGGACGGTATTGCGCGTGCAGTCGAACTCTGCGGTCAGCTCGGCTTCGGTTGGCAGCATCTCCTGAAACGCATAGGTCCCGTTAATGATGCGCGAACGGATCTCGCGGTAGATTCCTTCGTAAATCGCTTTTGGCATGGCTTCACCTCTAATGAATATGTATGGCTAGGCACGATAGCATTTCTTGGGGTTGTTTAAACCGTCTATCGGCAAAGCACGGATTATTTACCGTCGACGGTTCCCCCGGCACCCAAATCGGACCGAATCAAAACCGTCAATGCGGCAAGCAGCCAGTCCTCTACAATGAGTTCATTGTTTAAACGTTCTTGCTCGCACAGCATGTTGCATCCGGAAGGCATATTATGCTGCAGAAAATCCAACGCTTTGGCGGGGCAATGTTCGCGCCCGCCATGCTGTTTTCCATATCGGGCCTTATAGTCGGCGTCTCCGCCCTCGCAACGTCTGCGGACATCGTCGGCGACCTCGCCGTATACGGAACCCCTTGGTATATTTTTTGGGCTATCATCCAGCGCGGCTCGTGGACGGTCTTTAAACGCCTCCCACTGCTTTTTGCCGTAGCGCTGCCCATCGGCCTTGCCCAAAAGCAACCGGCGCGCTGCTGCTTCGAGGCACTCGTGGCCTATTTTGCCTATTGCTTCTTTTTGAGCGAGATCATTAAGCTGAGCGGTGACAACCTTGGACTTAAGTACCCGTCGTCTTTGACCTCCGCCAGCGGCATCACCGTCATCGACGGCATCAAGACGCTCGACACCGGCATTATCGGCCCGCTGGCGGTATCGGCCACCGTCGTCGCCATCCATGACCGCTTCTACGATGCCAAGGTTCCCGATTGGCTCGGTACTTTCTCGGGCTCCTCGTTGGTCTACCTCATTAGCTTTTTTGCCGTATTCGCCCTTGCCGCTATCTCGGCCGCCATCGTGCCCATCGTATACGCAATGACCGAAACACTGCGCCATGCACTTACGGGCGTCGGTCCCTTCGGCGTGGGCGCCTTTGTGTTTTTAGAGCGAGCACTCGAGCCCGTGGGGCTGCATCACCTGCTCTACATGCCAATCTACTACGACAATCTGGTTATTACCGATGGCATCTACGCCACGTGGACCAACTTGCTTCCCATCCTCTCGCACAGCACGCGCCCCCTCAACGAGCTAGCGCCCTGGGCTGGTTTCACCGCCACCGGTTGGGTCAAGCTCTTTGGTCTTCCCGCCATCGCCGTAGCGTTCTACACCACGGCCAAGCCCGAACGCCGTGCCAGCCTCAAGACCATCCTTCTGCCCGCCATCGTCGCCTCGATGGTCTGCGGCGTCACCGAGCCGCTCGAGTTTCTCTTTATGTTCACCTATCCCGGACTCTTTTTGCTCTACGCCGTCCTATCCTCCTGCCTTGCCATGGCCATGAACTTCTTTGGCGTCGTCGGCATCTTCTCGGGTGGCCTTATGGAGATGGCTGCCTTCAACTTTATCCCGCTCATGCGGACGCATGCCGGCTCCTACCTTTTGGCACTCGGAATCGGACTCGTCTTTAGCGTCATCTTCTTTCTGAGCTTTCGAGGTCTTATCCTGACCTTTGACCTTAAAACCCCGGGACGCGAGGACTACATTGCCAGCAACACGGCGCTCTCGCGCTTGACGGGAAACGACGTTGACGAAAAGCGCTTATCCGAAGCCGGCGCTTCCGACTGCCAGGCATCACAAGATCGTCTGCTCGCCGAGCAGGTTGTGGCGCTTCTGGGCGGCGTCTCCAACATTGTGGGCGCAACCAACTGCGCCACGCGGCTGCGCGTCGAAGTCGCGGACCCTTCTATCGTCGCGGACAACGCAACCTTTGTCGCAGCGGGCGCCAAAGGCCTCATCGTCACCGGCAAGACCGCCCAGGTAATCATCGGCGTCTCGGTCCCCCGCGTCAAAGAACACTTTGATCAGACTATGGGACTCGAACCGGGTTTTGCATTTGCCACCCCGCTTTCTCATGCCGCCGATGACGCCAAAAAGCATGGCAATATCTGCTTCTTCGACATCGACGGTACGCTTGCCTGGCAAGATCCCAAACTTGCCCAAGAGCTCCCCGAGGGCGAGCGAGACCTTTCCCCCTATCCCAACGAAACGGTTGCACAGGCAATTCGCACGTTTGTCGCCAACGGCAACAAAGCCTTTATCTGCACGGGGCGCACCCTCAGCTGCATCCATCCCAAGCTGCTCGAGCTGCCGTGGGCGGGCATCGTATGTCTCGCGGGCGGCTACGCCGAACTCGAGGGGCGCATCGTACGAAATGCGGCCATAAACCCCGGTCTGCTACAGCGCCTCGCCCCCTATCTCGAACAATCGGGTGAGGTCATTCGCTTTGAGGGCATCGATCGCGTCGTGCGCATGAGCGCAGATGCCCCCGAGACGTACGGATACGCGCGCACCGTGGGCGACGCCGTCACGCAACTCAAGCACTACAACGCTTATAAAATTCTTATGTCCACACCGCTCGCCAACCGCATCGCCCAAGATGAAGAGCTTGGGCCTCTGCTCTGCCTCAACGAGCTCGAACTCGAGGTCACGGAAATCTCGCCTCGCGAATGCACCAAACGGGCCGGAATCAAGGCCGTGCTTGACGCCCTGGGGCCAGATCACGGCACTGTGTACGGCATCGGCGACGCAAGCAACGACATCGCCCTCATGGAGGCGGTCGATGTTGGCGTCGCCATGGGCAACGCGCCGGACTTCCTCAAGGAAAAGGCCGACTACGTCACCGACAGCTTCGACCACGACGGCGTCGTCACCGCGCTCGAGCACTTTGGACTTATCTAGCCGCGCCTCTTGCCGCATTTGCGACAACATGGCTCAATCGTCTTCAACCGCCGCGCTCGATGCCCTAATGTGGCAATATGTTGTCTGCATAACGCAACGATGCTACCTAAGAAAGAATGCGAGAACCCGTGTCCAGTCCGTTTACCAGCTTTTTAGCCCAGCATTTTGACCAGATTAACGACTATCTGGCCACGTTCTTTGACGGACAGGCGACCTCTGCCGATATCGAGCGCTACCTGTATGGCCCGCTCTCGGCATTTACGGCCAATGCCGGCAAGCGCCACCGCCCGCTCATCTGCATGCTCGCCGCCACCGCGGTAGGCGGCAGCTTTGAGAGCGCCCGAAGCGCGGCGGCGGCCATCGAGCACTTTCAGTCGGGAGCGCTTATCCATGACGACATCGCCGACAACGGCCAGCTGCGCCGCGGCAAGCCCTGTATGCACCTTACCGAGGGTACGGGACTTGCCATCAACTGCGGCGACCTAGCGCTCACCATGGTTACCAAGACGGTTCTCGACGACCCCACGCTCGAGGCAGACGTGAAGCTCCGCGTGCTCCACGAGCTCACCGAGATGATCGTTCGCACCATCGAGGGTCAGGCGCTCGACCTGGGCTGGGTCCGCGATGGGCGCTTTGACATCTCGGTCGACGATTATCTGGACATGGCGACACACAAGACCGCGTACTACAGCGGAGCCACGCCACTTGCCGCCGGAGCCATTATCGGTGGCGGCAGCGAAGACCAGATTGAGGCGCTGCGCGCCTTTGGCCTGCACACGGGCCTTGCCTTTCAGATCCAAGATGATCTGCTCAACCTTATTGGCACCAAGGAGGCCGCCAACAAGGACTTCCGCACCGATATCACAGAGGGCAAGCGCACGCTCGTCGCCGTGCATGCCCTGTCAGACGAGCGTTATCACGACGAAGTCGAGGCAATCCTTTCCTCGGGCACCGAGGACCCCGTGCAACTCGCACGCGCCGTGGAGATCTTCCAGCAGACCGGCTCTGTCGATTTCGCCCACACTTACGCACTCAACCTGACTGCCAAGGCCAAGGCCGCTATCGAAGGTGTCGAGCTCGACCCGCATGCACGCGAGCTGTTCGACTCCATGGCAGATTTCTTTGTGGAGCGCCTTAACTAGCGGGGGTTATAAAACCTGTCAGCAGCGCATTTGGGTACAACTTGCTACACTGTTGAGTGCATGTTTATGCAACCCTTTGCGTTGTCTATCCGACACACGCTCAAATAGTACGAATGGTACGCCGAAAGGGGTTCGTTCATGGAACCTATCACAACGGGCATGCAGGGAGCAGCCGTCGAGGACGTCCAGTCCCGCCTTCTGCAGCTCGGCTATACAATCGATGACGCCGAGGTCGCCGATAAGCGCTTTGGCACCACCACCGAGCAGGCCGTTGGCACCTTTAGGCTCGACAGCGGCCTTGCCGCTGGCTACGCCGTCGATATCCCCTGTTGGAGCGCCCTGGTAGACGCCTCGTATAAGCTGGGCGACCGCACGCTTTATCTGCGCATGCCCAATTTCCATGGTGCCGACGTTCGGGCCCTGCAGAGGGCACTCAACGTTTTGGGTTTTGCCTGCGGTGAGGACGACGGCTACTTTGGCCCGCACACCGAGGCGGCCTTGCAGCAGTTCCAAGAAAATGTCGGCCTGTTTGCCGACGGCATGGCATTCCAGGATACCTACGCCTATATCAACCGTCTGCATCACGTGTGGGAGGGCAAACCCTCGGTTACCGAGGCCGAGTCGCGCATCGGCTTTGCCCGCGCCGCCAACGTGCTCGAGCGCTTCCAGATTGCCGTTATCGGTGAGGACCCCATCGCACGCAGCGTTGCATCGCGCATGTGGAACATCGCCACGGCGACGACCGACAACAGCGGCATGATGCTTTGCGATTCCGAGGTTCCGACCGACGTGGACCTGGTACTCGAGATCGCAAGCGATGAGCTGCCCGCAGATGCAGCGCCGCGCGCCACGATCGCCCTTGCCGAATGTCACAACCTGGCGCAGCGCATCCGCACTGCCAATATCGCCGCGCGACAAAAGCCTGCACGTATCCGCATTGAGCTCACGGGCATGACGCGCTACAACGGAACCTTCACCGCAAGCGACGCCCAGACACTCGCCATACGCCTGCTCGATGGCGTTTGCGATGCCCTCGCAGATTAGGTAAACTAGACGAGCTGCTTTTGGGCAGCACCACACATTGGGACGTAGTTCAACGGTAGAACTCCGGTTTTTGGTGCCGGCTGTTGGGGGTTCGAATCCCTCCGTCCCAGCCAAGGTAACTGAGCGCCCCGGGCTTTCATCAGCCCGGGGCGCTTTCTTGTGGGCATGCGGAGGGATCCGAACCCGCAAGGGTGCGGAGCTGAGGAAACGCGAAGCGTTTTCCAGCGCAGCACGCAAGGAGCGGAGCGACGCAGCGGGGCGCGGCCGCCGGAAGGCGGACGCGGAATCCCTCCGTCCCAGCCAAGGTAACTGAGCGCCCCGGGCTTTCATCAGCCCGGGGCGCTTTCTTGTGGGCATGCGGAGGGATCCGAACCCGCAAGGGTGCGGAGCTGAG